>VSPV01000059.1 GCA_009775605.1 Paramuribaculum sp.
CAATATGTCAATTTCGTTAATCATCATCCGATTGGGCGGATAAAATATTCTCTAATTTAATTCAACCAACAGGTATAATTGTTTTTTTTCATCGGAAGATACTTGATTGTATAGTGGAAACAGCTATGCAGTGATACTATATAAATAACTTTCCGACCTATTATGTTTTTCTTTCCCTAAAAATTAAGTCTCATTTTTTTCACAAAAAAGAACTGCTCTCATCCTCACGACGGGAGCAGTATCAATTTTTTTAACCTTGAAATCTAATCCTATGAAAAAACTACACTGCAAAGTTACGTCACAAATCCGTCACAATCAACTATTATTCAATTTATTGATAAGTTTTAACGGATTTTTATAATGCACGCTTTTCATCCGCGCGATTAACTTAAAATCGTTAATTTTTGTTCAGCGGTATCAATCCGTGGCGCTGTCCAGGCCGAGACGCCCGAAAGTCACGAAATCATCGTGCGGACGGTTTCCACCGGTGGTGAGAAGATCGCCTATCATCACTCCGTTGACTCCTCCGGTGAGCATCCGTTCCACCGACTCGGCCGACATGCGCGCGCGGCCTCCGGCAAACCTTATCCACACATCCGGAGCCACGAAACGCATCAGCGCCCCGGTACGCACTATCTCCTCCTCCTCAAGCAGCGGCATCTCGCCCAGCGGAGTTCCCGGGATGGGAGAAAGGATGTTCAGAGGCACAGACATTGCACCGGCCTCCACTGCCTCGCGCACCATCCGCAGACGCTGCTCCATGGTCTCACCCATTCCTATTATACCTCCGCTGCACACCTCCAGACCTTCGGCGCGGGCCGCCGCGATGGTAGCGAGTTTGTCGGCTCGTGTATGCGACGAGCACAGCTGGGGGAAATAATCGGCCGAGGTCTCCAGATTGCAGTGATAGCGGTCCACACCGGCCTCGCGGAGCGCATGCATGGCCGGGGCGTCAAGCAGTCCCATCGACGCGCAGAGCCTCAGGCGCGGGTGGCGGCGGCGAATCTCCCGGTAAATGGAGCAGAATTTCTCCATCTGAGGGGCAGCTACCCTGCGTCCGCTTGTCACGAGCGAGAAATGCCCTACGCCACGAGCTGCCGAGGCATCGGCAAGCGCCATGGCCTTGTCGAGAGGAATCACGTCGTATTCGTCGATTCCCGTGGCCCAGTGGCGCGACTGCGCGCACCATTTGCAGTCCTCCGAGCAGCGGCCCGAGCGCGCGTTGGCTATTGAGCAGGTGTCTATGCGGTTCCCGAACCGTGCGCGTGTTATCTCGCCGGCAGCATCACATAGTTCGTCGGTTGAGCAGCTGCGGTCAAGGTCAAGAGCCTCTTCCACTGTGGCAGCGATGCCGCGGACGGCCCTTTCGGTTATGTCATGTATCATATTTCCGTCTGTTGATTACGGCTGCAAAATTACTAATTAACGTTCAGGTGACACGCCAAAATTCCGGCCTCATTCAACATTTTTATGAAAAACTGAGTTATATTTGTAATCCCAAAAACGGGAGAATCCGTGCAATAGCCGGAGCGAGCACACATCCGCGGTCCGGCATAAGACTTTAACTATTTATAAAACACCGGAAAATGGACCTACGAAAAATTGTTCTGGCATTAATAAATGTTTCAATAATTGTTTCGGGTACGCTCACGGCCAAGGGGCAGACGGCTCCGGCGGCCCAAGCCGTATCGCTCGATTCGTGCCGCGCAATGGCTCTGAGCAACAACAGGCAGCTCCGCGCACGCTCCGAGGCCATAAAAATGACCGGTTATCAGAAAAAGGAAGCTCTGGCTGCCTATCTGCCAGCCCTCGACTTTGAAGGCGGCTATATGTACAACCAGAAGAACATAGCTATCTTCGGCAGCGACCAGCTTCTGCCCACCAAGACGTTCGACCCCGCCACGCAGAGCTACCAGTTCAACATCGTTAAAAATCCCGCCACCGGACAGCCCGTGCTCGGCCCCGGCGGCCAGCCCATTCCCGAAACCGTGGCACTCATCCCGAAAGAGGCGATGACCTACAATATCCATAATGTGTTCGGTGGAGCCGTGACTCTTACCCAGCCGATATTCATGGGCGGAAAAATCGTGGCTATGAACCGTCTGACGCATTACGCCGAAAAACTGGCGCAGGCCGCAAAGAACGCCGAGGCCGAAAACGTGATATATGCCGTGGACGCTGCCTACTGGCAGGTGGTTTCGCTAAAGGCCAAGAAAAAACTCGCCGACAGCTATGTGAACCTGCTCGACACGCTCACCCGCAATGTGAGGCTGATGGTGGAGCAGGGCGTGGCCACTCCCAGTGACCTCCTTTCAGTGGAAGTCAAGCTCAATTCCGCGCAGGTAGACCAGACCAAAGTGGACAACGGCCTGACGCTCTCACGCATGGCCCTCGCGCAGGTGTGCGGACTGCCGGTTGACACAGTTTTCCCCCTCGCCGACGAGGACGCCGACCTCACCGTGCAGCCTTCCATGGCCGCCACGACCTACAATATGCAGGATGTCTACGACCGCCGTCAGGACCTTCGCGCCCTCCAGGCCGGAATCGACATTCTCCATCAGAAAGCCAACGTGGCCAAATCAGAAATGATGCCGAGCCTCGCCCTCATAGGCGCCTACTCATTCTCCAACCCCAACATGTTCGACGGATTCCGCCGCCGCCTCGACGGAGCGTTCTCCGTGGGCGCGGTGCTCAGGATTCCGCTATGGCACTGGGGCGGAAACTATAACAAATACCGCGCGGCGCGCTCGATGGCCACCATTGCCCGGATAGAGCTTGAGGATGCCCGCCGGATGGTCGACCTTCAGGTGAGCCAGAGCGCTTTCCGCAGCCGCGAGGCGGTGAAAACCTACCAGATGACCGAAACCAACCTCCGCAAGGCCGACGAGAACCTGCGCCAGGCCAACCTCGCCTTCCGCGAAGGAGTGATGACCACCGACAATGTCATGGCTGCGCAGACCGCCTGGCTCAAGGCCCATTCCGAGCAGATCGACGCCGGAATAGACATGCGTCTGTGCGACGTCTATCTCTCCAAAGTGCTCGGCACTCTCCCCTACACCCGCGAAGGCGAATAACGAATAACTACCTCTGAAAACACTAACCGTAAAAACATAAAAAACTTGCATTGCCATGGCCAACATTGACAACAAGACACCCGAACAGCGCGAGTCGCGCGCTCTGATGTTAGCCCTTGTCCTGCTCACGATAGGCGTGATTGTTCTCGCCATTATCGGATTCCTTTGCCTCAGTACCCCCGAAGACACCATAGAGGGTCAGGCCGAAGCCACCTCCGTGAAAGTCTCCGGACGTCTGCCCGGACGCGTGACGGAAATCTTTGTAAAGGAGGGCGACATGGTGAAAGCCGGCGACACCCTCATCCATATCCATTCAGGCCTCGCCGACGCCAAGCTCATGCAGGCCGAGGCAATGAAGGAAGCCGCCGCCGCTCAGAACAAGAAAATCGACGCCGGCACCCGCATTCAGATAATCCAGAGCGCCCAGCAGCTTGTGGCCCAGGCGGCAGCCGCCCGGCAGATTGCCCAGAAAACGTATGAACGAATGGAAAATCTCTACAAAGAGAACGTGATTTCGGCTCAGAAACGCGATGAGGCCAAGGCTGCCTACGATGCTGCTCTGGCCGGAGAGCGCGCGGCCCAGAGCCAGCTGAGCCTCGCACGCCAGGGAGCGCAGAAAGAAGACAAGGAAAGCGCCGCAGCCATGGTCAATGTGGCCCAGGGAGGAATCGAAGAGGTTCAGACGCTTCTGGAAGACCAGTATCTGACGGCGCCCTGCGACGGACAGATCGACCAGATATACCCCGAGGAGGGCGAGCTGATAGCCCTCGGCGCTCCGGTGATGAACGTGCTGAAAATCGCCGACAAATGGGTTACATTCAACGTGCGCGAGGAATACCTCAATAAGCTCCGCCTCGGCGAGGAAATCGAAGTGATGATACCTGGCCTCGACAAGAAAGAGACCCGTCTGAAGATATATTACGTGCGCGACATGGGAAGCTATGCCACATGGCGCGCCACCAAATCAACCGGCGAATGGGACAGCCGCACCTTCCAGGTAAAGGGACGCCCGCTGGAAAACCTGCCTGACCTCCGTCCCGGAATGACGGTGGTGTACCGCCCCTGACTTCCTTTTCCGGTGACCGATAACGACCGTTGACAAAAAAACAGTAACCGACCGTGAATCTCCATTATCTCACCGACTCGATAGCGCGGGGCTGGCGCCAGCTTGCCTCCCGCCGCATCTACATGGTGATGCTGATTGTAGTGCCTGTGCTGTTCGGGTTCTTCTTTCTCGACCTGCTGGAGGTGGGCTTGCCGCTGAAGGTTCCCGTGGCGGTGGTTGACATGGACGATTCCCCTCTCTCGCGTCAGGTGACACGAAACCTCGGCTCCACGGAACTGGTGGACGTGCGCTGCAAGGTTGAGTCGTTCCACGAGGCCCAGAAAAAAGTGCGTTCAGGCGAGATTTTCGGTTTCTTCTATCTGCCCGAACAGTTTCAGAAAAAGGCCCTGGGCGGCGACGAGCCTACGGTGACCTACTACTCCAATCTCACTTACTATGTGCCCGGCTCTCTCGCCTTCAAGGGATTCAAGACCGTAGCCGTCACCACCACCGGCGCACTTGTGCAGACCACCCTCGTGAGCACGGGCATAGACAGCAACACCACCAAATCGCTGCTGCAGCCGGTTGCAATCCAGCAGCAGGCGCCCGGAAACCCGTGGATGAACTACAGCATATACCTCTCGCCCTCGTTCATGGCGGCCTTCCTGGCACTGATAATACTCGGCGTGACGGTCTATTCCATATGCAGCGAGATAAAATACGGCACATCGCCCCAATGGCTGCGCACAGCCGGAGGCTCCATGTTCATAGCCCTTACCGGAAAGCTCGTGCCACAGACATTCATAGAAATCTGCATGGGCATGGCCTATCTGGGCATGATGTTCGGCATAGAGAGCTTCCCCTGCAACAACCATTTCAGCCATCTGGTGCTGGCCATGGTGCTGATGGTAATCGCATGCCAGGCATTCGCCGTGGCAGTGTGCTGCGTTGTCCCCAATCTGAGGCTGGCGCTGATTGTGGTGTCGCTCACGGGCATTCTGTCGTTCTCGATTGCCGGATTTTCTTTCCCGGTACAGAACATGTACGGCTCCATAGGCATTCTCAGCTATATACTGCCGGTGCGCTACTTCTTCCTGATCTATATCGACCAGGCCCTCAACGGCATTCCGCTGTACTTCTCGCGCTTCTACTTCGTGGCGCTCCTCCTATTCCCTCTGGTGGCCATGCCCGGCATGGGACGCCTAAAAAAGAGATGCCTCAACCCCATTTACGTCCCCTGAAAGTTCTCTGAAAAATGACAAACGCCGCAACTAACATAAAGCAGTGGTTTCTGGGCTTCTTCCGAGTCTGGCAGAGGGAGTTCTATCTGGTGTTCCACGACGTGGGAGTGATGATGTTCTTTTTCCTCCTCCCGTTGCTGTATCCGGTATGCTACACGCTGATATATAACCCCGAGATTGCAACCGACATGCCGGTGGTGGTCGTGGATCATTCGCGCACGGCCGAAAGCCGCCGTCTGGCCAGAATGCTCGACGCCACACAGGCCGCGAAAATCTACAACTACGCCCCCGACCTGGCGGCGGCACGGCGCATTCTCAACAATCACGACGCATTCGGCATACTTGAGATTCCCGAAGACTACAGCCGCAGGCTGGGACGCGGGGAGCAGGCCGTGGCGACTTTTTATTGCGACATGTCGCTGCTGCTGCGCTACCGCACCTTCATTTCAGCCTTGGCCGACCTTCAGCTGGCTATCGGAGCTGAGATACAGGCGGCCGAACTCTCGCAGGTGGCGATGGTGAGCAGCGCGGTGCCTATGACCAAAATCAATTCCGACGCCCGTATGCTCGGCGACCCGACGCAGGGCTTCGCGTCATTTGTGATGCCCGGCATTCTGGTGCTGATTCTCCAGCAGAGCATGGTGCTTGGAGTGGTGATGCTCGGCGCCACAGCCTCGGAACGCCGACGCCGCAACAGAGGCATAGACCCGCTGCAGGTGCAGGCTCCGGCCGGAGCCACACTTCTGGGCAAGGTGATGTGCTATCTCACGCTGTATGCCCCGATAATCATCTATGTGCTGCGCATAGTGCCCATGATGTTCTCGCTCCCCCACGTTGGCAGCGACTGGGACTATGTGCTGTTCATATTGCCTATGCTGGTCGCCTCGGCCTTCATGGGACAATGTATCAGCTGGCTCGTCACCGAGCGTGAGGAAACCATGCTGGCCGTAGTGTTCACATCTGTCGTTTTCCTCTTCCTGTCGGGCCTCACCTGGCCACGCTACGCCATGAGCCCGCTCTGGGTGCTGGTCGGCGACATGATTCCCGCCACATGGGGTGTGGAAGGCTTCATACGCATGAACTCCAACGGCAGCCCGCTCTACGAGCAGGCCCACCCCTACCGCATGCTGTGGCTGCTCGCCGCCCTGTACTTCACTATTTCCTATGCCCTGCTGCGGTTCTACCGCTCAGGCTGGTACACACGGCGTCTAAACCGCCGGAACCAAGTGTCAGACAACGCTTAAAAACCATCATATATGTCAGAAAAAGAAATTCCGGTGCTGTTGCTCACAGGCTATCTCGGCAGCGGCAAAACAACTCTGCTCAACCGTATACTCTCCAACCGCCGCGGTATTAAATTCGCGATAATCGTCAACGACATAGGCGAGGTGAACATCGACGCCACCCTTATCCAGAAAGGCGGCGTGGTAGGAAAGAAGGACCAGGGCGACCTTGTGGCCCTCCAGAACGGCTGCATCTGCTGCACGCTCAAGATGGACCTCGTGGAGCAGATACGCGACATAATTTCCACCGGCCGCTTTGACTACATCGTAATCGAGGCCAGCGGCATCTGCGAACCCGAACCTATTGCCCAGACCATCTGCTCCATGAGCAACATGGCCGACGATTACACACGCCGCACCGCTCCGCGCCTCGACTGCATAGTGACGGTGGTTGATGCCCTGAGAATGAAGGATGAGTTTGGCTGCGGCGACTCGCTCCGCAAGAAAAACCTCGGCGAAGAGGATATCGAGAACCTTATCATCCAGCAGATCGAGTTCTGCAACATCATTCTTCTCAACAAGATTTCGGAAGTCACCAAGGCCGATGCAGCCCGCATCCGCGCCATTATCCGCGCCATCCAGCCCAAAGCCAGAATCATAGAGTGCGACTACGCCGACGTGGATTTCGACGAACTGCTCAACACCGGCCTCTTCGATTTTGAGAAGACCGCCACTTCCGCAACATGGGTGCGCGAGATAGAAGGCCATCATGACGATGATGATGACGACGAACATGAAGAAGAACACCACCATCATCATCACCACGACCACGACCATGACCATCACGACCACGACGAAGAGGAGGAAGGACACCATCAGCACCACCACCATCACCACCACGACCATGAGGAGGGAGAAGCGGAGGAATACGGCATACAGACGTTTGTCTACTACCGCCGTCCCGCCTTTGATATCCACAAACTCGACCGGTTCATGGCAACGCAATGGCCCGCGAATGTGATCCGCACCAAAGGTGTGCTCTATTTCGCCAACAACCGTGACATGTCATATCTCTTCGAACAGGCCGGTTCGCAGAAAAAACTCACCGAAGCCGGTTACTGGTATGCCACCGCTCCCGAAGAAGAGCTGATGAACCTCATGGCCCGCGAACCGGGACTGATGCGCGACTGGGACGAAGTTTACGGCGACCGCATGATAAAACTCGTGTTCATAGGCCGCAACCTCGACCGCAAAGCCATCACCGCCAACCTCGACGCCTGCCTCGAGCCAGCGCGCCGCTGACCCGCGCCCGTCTACAGTCTTTATTCTAAGAGGGTATTTAACAACAAAAGTTAAATACCCTCTTAGTTTATTATCCGTAGTTTACTCCCTTAAGATTGTACTAAATCCGTACTATATCTTCAAAGAGCGCCGGAAGTGCCGGGAGGATATCTCTACACACTCACCGCCTCACAATCGTAGTCAAGGTCTCCGAGACTGTTGATTGCGTCCTGCTTCTGCTGGTCTATGACGTGGAGATACTTCTCGGTCATCTTTATGCTCGAATGACCCATGAGAGAAGCAACGGTCTTGATGTTCGCCCCTGCCCCAAGCACATTCACCGCAAAACTGTGACGGGCGCAGTGCCATGTGATAGTTTTACTGATGCCGGCCGTCTTGACCCATTTCTGCAGACGTGTGATTGCAGTTGTGCGGTAGCAGGTGATATTGAAAATCTTCTCGGATGGCTGTGCAGGCTCTCCTATAAGCTTCAGCAATGCAGCACTTAACGGAATTGTGACACCGCTGTGTGCGCTGCGACCCTCTGTTTTTTGCTGATTGAATCGGAGCATCCTTGCCGAGAAATCTACATTGGCATATGTGAGGCAAACGGCATCACACCAGCGTATGCCGGTGAAACAGCAGAAGAGAAATGCACGTTGCAGAGCCGTATCTTCGCCCTTGTAATGGGTGGCGGCAAGGCGTTTGATTTCATCTATTGTCAGAATCTCTTTTTTCAGCGTGTTCAGGTCACGGTGAATTACGATTCCCTTGCACGGATTCTTTTTCATCAGCCCTTCCTCTATCGCATGGAGTATGACGGTGCGGAACATATAGTATGACTTGTGCGCACCCTCCCCTTTGGCTACCGTCTTCAGATAGTCCGTGAAACCCGTCACCATTTCGGGAGTAATCAATTCCATGCGTAGAAACGATGTGTAGCGTTGGAACCGCGGCGTAGCTTCAAGGAATTTCACGAAGCGGATGCAGGAGGTCTTATAATTGCATCTCACTGGCTTCGAATACAGCTCATTCTCACAATGCTTGCGAAAGTATCTGATAAAGTTATTCTCTCCGTCCTTTTTCAGTCGATATCCCACACGGTCTTCGAGAAATTCCTGCTCACACTCAAACCTTATCTTCTCGGCGAGCGCCAGAGTATTCTTGTTTTGGGTGCGTTCCTGCCGGTTGCGAGGATGCAGCCGGATGTATAGGTTCAGCGCCTCACGTTTGCGGATATGCTTGATTTTGTATTTCGGCTTTCCCTTCATCGCCCCCTCGGTATAGAGGACATGGTTGCCACTTTCGTCAAGCACCGGCGTCTCATTGCGCCCGAGATAATACTCCAGCGCAAGGCTTGCCCGGCCGTCCTGCAATTCTGACTGCACGAGTTTCGGATTCTGTTTATTCTTGCTTTCTACTTTAGCCATAAGCGATTATCTTTATTTGATAAAAAGGTGATGAGATGTGATCAAAAAAGGTATTGAGGTGTGATAAAACATGAAAACGGTTTACCACAGATATTAACAACCAAATCATACTAATTGTGTACTGAATGTAAAAATAAGGGCCATCTAAGGAAACAGCCAGAATCAGCCTACAACATAACATTCTGAAAACAAGCCATATTAAACATCAGTGAAGGTATAGCAAAATACTAACCTCGTAAACCCCGTGTCGGCGCTTCAGGGAAAAGTTGCCGGCGTGAACATCAACCAGTCTGACGGTGGTCTCTTCGGTTCTAACAAGATTGAGATCCGTGGTGCTTCCACACTCAGCTCTAACAACCAGCCTATCTACGTTGTTGACGGTATCATTCTCGACAACGGTGTCCACACTTCTTCTTCTGACTGGGACGGCGACTCCAATGACTACGGTAATGAGCTGAAGAACCTCAACCCCGCCGACTTCGAGTCCGTATCCGTGCTGAAAGGCGCTGCCGCTACCGCACTCTACGGTTCGCGCGGTCTTAACGGTGTGGTTGTGATTACAACCAAGAGCGGCAAGGGTTCCAAGGGCTACGGCGTGACCGTTACCCAAACTCTCGGCTGCGACTGGCACATATCCAAACCTGGTCTGAATAATACCTATGGTATGGGTCAGCGTTCGGGAGCTGCAACGCGTTATAGCTCGGATCCTTGGTATACCGGTCTTCCAATCAATGAGGAAGGTATGCGTTCGGTTCGTACTTATAATACAACTGCTCTCTGGGGCGATCCATATGATGGGCAGCCTTTCGAGTATCTTGATGGCTCCATACGTCCTTATGTAGCCCATAAGAACAACTATAATGACATGTACCGCACTGGTTTCAACACCACAACCAACGTGGCAGTGACCGGTGGAACAGAGAATACCACATTCTATCTGTCGGCAGGCTATAAGTATGCTGAAGGTACTGTTGTTGAAAATGACTTCAAGCGTTACAATATGATGCTCAAGGCTTCCCACCAAGTGAGCAAGACTGTTAACGTTGAGGCCGGTGTTACTTTTGCCAACTCGAAACCCCGCAACGCTATGCGCAACCTTGGCGAACAATTTGTATACGGTTCAATTGCACCTTGGGTAGATATTGCCTCGGAGCGAAATAACTATAAGGGTGCCAACGGCGGTCTTCCTCAGAATGGTGAGGATAACTACTATAACCGTGCAAACAGCCTGTGGTTCTCTTTAAATGAGAATAACTACGTTCGCAAGGAAACTGTGATTCGTCCGAATGTAAAAGTTACTGTAACTCCTCTTGATTGGCTACGTTTCACGACAGAAGGTTCATTTAATTATTACTATGTACGTTATGAACAAAAGAATCCTGGAACAAATGCGGCTCTTGACAACGGTTATTATGCCATGGGGCAGGATATCAAGGAGCAGACTAACCTTAACTTCACTGCTAACCTGAACAAGGAATGGGGCGATTTCGAAGCTCATGGTATGCTTCGCGGCGAATATTACCATTCACATAGCCAGTCGATGAGTGCCTGGACTGACGGAGGCCTTTCTGTACCCAACAAGTTCTTCATAGCGAACTCTAAAAATCCCTATAAGTCTTCCATGGGAATCAATGGTACTAAAACAATGTGGTCAGCAATGGCTCAGATTGGTGCAAGCTGGAAAGGTCAAGTATATTTGGATGTAACCGGACGTAATGACTGGTCCTCAACCTTGGTATATGCGGATGGACACGGCACCTACAGCTACTTCTATCCTTCTGTATCTCTGTCATGGCTTGCCGACAATACTTTCCGCGAGTATCTCCCCTGGTGGGTATCAATGGCTAAGTTCCGTGGATCATGGGCACAGGTAGGTAACGATACCAGCCCCTATACTGTAAACTCATCGTATACATTTGTGAATGCCTCTCATAATGGTGGTAATATTTCAACCACTACTCCTCCCTCTACTGCAGTTGTTCTCGATTTGAAGCCTGAACGCAAGACTTCTTGGGAGTTCGGTCTTGACTGGCGTTTCGTCAATAACCGTTTTGGTATCGACTTCGCATATTACAAAGAGAATACTAAGGATCAGATTATGGACATTACCGTTCCTTCTGTGTCCGGTATCAGCAGAAAGAAAGTAAACGCCGGTAATATCCAGAACTCCGGTATCGAGCTGGCCATCAATACCACTCCCATCGAAACCAAGGACTGGACATGGGATCTTAACTTCACTTATACCCGTAACCGTTCCAAGATTATTTCACTTCACCCTGAAGCCGGCAAATACTATGGCCTCTCCGGAGATATCCAGTACGGTAACTTCCGTATGGGTTCTGTAGCTCAGGTAGGTGGTGCCTACGGTACTCTTCTTACTGACTCTAACCCTGTATGGGACAAGGAATCAGGTCTTCCTGTCCTCCAATACGAAAAGGACGTTACGGGCTATGTAGCCTATCCTATCCGAAGCTATGAGATTGAGGAAGTTGGTGACATCAACCCGAAATTCCTCGGAAGCGTCTCAACCAGCTTACGTTGGAAGAACCTCCGACTCAATGTGGCTATCGACGGTCGCTGGGGTGGTTATGTAGCCTCCTATAACAGCCGTTACGGTACTGCCAGCGGTGCTACAGAATACTCTCTGAAATGGCGCGACGCAGCTCATGGCGGCGCATCATACACTTCGATGTGGAACGGTCGTCAGTACAATGACGGTGTGATACCCGAAGGTATTATCGAGAAGGGAACCGTAATTGACATTCCTAACGGAACCTATACTGTAGGAACCGGTAAGTATCAATCCGGAGAAACATTCCGCGAACTCCTTGATAAAGGCATGGTAGAACCTGTACATGCAAGTATCTATCACACATACGTTAATGACTGGGGTATCGGTGTTGTTAACGAATCGTGGTTCCAGAAGCTTAATTATGTAGCTCTTCGTGAGATTTCTCTCAGCTATAGCCTCCCCACCAACTGGGCATCAAAGATAGGCGCAAAGGGTATCAACCTTACTGCCACAGGCCATAACCTTGGTTATCTTCACAACAGCCTTCACAATAATATCAATCCTGAGTCAGTTCGCGGTACCAGTTCACACGAGTTCCGTATCCGTGGTTATGAAGGTACAACCGCAAGCTTTACCTTCACAGTCAATGCTCAGTTCTAAAAACACATAATTGAAAATATAATAAAATGAAAAATTATAAGAAAATTCTTTCAGGCATTCTGGCTTCTTCCATGCTTCTTGGCCTGGCAAGCTGCCGCGATGACTGGAGCGTGGAGAATGATGCTCCCAATTCTCTTCCGACGGCGACTGCTGAACAGTTGCTGACTACGGCTGAGTTCAGAATGTATCCTCACGGTTATACCCTCTGGTTCTATGATGCACCAACTTGGATGGCATCCTCTCAAATGCTTGGCTTCACCGGTGGTTATTCTCAAAGCCGTCTTAGAGAAATCGGAGGCGGTCATACACCAATGATGATGAACCAGCTTAAGTATTTCACTGCTCTTGAGTTTGAGATGACCCGCATGAATGAAGAGGACAGAGCTGCTGCCGTTCCTTTCCTCGAGGCTACAAGAGTTCTCACTATTTACGGAGGCATCTATGACGCGGACTGCTCAGGCGACATGCCTTATACCAAGGGTGGACGTGCTGCATACGGTGGCGATCTCAAACCTGAATATGACAAGGTTGAAGATCTTTATACTCTTTGGGATTCCGAGTTAAAGAATGCGGTAAATGTATTCAAGTCAAGTCCTGTAAGTAACGGCAACTCAGCACAGGATATTATATATGGCCTTGATTGGAATAAGTGGGCCAAATTTGCAAGCTCACTCCGCGTTAAACTTGCAACCCGTCTTATTCATCGAGATCTGGCACGAGCCAAGGCAATTGTCGCTGAAGCCTATGCTGATGGTGTGATTACCGAAGCCGAAGATGATGTAATGTATTCTAAAGCTGATAAACGTCTTGACCTAATGGCTGCAGAAATCGATGCCGGTGAACTCGCTTATGGCTCCGGTAACAACTCCATCTCCAACTGGGGTGGTGCAGCTAATGAAAAGGTTATTGACTGGCAGGTAAAGAACCGTGATCCCCGTGTTCGCTTTACTTATTCCAAAAATAACTGGAACGCTACGATTATTAATTTCTACCTCAAAAATGGTTATGAGGATAAGATTATGCCTATTATCAAGGATCGTTTTGAAACAAAGATGGTTGAAGACCAGAAAACCGGTGAGAAGGTAAAGGCATTTTCGAAATGGAAAGATGAATTCGGTGGCGATCTTTGGGCACGCTATATCGGTCTTCCCGATGACTACGATGCTTCCAACAGCCATGATCCTCTTCTGATGCAGTATTATGGTTATAGCGCAACTCAGGAAGCCGGTGGATATCAGCTTGTATACGAAGGAGCCAACTATGCATATCGTCCTTACTCAACTATGTTTGAGAATATGATTATGACGAATGCAGATTATTATGGTCCCCGTAAACCCGGTGATATCGCTAAGGCTGCTGATGATAATACCGACGTTCCTCGTACAGATATGTATCTTACTGCTGCTGAGATGAATTTCTATCTTGCTGAGTTTGCTGTATACGGTACGACTGGTCTTGGAAGTGCAAATGACTATTTTAAGAAAGCTGTTGAACAGTCTGTAGTTGCTTTCGATAAAATGGCCCGTGTAAACAATATTCCTTATTACAATAAGACATACGGATATTCTGATGACGACGCTACGAGCATTGCCCTTCAGGACGGTGAGATAAAACATCTCTTGTCTCAGCCTGATTACCAGCTTACAGGAAATAAAGCCGATGATCTTGAGAAGATTTTCCTCAACATGGAGGTTCATTTCATGTGGATGCCTCTCGAGCATTGGGTAACCGCACGTCGTTCCGGTATTCCTAAGTTTGGTTCGAACCTCGTCGCTCGCACCGACTATTCTGGTGACGGTTATCCTGCAAATATCTTCGCTCGTCGTAGCAACGTTGCTAATATTTCTCCTACAGACCAGATGGCTGAAATTCTTGAGGAAGTATATCAGCGTCAGGGCTTCACTACCGGTGTGGAACTTCTTACTACCGGCAAACTCAACAATGAGCGTCTGTGGCAGGATGTTGGAGCTCCCCAGTATGGCGAAGGTCCTAACGTGGGTATCTGATAAGATTTGTTAGACAACCTAACATAAAGGCATCACTCCGCGAGGAGTGATATCGACCCAACAATGAGAGGGTGACGGAACCGGTTGGTTTCGCCACCCTCTTCAGTTATTGGACACTACGGGTTCTAAGGACCTTACGGACTCTACTGACATTACTGACTTTACAGACCTTACGGACTTTACCGACTTTACAGACGCTACTGACCTTACGGACTCTACTGATTTTATGGTGGGTGGTGGACTATTTAAAGTAGTGGGGTGAAGGGTCGGTAGGGTCTGTAACGTCGGTAGGGTCGATGGATGGCTCGGTAATAAAAAAGCCCGCAAAAGCGGGCTTTTTATGGGAGAGAAGGGGGTACTTTTATTTTTGTGGGGGTGATTTAGCCTTGGGAGGGGATTTTTT
>VSPV01000006.1 GCA_009775605.1 Paramuribaculum sp.
GCCTTCAAGGAGTTCAACTTACAGACTTTATTATAGAACTATCCATTGAACTGCAAGTATGATTTTCAATCTGTCTTGAGAACATTGGTTTTATTGATAGATATATCTGCTTTTAGACAAATCTGTATCCTTCCTTAAAGTTCAACTTATAGATATGGAATTGGAACTGTTTAATGAACGATAAAGATACAGTCTTATAGATTTATGTATCTGCAATATTATTTACTGTTTGATTGACAAATCTATTTATCTATAATTCATAGCTTGATGGCTTCAAGGCTTGTCAGCTATGGGTTACAGACAGAATACACCACTAAACTCCACATCCAAACCCGAACCAGACATGACTGACGAACCCAACCATTTCCGGCTCACTTAGCCGATGCCCTCCCGACAGCGGAGGAAGGTCGCTATATGCGGCATAGAAAGTTGTCAATCCCCGCATAGTATATGCCGGCACTGTTTCACACCGATAGAAGCCCGGTCTATCCGTGTCAGAAGATACGCTGACGGCAACCGCTATGCAACCACCACTACATCCAAATCCAATTTTAATTTTATGACAGACCCCAAATTTGTCGCTTTCTCCACCCAGAAAGGTGGAGCAGGCAAGACCACTCTGACCGTTTTAGCGGCGAGTTACCTCTACTATGTGAAGGGGCTTAAAGTCCTTGTTGTGGACTGCGACTATCCTCAGTTCAGCATCGAGGAGATGCGGCAGCGCGACAAAGACCTGATCGAGTGCAGCCCCCAGTTCAAGAAACTTTTTTCCGACAATCTGCGCCAGACCAGGCTTGCACCTTATCCTCTCCTTACGTCAAAGCCGGAGGAAGCCATGCAGAAGGTACGCGACATCATCGAGGCAGGGAACGAGATAGACATCGTTTTCTTCGACCTGCCCGGCACGGTCAACAACCGTGGTGTCGTGAATGTGATTGACTGTATGGATACGGTAATAGTGCCGGTCGCCGCTGACAAGGTGATACTTGAAAGCTCCCTCGCCTTCGCCATGAAGATACAGGAATGGCAGACGACAGGGCGCACATCGGCAAAGCAAATGTATATGCTCTGGAACCTCGTCGATGCACGCGAGAAAACAGACCTCTACGACCAGTATGAGGCGGTTTTCGAGGAATATGGTCTTATGACGCTTAAAACCAAGATACCGGATACCAAAAAATACCGGCGTGAAGGGTCAAAGACGCTCAACCGCGCCGTGTTTCGCTCGACCGTCATGCCTCCTGACAAGACACTGCTCAAAGGTACGCGCCTGCCGGAACTTACTGATGAACTGCTCGACTTACTCAAACTCTGACCGACATGGCAAAGAAATATGAGTCGGAAATCGATCCCGATGAGTTCATCAGGTCATTCAGAGAGGAGTCCTCCTCGCTGTCAACACTGAAAAGGAAGCCTAAAGAAAGTCCGACGCCTGACATACCCGGTTCGACAGAAAATAGGGTTGAGTCCACTGAATCCAATCATGTGCCCCCGGAACAATCTTCAACCGATACAAAACGGGAGGCTCTGTTCCGTGAACGGTTTATCACAAGGACAACATATCTGCGCCCGCAGGTCAAATTCCTTATGGTAGAGATAGACCCGGTTCTGATTGGTAAAATCAAGAGGCTTATCGCTTTCGAGAATGGTTCCTGCTCCCTCAAATCGTATATCAACAACGTACTGGCATCCCATTTTGAGGAGTATGCCGATGTCATCAACCCCAAACTCTAACCAGCTATGCCCAAATCACCACTTGTAACCATCAACGTGAATCCGGCCACTGACATTGATGTCAGAGCCGCAGAGGAGCGCAGGAAATATGCCGCCAAGTTTCTCCGGCCCGGCATTGTTCGCTCCAACACCAAAGTGTATATCTATCCCGAAGTCCATGCCGTCCTGAGTCGTATGGCAGAACGGTTCCGCGATACCGGTGCCTCCATAGGCTCGTATGTATCCGAGATACTTCTCGACCATTTCGCAAACAACCGCGAGGTCATGGAAGGTCTCTATGACGAAAACAGCCAGCCGCTATTCTGATGGAAACGCTGTTTATCATCGCATTGCTCGCAAGCAATGTATGGCTTATCAGGAAAGTGCTGACAAAGCCCGACTCCCAGGCTGCCGGCAAGAATGACAACTGCATACCTCCGGAACAACCGCCCGCAGATGAAGTGCCCGTGGAAGAAGTCGTAGGCAAAAGTTCCTTCGATGCCGATAAGTTCATGGACTCGTTCCGGGAAATCGCCAAAGAAGCCGCTGCCGAAGCGGCAAGGGAAGTCGTGCCGCTTATTGTCATGGAACTGGGTAAACCCTCCGATGCCGGACTGCCCGATACACCCGAAGAAAAGCCGTCGGTCCAGATACCTCCTGAAAAACTGGATGAGATATTCTCTACTCATTCGGTAAGTGAGCTTACAGGCGAAATGCCGACTCCGGCCGAGGCAAATGCCGACGGTATAGACTTCGAGGAAATGCAGACAGCCATGAAGGTGCTGAAAAATCAGCCTCACACCACAGAGGATGAGCAGACTGCACGACGGGTAATTTCCGAACTTGAAGGCACCGAGATAATCGAATATGTCAAACTCGACCCGGTTGTGCGCAAGCGCATACTGATGATTGAATGTCAGTTGCCCGACGTACCTGAATATGCTCCGGCTGTGAAAACCGACGAGGCTATTGAGAAAGTCCGCAAGATAGTATTCCATGCCGACATAGACACAACCGATATTGATGCCATCGACTTCAATATCCTCCACTGACCATCACTAAATCCAAATCAATTATTTTATGACTAAATTCTTCAAGTCGCTCTACAAGCGCATCGTGGAGTTTATGAACGCTCCCGGTATGCGCCGCTCAATGGCCGCCATGCTCACACTGATGATATGTGCCGCCAACCTCTATGCCGCCGGTAACGGTCTGGCAGGCATCAACGAGGCAACCTCGATGATGACGTCTTATTTCGACCCCGCCACGAAGCTGATTTATGCCATCGGCGCAGTCGTCGGTCTTATAGGCGGTGTCAAGGTCTATGGCAAATTCAGCTCCGGCGATCCCGACACGAGCAAGACCGCCGCATCGTGGTTCGGTGCGTGTATCTTTCTTGTGGTCGCGGCCACAATCCTGCGCTCGTTCTTCCTCTAATCCCTGCCACTGATGGAATATTCTATTAACAAGGGCATAGGCAGGACGGTGGAATACAAGGGGCTGAAAGCGCAATACCTCTTCATCTTCGCCGGAGGTCTTATCGCTGATTTCATACTGTTTGTAATCCTCTATATGTGCGGGGTGCAGCAGGGTCTGTGCATAGGCTTCGGTGCCATAAGCGCGTCGGTGCTGGTGTGGTACACCTTCCATCTCAACGGCAAGTACGGGCAATACGGACTTATGAAGCTCACATCGGTGAAATACCGCCCCCGCTACATCATCAACCGTCTGCGTGTGCGTCGTATTCTGAAAGGAGGTCGCAAATGAGAAATATACTGAAAGCCACAACTCTGGAGTCTAAACTCCCACTGTTGGCAGTGGAACACGGCTGTATCATCAGTAAGGACGCCGACATAACCGTGTGCTATGAGGTTACGCTGCCGGAATTGTTCACCGTCACATCGCAGGAATACGAGGCGATGCACGCCGCTTGGTGCAAGGCAATCAAGGTATTGCCGCGCTTTACGGTGGCGCACAAGCAGGACTGGTTTGTGTCGGAGAACTATAAGCCGGAACTGCAAAAAGATGATTTGTCTTTTCTTGACAGGAGCTTCGAGCGTCATTTCAACGAGCGTCCGTATCTGGCGCACAAGTGCTACCTGTATCTGACAAAGACCACAAAGGAGCGTATGCGCCAGCAGTCCAATTTCTCCACCCTTTGCCGTGGGCGTATCACTCCGAAGGAACTCAATCACGAGATGATTGTCGGCTTCATGGAAGCCGTGGGTCAGTTTGAGCGCATAATCAACGACACCGGATATATCTCGCTGCGCCGCATGGGTGACGATGAGATTGTCGGCACCGACAGCACATCGGGTATCATAGAGAGGTATCTCTCGCTGTCAACTGGCGATGTAACCTGTCTGGAGGATATAGACCTGTCGCCGAAAGAAATGCGCGTTGGCGACAAGATGCTGTGTCTGCACACGCTGTCGGATACCGAAGACCTGCCCGGAAAGGTCAGCACCGACAACCGGTATGAACGCCTGTCAACCGACAGGAGCGATTGCCGACTGAGCTTCGCCTCGCCCGTGGGCCTGCTCCTGCCGTGCAACCACATCTATAACCAGTATGTGTTTATCGACGACCACGACGAAAATCTGGCGAAGTTTGAAAAGACGGCGCGCAATATGAACTCGCTTTCAAGGTATAGCCGTTCCAACGCCATAAACAAGGAGTGGATAGACCGCTATCTGAACGAAGCACACAGCTACGGTCTTATATCGGTGCGCTGCCACTGCAACATCATGGCTTGGAGCGACGACACCGAGGAACTGCGCCGGATAAAGAACGATGTCGGCGGTCAGCTCGCGACTATGGGGTGTATGCCGAGGCACAACACCATCGACTGCCCGACGCTGTTTTGGGCGGCTATGCCCGGCAACGAGGCGGATTTCCCGGCCGAGGAAAGTTTTTATACCTTCATCGAGCCTGCCGTCTGCTTCTTCACTGCCGAAACGAACTACCGCTCGTCACTGTCGCCATTTGGAATTAAATTGGTGGATCGCCTCACGGGTAAGCCTGTCCACTTGGATATTTCAGACGAGCCTATGAAGCGCGGCATAACCACAAACCGCAACAAGTTCATCCTCGGTCCGTCGGGTAGCGGCAAGTCTTTCTTCACTAATCACTTGACACGCCAATATTACGAGCAAGGCGCGCATATCCTGCTGATTGACACCGGTAATTCATACGAAGGACTGTGCAACCTTATCCACAACCGTACCCACGGCGAAGACGGTGTGTATTATACCTATACAGAAGAAAAACCGATTTCTTTCAATCCGTTTTTCACTGATGACGGGGTGTTTGACGTGGAGAAAAAGGACTCCATCAAGACGCTGCTTCTCACACTCTGGAAGTCGGAGGACGACAGAGTTTCCAAAACGGAGAGTGGCGAATTAGGCTCCGCACTGTCGATGTTCCTTGAAAAGATGAAGAAAGACCGCGACATCGTTCCCAGCTTCAACTCTTTCTACGAGTTTATGCGCGATGAATACCGTGCTGAAATGGCACAGCGTCCTATCCCCATCTACAAGCAGGATTTTGATATTGATAATTTCCTGACAACGCTGCGCCAGTATTATTACGGCGGCCGCTTCGATTTCCTGCTGAACTCCAGAGAAAACATCGACCTGCTTAACAAGCGTTTCGTGGTATTCGAGATTGACGCTATCCGCGACAACAAAGACCTGTTCCCGGTGGTGACAATCATCATTATGGAAGCCTTCATCAACAAGATGCGCCGTCTGAAAGGCGTGCGGAAAGTCCTTATCTGCGAAGAGGCTTGGAAAGCGTTGTCAACGGCGAATATGGCCGAGTATATGCGCTATATGTTCAAGACGGTGCGCAAATATTTCGGTGAGGCGGTCGTGGTTACACAGGAGGTTGACGACATCATATCGTCGCCGATTGTCAAGGAAACCATCATCAATAACTCCGATTGCAAGATACTTCTCGACCAGAGAAAGTATATGAACCGCTTTGACCAGATACAGGAGCTGCTGGGTTTGACCGATAAGGAGAAAAGCCAGATACTCAGTATCAATATGGCGAACAACCCCGGACGCAACTACAAGGAGGTGTGGATCGGGCTGGGCGGAACACAGTCGGCGGTGTATGCAACCGAGGTATCGCCGGAGGAATACCTCGCCTACACGACCGAGGAAACGGAGAAGATGCAGGTACTCGCCCGCGCCCGTCAGCTCGGCGGCGACATCGAGGCCGCTATAAAGCAGTTAGCCAACGAAAGGAGGGAGAACTGATGTATGAAAGCCAAGCAATCCATAATATTCATCATTTCAGGTCTGTTCCTTTTCCTCGGCCTCCTCCTTGTAATGGTTTATCGGATGTTTACAGCCTTAATCAGAATCATTGTGAGTATGGCTCACAGAATACGCTAAATCCACTTAACCCACAATCAAATGAAGCAATTAAAGTTTCTTATCCCCTTAATCGCCCTGTGCCTTATCATAGGCACGGGCAGGGCTTCGGCCCAGTGGACTGTCATAGACCCGTCCAACATAGCGCAGTCCATCGTAAACAACTCTAAATCACTTGTGCAGGAGTCGCAGACAGCGACGCACATGGTGAAAAATTTTCAGGAAACTGTGAAAATCTATCAGCAAGCGAAGAAATATTATGACGCGCTCCAGTCGGTGAACAACCTTGTCCGCGATGCCCGCAAGGTGCAGCAGACGATCCTGATGCTCGGAAATATCTCCGGCTACTATGTCAACAATTTCCAGAAGATGCTGACAGATCCCAATTTCACAAGCGCGGAACTTTCGGCAATCGCATCGGGCTACACCCGTATTCTCGAAGAAGCCAACGGCGTCCTCGGCGATTTGAAGCAGGTAGTCAATATAACTACACTGAGCATGACCGACAAAGACCGTATGGATGTCGTTGACGACTGTTACAAGGAGATGAAGCGTCTGAAGAATTTGACGGCGTACTATACAAACAAGAACATCAGTGTGTCCTATCTCCGCGCCAAAAAGAAAGCCGACACAAAGCGTGTTGTGGCTCTCTATGGTGACGGCTCCGAAAAATACTGGTGATGCCTATGCTGTGCGCTATTGATTTTTCAAATCTCCACACCATCCTGCGCTCTCTGTACGATGAGATGATGCCTCTTTGCGAGGATATGGCAGGAGTGGCTCAAGGTATAGCCGGATTAGGCGCGCTATTCTATGTCGCCTACCGTATATGGCAGTCTCTGGCAAGAGCCGAACCGATAGATGTGTTTCCGCTGCTGCGTCCGTTTGTCATTGGCTTCTGTATAATGTTCTTCCCGACTGTGGTACTTGGTACCATAAACTCCGTAATGTCTCCGATTGTGCAAGGTACCGCCTCGATGCTCGAAGGCCAGACCCTCGACATGAAGAAATATCGTGAGGAGAAAGACCGTCTGGAATATGAAGCGATGATGAACGACCCATCGACCGCTTACCTCGTTGACGATGCCGAGTTTGACAGGCAGATTGACGAGTTAGGCGTGACGGAGATAGGCACTGCCGCCGGAATGTATATAGAACGTGGAATGTATAAGGTCAAGAAGGCAATCCAGAATTTCTTTCATGAACTGCTGGAGATGCTATTTCAGGCTGCCTCTCTGACTATTGATACGATTAGGACATTCTTTCTCATAGTCCTTGCTATCCTCGGCCCGATTTCATTCGCCCTCTCGGTGTGGGACGGCTTCCAGTCAACCCTGACACAATGGATATGCCGCTACATTCAGACCTATCTATGGTTGCCTGTTGCAGATTTATTCTCCACAATCCTTGCTAAAATCCAAGTCCTGATGCTCCAGAACGACATTTCGGAACTGACTAATAATCCGAATGTTGACCTTGATGGGAGCAACACCGCTTACACGGTGTTCATGATTATCGGCATTATCGGGTATTTTACAATTCCGACGGTTGCAGGCTGGATAATTCAGGCTGGAGGCGCAGGTAATTACAATCGTGCTGTCAACACAACCGCAATGCAGGTCGGCTCCGGTGCGGCAAGTGTCGCCGGTGGTGTTGCGGGCAATGTGGCAGGCCGGGCCGGTAAACTTCTCAAATAATCATGCCTATGGAGTTCAAATCATTAAGGAATATCGAGACATCATTCCGCCAGATACGTCTTTTCGGTATCGTGTTCGTTGCGATGTGTGCCGTTGTGGTGTCGGTAGCCATGATAATGGTGTTCAATTTCGCCGAGAAGCAGCGTGAGAAAATCTATGTCCTTGACAACGGCAAGTCGCTTATGCTTGCCTTGTCGCAGGACATGAGCCAAAATCGACCGGCTGAGGCGCGTGAACACGTGCGACGCTTCCATGAGCTGTTTTTCAATCTCTCACCGGATAAGTCAGCCATTGAGCATAACATCAACCGTGCGCTGATACTCAGCGACAAGTCGGCATACAACTATTATACCGATTTCTCGGAGAAAGGTTACTACAACCGTATCATAGCCGGAAATATCAATCAGGTCGTGCAGGTTGACAGCGTGGTATGCGATTTCAACACATATCCATATACCGCCAGGACATACGCCCGCCAGATGATTATCCGCGAGTCCAACATGACGGAGCGCACATTGATAACGGTATGCCGTCTGTCAAATGTGTCGCGCTCTGACGACAATCCCAACGGGTTTATTATTGAAGGTTTCAACATCCTTGAAAACAAGGATATAATCACTACCAAACGATGAATGTATTTTCAAATCTCCGTGCCGCGAGAGACACCGTATATAATAAGGTGTGGCACACCCCGAAAGGGAAGCTCTCTTCTAAATTGAGGGGCCTTTGCGACGGTATTCCTCAAAAACAACGGCTCTTGGTCGTAAGCATCATGCTATGTGCCTTCGTCCTGATTGCATTCTTCGTGTTCGGTCATGCCTGCTATAAAATCGGACTGGGTCACTCCGACCGACTTGTGGAGGTCGAACATATACAGCCACTGGAAATCAACAATCCCGATGTCGAACCGATAACTTCCGCCGCCTATGACAATGCAGGAATGGAAAGCGAGGATTAACGGTTTCTTCCAGCCAAAATCACAGGCGGAACGGCAGAAGATGATGAAATATCTGGTGGTGATGCCTGCCGCCATTCTCTGCGGTGCCGTGATATTATGGCTTCTTTACTCCAACCTCAACAAAAGCGACGAGCATGTTGGCGACGCCTTCAACACCGAGATACCCGAAGGCGAGAACGACGGCATGAAAGACAAGATGTCGGAATATGAGGCCGCTGAAGCCGCGAAAGAGAAAGAGACCCGTCAGCAGACGGTATCCGTCCTCGACACTCTCACAGCCGCAACCCCGCAAGACAGCGATATGCGTCAGCCTTCGGCGGTGGAAACATCGGCTCAGGCGTATCAGGAAGTGCAGGCTTCGCTCGATGATTTCTTCGTGCCGGAGAGCAGCGAGGCGGCACAGGTCGCCGAGTTGCAGGCAAGGATAGACGAGCTGGAAGCACAAAATGCGATGGCACAGCAGCAACAGCAGCCGGACCAAATGGAAATGCTTGAACGCTCCTACCAGTTGGCGGCTCAATATATGGGTAACGGCAACGGCGGCAATTATGCGCCTCCGTCCTCTACCGACGATGAGAAAGGCAAGCGCAATGTGCAGCCGGTGGCGCAGGTGAGCAGAAATGTCGTATCATCCCTCAGTGCGTCGTCAAGCAGAAGTTTCAACACCTCGGTCGGATCATCCGGAATTGTAAATAAGAACACGATTGCCGCAGTTGTCGCCAACAACCAGAGTGTAACCAACGGAGAAAGCGTAAAGTTACGGACCACTGAACCTATGTGGGTAGGCTCAAGGCTGATACCAAGCAACACCGTAATCGTCGGCTCTGCAAGAGTGCAGGGCGAGAGGCTGGAAATCGAAATATCCTCTATCGAGTGCGAAGGCTCCATCTACGATGTGGAATTGCAGGTCTATGACTCCGACGGCCAGGAAGGTATCAACATTCCCAATTCTATGGAGAGTGACGCGCTTCACGAAATCGGTGCCAATATGGGCAGTACGATGGGTAGCTCAATTAACATCTCCACCAATACCGGAGCGCAGATTGCCTCCGATGTGGGGCGAGGATTGATAAATGGTGTCAGCCAGTATCTCAACAAGAAGCTGCGGACCGTGAAAGTCCACCTCAAAGCCGGCTATCGTGTAATGCTTCACCAGCCGGAAGATATATGATTATTTACCACTTAATCCACAATCAAATGAATTTCAAATTATTTGTTCTTTCTCTCGTTGCCGTCCTCTGTATGGCAACTCCCGCCTTTGCAAAAGGCAAAAAGACGGTCAATAGTGCCGATAACAATGTATCGCCTGATACAGAACAGGTAGCAGCCAAAGCGACTGAACACGACATGAACGTGTACGGTGACAACTACACCGACGGCGACAAGTTCGACGGACTTACCCGCAAAGTAGGTTTCGACCGCATGATTCCGCCTCACGCACTGGAGGTATGCTATAACAAGACGACGCATATCATCTTCCCGGCTGAAATCACTTATGTCGATTTGGGCAATGAAAACCTTGTCGCCGGACTTGCCGACGGCGCGAAGAACGTGCTGCGTGTCAAATCAGCCTTCAAGTCGTTCAAGCAGGAAACTAACCTGTCGGTAATAACCGATGATGGGTCATATTATACCTTCAACGTCAAATTTGCGAAAGAGCCTCTGCTTCTGAGTATTGAGATGACAGACTTTCTCCACGACGGAGAATCGGTGAACCGCCCCAACAACGCACAGGAAATCTATCTTGAACGCCTCGGCAGTGAGAGTCCTATGCTTGTAAAACTGATTATGAAAAGTATCTACAAGCAGAACAAGCGCGAAATCAAGCATATCGGCTCAAAGCGTTTCGGCGTGCAGTTCCTTCTGAAATCCATCTATGCCAACAACGGGTTGCTCTACTTTCATACCGAGTTGAAAAACACTTCCAACATTCCTTTCGACATAGATTTTGTATCGTTCAAAGTTGTGGATAAGAAAGTTATCAAGCGAACTGCCATGCAGGAGCAGGTCTTGGACCCTCTGCGCGCCCAGAACTATGTAGTGGTTGTTCCCGCCAAATCATCAGAACGCACTGTGTTTGCGCTGGAGAAATTCACAATTCCCGATGACAAGCAGCTCGTGATCGAGGTTGCCGAAAAAGAGGGTGGCAGACACCAGTCCTTCGTGGTGGAGAACGAGGATATTGTGCGTGCAAACGTAATCGACGAACTTTCAATCCAGTAATCTATGAGAAAAGCGATAATGATAATCGCTGCCATGCTTGCCCTCTGCGGAGGGCAGGCAATGGCCCAGCGATGCCTCCCCGGTATGTCTGCGGTGGAAATAAAGGCTGATATGGCAGACGGTTTTTATACCGGCAATTCCCGCGACTGCGGCTATTCATTCGGAGTGTATTACTCGGTATTCAAGGGCGGCGCGAACACATGGAGCTTCGGCGGCGAGTATCTCCAGACCTATAAGCCATACGCCGAAAAAGGTCGTATCCCCGTGGCGCAGTTCACGGCGGAGGCGGGATACAATCTCCACCTTGTCAGCGACTATTCTCAGACCTTCCACCTCTATGGCGGTTTATCGGCTATCGGCGGCTATGAAACGGTAAATTGGGGCAGACACACCCTGTCCGACGGCTCCACGCTCCACAACGGCGATGCCTTCATCTATGGCGGTGCGCTCACTCTCTCGGCGGATTTCTATCTCTCTGATAAAATTGCCCTGACAGCCAACGTGAAGGAGCGGTTTGTATTCGGCAACTCAACCGGGCATTTCCATACGCAGTATGGTGTCGGTGTCAAATTCATAATCGAGTGATAATTATGGAACCGGTTATAATCAACCTTGACATTCGTAAAATCAGGCTCACGGATTTCATGAAAGCTCTTGGTCAGGAACACCCTGTATCGGCAGACGGTAATCTTCGCATTTACAAGGCTCCGTATGACCCGAAGGGCGAGCCTACTATGGTAATCAACACAGAGACAAATCTCTGGCGTGATACCAAATCGGGAGCATACGGCGGAATCTATGACCTTGCCTATGAACTGACAGGCTCGTGCAATATGCGTGATCTGAATATGTATATCGCCGGAGAAATGTCAAGTATTCAGAAAGTCAGCATCCGTCAAGTGCCAAAGGAGCAGATAAAGGAAGAAAACCGTAAGCCGAAGCCGGGTCGCAAAATGCGTTTTTAGCCTATGGATATAGACGCCATCAAAGAAATATCCCTCGTGGATTTCCTGCATCATCTCGGCTATGACCCGACAGGGCGCGACAGCAAAGGACAGTGGTTTTATGCCCCGTACCGCAACGAGAGAAAGCCCTCGTTCCATGTCAATCCGCGAAAAGGTGTATGGTTCGATTTTGGTACAGGCGAAGGCGGCGACATCTTCACTCTTGCCGGACTGTTGTCGGGCAAATCAGACTTTATCGGGCAGGCGCAATATATCGCCGAAAAGATGAATATGCCGGTAGCCACGCCTTACAAGCCGATGCCATTCGTGGAGGAACCGACATTCGAGAATGTGGAGGTTTCACGGCTGGAGTCGTCTGCGTTGCTCCGCTATTTAGAGCAACGCGGCATACCGAAAGAGATTGCACAACGCTACTGCGTGCAGGTGGACTATGAGTTGCACGGCAAAAGGTATTACGCCATCGGCTTTGAGAATAACGCCCACGGCTACGAGCTGCGTAACCCTTTTTTCAAGGGGAGTTATCCGCCGAAAAACATTACACGCATATCCGGCGGCAATCCCCGATGCAACGTGTTCGAGGGCTTCATCGACTTTCTTTCGGCTGAACGCCTCGGCTATAACGACGGAAACGACAGTGTTGTGCTTAACTCCGTGGCTAATGTCGGCAAGGCAATCCCGGCTCTTACGGAATACCCGCTGATACTGTGCTACCTCGACAACGACACCGCCGGGCGTGCCGCAGTCGTAAGACTGCTCCGCGAGTTCGGCGACAGGGTGAGCGACAAATCCGCGCTCTATCCCGACCACAAGGATCTGAACGACTATCTGATGTCGCTCAATCCCAAACAGATCACTAAACCCAAATTCAAATTATGACTACAAATCTTTTTTCACGCATCGGCGATATTCGCCTTACACCCATCCGCTTTTTCGGGTTCTGGATTGCTCTGTTCGCAATCGTAATCTCAATGACTTCCTGTTCCGACGACCTTGATGTGCAGCAGTCCTATCCGTTCACGGTGGAAGTGATGCCCTACGCAGACAAAATCACGCAGGGGCAGACCGTGGAGCTGCGCTTCGAGATAAAGCCGGAGGGCAATTACACCAACACCCTCTACACAATCCGCTATTTCCAGTATGACGGCGAAGGCACACTCAAACTCGTCGATGGCCCGGTGCTTGTCAATAACGACCGTGTTCTTCTTGAAAGCAAGACATTCCGGCTCAATTACACTGCCAAGAGTGCCGATGCCCACAAATTCCTTGTGGTGGTTGAAGACAATTTCGGCTCTACTCCGTGGGAGCAGACCTTTGAGTTCAACGGCAAGGACAAAGGCGATGATAACGGCGGCACAATCATCGGCCCGGTTGTCGGCCCTGTAACTCCCGTTATCCGATGAAAAAACTGTTATTCTTCTTCGTGGCGTTGCTGTCCCTTGTGGCGGCAACGCCCGCCGCCCACGCAAAGAGGTCTATTATGGAGCTGCCGCCGTTTGAACGTGCTGTGCTGATAATAAAGAAGTTTGAGACGCTCCATAAGCCGAAACACTGGCCCTATGTCGGCTACGGTCACCAAGTCCAGCCCGGAGAACCTTACCGCCGTGGCGTGCAGCTCACCGAAAGACAGGCTGACATCCTGTTGCGAAAAGATCTCCGGAAGTTTTGCGCCTTGTATTCGCAGTACGGCAAGGATTCCATCCTTTTAGCCTGCCTCGCCTACAACTGCGGCCCCGGTGTCGTCAACAAAAGCAGCGTGCTGAAAAAGCTCAAAGCCGGCAACCGCGACATCTTCAAATCCTACACCGCCCACTGCCGCTATAAAGGCAAATGGCACAAAGGCTTATACAGCCGTCGTTTGACCGAGTTCGCTGTCCTTTTCATTCCGTAGAATCAGCGTCTAATAAATGCGCTGAGGGGATGCACTCTTTTCGGAGTGTGTCCCCTTGATGTATCTTGTAGTCAAATCAACAAAAATTTCAAATTGCTTCGATAATGATTTTGCACAGTATCATTTATCTGATTTGAAATTCAACATACACCGTGTCGCTTTTCTGTATTGGATATGGCGGATAATGGAATGTTTTTACGAGACGGTACGTAGCGGGTTTATCACTCAGGTCATAAATCCACGGCTTTATAGTCATCTTGAATGTACCATCAGGTCGCACGACATATCCAATATCATTAAAACATACTTCTGTTCCTTTTGCCAAAAGTTCAAGATACTTCCCGGAGTATGGAGCTTTAGTCCAATTTCCTTTTAACGATTGTTTATCGATCCTATACCATTCGCCAGTAGTCAAATCTATATTGCGATTATTCGCAAATTCCACGATAATCGAATCTATTGGACTCTTAATCGGTTTTGGACTGATAATGGACATTGACATGCCATCGGCGGTCGAATAGGATTTTTGAGTTAAGTCATGTTCCCTTTCAAATGAATATGTTGTCCCGACCGGAAGATATTCCCACGTTGAATCCGTGAATACAAGTTTTGCAGTACTTCCAACTGCAGTAATCTCGCCTGATATTGGATTTCCAGAGGCATCGGTTCCTGTGAAGACAAGTTTACCATTCTTCAGCTCCCCAAATCCATTATCAATATCCGTAAGTCGAAACAATTTTATAAAGACATTATACCCATTTTCCGCTTTGCTGATTACAAGAGTCGATCCGTCGTCTCGGTTTTCAAATTCACCGAGATATTTTATGTTATAGACATACTCGTCATTGCCGGGCATATAGGGTTCAAGCTCTACAGACAAAAGCGAGTCGTGCCTAACAATCGGCAATGTCCTACTGAGAGTCCCGACGTAAGAAAAATTTAGAGAATCTCCCGCTTGTGCCTCAATATGGAAATTCCCTAAAGTGTCGGTCAGAAACGTCTTGCAATCGGAAACACGCTTTATCACCGCTTGCCGGAGAGGTGTTTTATCCTGACCATCAAGCACAGTTCCATCAATAATCACCATATCAGGTGCGTCAGTCTTTTGTGATTTACACCCGACAACAGTAAGAATTGACAAAAGAATTATAATGGTTAGGTATACCCTGTTCATTTGATTTCTGTTTTTGCTTTGCGAAGCAATATATATTCTGCGGGAGCCGAACCCATCAGTCTCACGCCGGAGTTATACTGAACATCTATTGTGGATATGTGGGGAAGAATCCGTCGCAAGGCATCCTCAGTCTGCATGTCGTCGCACGCCATTTCGGTCATAGCTCCGTCGCCGAGTTTGATGGAATCGCCCTTTACAGTATATGACCCGCTGATGGAGTTGCAGTTTGTCATGATGAAATATGTGCTGTCTTCAAAGACGATATACGGTTTCATGCTCGATGACGTCTCGTCAGGGCGCACATAGTCGGAGTCGCTGAAAACGATGTTTTCGATATACCATTGTCCGCGAATGTCGGCGTTAGCGACTTCGGTCTGTGCCACGTTATCGGCATTAACCGCTTTTGTCCCTTTATTACTTGAGCATCCGAACGCCGTTGCCATCAGTAAAGCGACACTGGCAATGAAAAAAATGTTGTATGTTTTCATAAAAAACTGTTCCTATAATGTTTCTTTTGGGTTTACTGTGGGTGCATATAATCAGAACGCCTCTTTCCTTTCTCGGTTCAATCCCAGTCGTTCAACGACTCTATATATCTGTCAATATCAAGGACACTAACGTATTTATTACGGTTCTTGCGACATTCGGCGCAGTCGCAGTTATCAGATTGGGAATGGTTTGATTCCGTTTCTGGCTCTATTTCTTCAAAACTATCTTCCATAATCATTTTGCCAAATCCTCCTTGAAAGAATTGGCTGGCTTGAAAGCAGGAATGTTGTGAGCCGGGATGATGAGGGTGGTGTTCTTGCTGATGTTGCGGGCTGTCTTCTCGGCGCGGGTCTTTACGATGAAGGAGCCGAAGCCGCGAAGATACACGTTCTCTCCATGTGCGAGGCTTTCTTTCACAACGGTCATGAACTGCTCGACCACCGAGAGAACAGAGGTCTTGTCGATGCCAGTTGTCTTGGCTATCTCGTTAATTATATCTGCTTTAGTCATATTGTCTTGAATTTGATGAGTTTTTGAATTACAAAATTACTGAATTTTCGTGAATTTCCGATGAATATCTGCCTAAACGCCGCCTGTGGCGGCCGAAATTTTTTGCCAAAAATTAAGCTGGGCGACTTCATCACGAGGTCGTCCAGCCTGCTGTATTACGACTTGGCAAATATCTTTTCAGAAATGGGTGTATAGACCTGTCACATCCGTAAAGATTTCCTCCAGCATATCACAATAGACACCATCAATCTTCTCGATGTCTTTTGTCGTCACCTCAAAGGTCTTGTGGTTCATGGACTGGCGGTAAAACCGCACGTTGTAGAGGTCTGCACCCTCGTCATAGGTGATTTCAAGGCGGTTAGCCGATGTCTTGTTACGGCTGAGGCTCATTCTCAATCCGTTGCCGAGATTGATGAAGTCGTGGCTTCCCGTCATTGCGGCGAAGCGGTGTCCTCCGATTTGCTGGAGTATCGTTTTTGCAATCAAATTATCCATAGTTCTATCATTTTGAGTTGTTGATTTTCTTGTTGAGCCATTCATCACGGCGTTGTCTGCACTCTTTGAGTGTTCCAGCCACACAGGAGAACAATTCCCCGTCGGTGTGGCGATAGTCGTATTGGCAGTGCTTTTTTCGTCTTGTGCCATATCCGGTGTAGAACACCTCGTATTGTTCAGTGCCGGGAGTTGTGGTTGTGCTTACTCCGTTGGCGGTCATTTTTGTTGCCATAGTTGTGCGGTTTAGTATTCTACAATCAGTATCCGATATTCAAATGTTATATCGGGGTTGGTTATCTTCCTTTGTTTCAGCCATAGGTGGTGGCTGCCGTAGCCATAGACAAAGTAGCGGTCAAGGTCGTACTTGTCGGTAAAGTCGGCTACTATCTGCCGCAGGGTTTCCTCGCTGTCGGCATAGAGAATGTGGTTTACAAACTCTATGATGATTTCGGCTATCTTATCATCAAAGATGATAGTGGGGTGTTCAAATGTTACGTTCATAATCGGCGGGTTTTATGACCTGCGCCATTGCTGACGCAGGTCGGGTTAGACATCATGCCGATATTACATCAGCGTTTTCGGATTTTTGATTTGCTCTCCTTGCAATCTTATGGAGATTTCTTTGCACCAGCAACACTATGCGGTTGTGATACTTGGTGTCTTGATTATAAGCACCATGCGACTGCGAGATTATGAGGCGTCGAAGGTCTATCTCAATAGTTTCTATTCGCTTGTCGCCGATATGCGCAGACATCACAAGGGAATTGTTTTCCGCATAATATGCGTTGGAATATACGCAGTGGTGCATTATCTCGCCCTCGTTGTAGAAATCCTCTGCTGTCTGCAAAACGGTAACCTCGATAAGTCCGTCAGAGAACACAAGGTCAAGGTATCGTGACATCCGTTGCGGATAGGTCTTTTTCGCTTCATCATCTTTCCGCTGTTGGATTTTACGCTGAATCTCCGCATTTCGCTCTCGCTCAATTCTCTCCTTTTCGTCGCGCCGTTTCAGCAACTCCACAAGGCGGTTGTGTTCCGACTGAAGATTTTTGGGGCATAGATAGATTGGGTTGTGAGTGTCCATGCCGAGCCGTTCAAGAGTGTTGATATGGTCGTACCATGTCGTAACATCTTTGACTTTGTAGCCGTGTCGCAGACATATCCTTATGAGTTGCCAGCTGTCACGGCGGTACTGGGAGCGATAGAGGTAGTAAGACAATAATCCGTACTGCCTTGTCTTTACAAGGGTTTCCACCTTGTTGTCTGACATCAGACCTTTCAGCAGGTCATAGGGGTCTGTGTAGTGGAAGCCATTGAAGCCGTTGCGTCTGATAATCGGCAGAACTCGGCATTTTGGATATGTGGCGTATATGGGGATATTATTGTAATTGGCGGTACTGCTCCTAATCTCCATGTCGCTGTCGAAATTCCACGCATCGCAGTATCGGGGCATAAAGTGTTTTTTCCGTGCGATGTTCACCTCGTTGCCCTCGGCGTCAAACCAACGCTGTAACGCTTCGTTCACGATGTATTCAGCCTTTTCCCCCTTACGGCTGCGGTACTTAACGTGTACCACCCTTATGACTTGGAAATTCCCCCTTGTGGTGACAACCGCAAAGTGTGCCAACTGTGTTGACTTGCGTTTGAGAGAGTGGCTGACGGTGAGTTTTGCTCCGCATTTCGGGCAACGGCATTTATTGCCCTGCTTGCCTTCCGCAGTCCATTCGTGGGTACATTCGGAACATACCATAGAGCCGTTTTTGCCACGATAGGCGATGTGTTCAAAGCATTGCGAGTATGCCCAACGCTCTTGTGTAGCGGTTATGGGGCGCAGTGTGGCGGATAGTCTTGCCACATCTTTTTGTATCTTGGTCTTGGGTTTCATAGCCGTAATGTTTTAGAAATCAAATAGACTTGGTTGGACTTCGGGCGCTTTCTTTTCGGTGGTTTTGGGTCTGCGCATTTTAGCCATTTCCTCGTCACGAAGTTTGTTTATTGCGTCCTGCCGTGCGTGTTCCTTTTCTTCCTCGGTAAGTTCTACCGTATGGTTTACTACCATCTGGCAGTTGGTGGCTATATTGCTTACCTCGATTTCGGGTTCATCCCAAAAGTGCATAGCCCAACCGAAGATTTCATCGTCGGTAAAACCGCAACATCCGCTTTTCTTGACCTCTCCGATGATATAGGCGCAACACTGCTCCATAGTCTTGGAGGGATTTGCCAGCCTTACCGCTACAAGAGGGTCGTTCTCAGCCCTTTTCATCAGATATTGGGCGATTGTGTCTTGGAACGCTTGTGTTCCTTTCATTGTGTTCATTGCCATAGTCGTATGTTGTTAGAAAGTTGCGAGTATGATTTTTTCTATCTCGGCAGTCGGGATTTCCATGTGGAATAGCCAACTGATGAAGAGCTTTCGCCCTGCGGGTTTGAGTTCTTTGTAAAGTTCTCGGAATGTTGAGATATTGCCGTTGAGGAATGTCTCCACCATATACTCGGCGATGTTTTCAACCCCGTAGTATTTGGCTTGCTGTTCCCAAGTCTTTGAATGTCTTTTCGTTGCCATAGCCGTAAATGTTTTAGAGTGTCGTAATCCAATAGATAATCCCTATTGAGGTGAGGATTGATATTATCCAGCCTACGCCTCGGAATATCGGTTTCAGTATCGCCCAAAGTAGTACCCCGACAATCAGACCGGCGATTATCCCTATCAGTTTTGCCGCCTTTTTTAATGCGGTATGAGCTGGAGAAGGAGTGAAGCTCGTATTTTTGATATGTCTGTCGTTCAGTGTCATAAAGCGATATTTTTTTAATGCGTATAATCGCTGTTTGAAGTTTGTTCGCTCGTTGACACACTTGCACGACGGGAGGAAAGGGGTGTTCTGCACTCGCCGGAAAGAATACTACCGACCAACGGGAGCTGTGGAGATTTTTTCAGGCGAATGCAAAAGAATACCCCGTCCCGGCGTGTTCATCAACTCCGAGCGAACAGACTTTGAACTATGATTATAATCCGCACGAAACATAGAGCTGGCACCGCCCCATGAGGTGACACTGAACGACAGACATACAGAAAGTGCTATCCATAAGAAAATAGCAATGCCCCAATAGTCATTTCCGAAAACTAATGTATGTTATAATTCCTCACCGATGACAATGTCAATATTTTCATTAGAAACCGCTATGACAGCCCCGGTACAAGGCAATGTATGTGTCGGGGACGACCCCGGAATTTATGGAGGGATCGTAAGCGACACGTTCTTTGCCGCCGTGGGCCGTAACAAACGGAGAGTGGCGCGGCGGCTCAAATTCCTTATCAAAGAGCAGGCGTTAAGAACACGGGCTGTCGATTAGAAGTCTTGTGTGTGCGACATCCCTGTCGCAATCTCACAAGGCGTATGAGGCAGCTGGTGTTCAGCCGGCTCCCATAGTCGGCGTGCGGTCGGAGGGTGTCAGTGAAGCCTGCTTCGCCGACACCCTCTGACAGCATAGCCGACGACAACACCGTGAGCCGCCACGCCTCTCGCAGTTTTCGCAGTGTAATGCGCTATAACACTGTGAGTCAGCCTAAAAGCAATTCAAAACCAAGTAGCGAAAATATTTTTAAGTGTTTATCATCATTATATGCTCTAAAATTGTTATCTTTGCAAGGCGATAACCGCATATTAAAGATGGAAGAATCTGACAAAATAGAAATCAGAGTCATTGGACGAATGGGCAATGATCCGCTATCTCCCGAAAATTTTGATATTCGAGAGATAAAGAGTCTTTTTGATGTGGTTGAAACCTTGTTATATCCAAATCAAAAGAACAGTCGAGCTCCTATCACATATTCTTTAGAAACAGGTTCTGTCAGAAATATTTTTCGAACCACTCGTCAAAGTGCGGCCGCATTTATTGCGATTGTTAGTTTGGTTCAACAATCTGGTTCTCTTGAAGGTTTGGAATTGCCAACGGCAAGGGCTTTTCAGGAAATTCAGAAATCTGCTATAAGAAATAACTTTACATATGAATTTGGCACTCCATATAATGAGGTACCGTCATTAACAATATCTAAGGAGACCACTTATCATATCAATGAGAATTTATGGGCTGATGCAGAATTTTATTTTTATGGTGTACTTGTTAATGCAGGTGGAAAAGATAAAACCAACATTCATCTTCAAACCAAAGACAACGGGTTGCTAACTATTGCAACTGAGAAAGAATTTTTACAAGGTTTAGAAGAAAATGTCCTGTATAAACATTTTATGGTCCGTGCGGTAGGTCGCCAAAATATATTATCAGGAGAACTTGATACCTCAAGCCTTCAATTATTAGAATTATCAACGTATGACCCAACATATAATGAGAAGTATCTTGATAATTTAATAAAAAAAGCATCCCCTAAATGGGCAGATGTAATGGACGCTGATAAATGGGTTTCTGAAATACGAGGAATTAATGGCTAAGAAAAAAGAAGAAGCAGAATATAGTGTCATTCTTGACACAAGTTTTATGATTCGCTTATTAAGCGAATCGGATAAACTCCATCCTAATGCTTTAGGGTATTTCCGTTATTTTCTTGAACATAATATTCCAATGTATTTTTCTACCGTTTCTGTTGCGGAATACTGTGTAAGAGGAGACTTTCAAGATTTGCCATTCCAAAATATTCGTATCTTGCCATTCAACATCTTTCATGCGAAAGAAGCCGGACGTTTTGCAAACACCCTTTTCTCAGCAAAAACAAAGGGCTTGATTCAAATTCCTGACAGACTAATTATACCTAACGATTCCAAAATATTTGCGCAAGGCTCAGTTGAAAAAGATATTCGATATTTTGTGACAGCTGATGTAAAATCGAAAAATGTTATTGAAACATTACGAATAAATTGTGCCGCAGACATAGAGCATTTGGATATTAATATTCCTCATACTACACATTACGGCTTACTTGATTTTGGCTCTGAATGAACCGGTGTAATCCGGCTTTATGTAGAAACGTTTACACAAACTTATATACTTACTATATGAACTGGGGTTATGAGGTTGATTCTTGACGTCTATTCATCGATGCACAGCATGACCCAATAAACGACCCGATAAATGACCCGATAAATATTGCTCTCGTATATAAGGACTTTTTAACACTGAAAACAGCCTGAAATCAGACTTTTATAGCTACTTTTGCGTTGTAGATATGCGAAGAACATTGAAATGTCCGGGTGTGCAAAAAGGGAACATCCATGATTTTCAAGAAATCTAAAGTCTTGACAGACAATATAGTTGACCCTGTTTCGGGTAAATCTCTCCGGGGTCACCAAACAAACAAGCCAAACCGCTAACCATCAGCAGTTTGGCTTTTTCTTTTTTTCAAAACTGCGAGCACTCTGTTCACAGTGGGGTGGAGAATCTACGGCTCAAGCCGAATTTTTGCCAATCGTATAAAGTATATTGAATAAAAAAGCCTTATTTTATTCAATACAGTGATTTGATTGAATAAAAATCGCCATATTTGCAGTCTAAAACGGACTGTAATGAAAACAACGATACTCAATCAGCGGGCGGAGCGCGACGAATTGTTGTCGCGCCCTTATCAGAAACGGCATACTAAGTATGATGCTGACGAACTGTTGCAGAACCCGCTTATCAAACTTATAACCGGTCCTCGTCGCGTAGGTAAATCTGTTTTTGCCCTGTTGATGTTGCAAGGCAAGAATTTTGCATACCTAAATTTTGACGATAACCAGTTGCTGGAAAAGTGGGACGAGGATCTGGCAATGTCAGCACTTGATAATGTCTATCCCGACTATGATTTCATGCTGCTCGATGAAATTCAGAATCTTCCGGATTGGGATTTGTGGGTAAGCAAACTCTACCGTCGCGGAAAGAATCTGATAATAACCGGCAGTAATGCCAAGATGTTGAGCAGTGAAATGGCGACAGTGTTGACAGGGCGTTATCTCCAGATTGAGATGTTGCCTTTCAGCCTTGATGAAACCATGAGATGGAAAAACATCAGCTCCAACCGGGAAGAACAGACGGCACAAGCGATAGTGCTGGCTGATGACTATATGCGAAACGGCGGCTATCCTGAAACAATCCCTGCTCGTAGCATAACTAAAAGCTATCTTTCCACACTGTTTGATTCAATTCTGCTGAAAGATGTTGCGCAACGTCATAAAGTAAGGAACACCACCGACCTATACAACCTTGCCACATATCTGTTGTCAAACTTCTGCAATCCGATTTCTGCTAACGAACTTGCAGGTGAACTGGGTATGTCAAGTGTGGCGACCACAAAGAAATTCTGCGACTATCTCAACGAGCCTTACCTGTTCTTCTATTTGCCACGTTTCAACAACAAGTTGAAACTGATGAACAAGGCTCCGAAAAAGGTATATGTCGTTGACAACGGTTTTGTGCAAAGCACAGCGTTCAATCTTAGTGAGAACCTCGGGCGCCTGTTGGAAAACCAAGTCTTTGTAGAACTCCTGCGCCGTGGCTATATCCCCGGACAAACGCTATTCTATTATCGCACCCGCAACGATAAAGAGATAGATTTTGTCACCCGGAAAGGCGCAAAAGTAGAGCAGCTGATACAGGTCTGCTACGACATGTCTTCCGAGAAAACCCGCAAACGCGAACTCGACGCCCTTGCCGAAGCCGCCGAAGAACTTCACTGCGATAATCTACTCGTCATCACCAACTCGCAAGATGAAAAAATCGAGTGGAAACGAACTGTAATATTGGTGACATCAATACAAAATTTCTGATACCTAGCTATTGCAGTAGAGCAGGTTTATGATTATCTTAAAAACGAAGGACTGATATGAATACATTGAAATATAAAGATTTTATCGGTTCGGTTGCATTCAGCGAGGCCGACGGTGTAATTTTCGGTAAAATCGAAGGCATTGACGGCCTTGTGAACTTTGAAGGAGAAAGCGTAGCCGAACTTACCAACGCCTTTCACGAGGCCGTTGACGATTACCTTGCCTATTGTGCCGAAGAAGGTATCGAAACACACAAAAGCTATTCCGGCTCACTTAACGTGCGTCTTACTCCCGACATCCATACCCGCGTGGCATATCTTGCCAAACAAGCTGGGATTTCAATCAATTCTTTTGCCGTTGAAAAGCCGATTGCCGCCATGCTCTGACAGTATTTCTATAACAGTCTCATAAAGTGCAAAAAGGTTATATTGTTACAACCTTTTTCAGAATTTATTACTAACTTTATGCGGATATAACACGAATTTCGCATGAAGTATCTCAATATCAAAAAGGCACTTGCCGCTTGGCAGAACATACAGCCTCTATCTGAGAAAGACAGGGAAAGGCTTAGCCGTCGTTTTACTGTGGATTTCAATTACAACAGCAATCATATCGAGGGCAACACGCTGACTTATGGGCAGACAGAAATCTTGTTACTGTTCGGCAAGGTAATCGGAGAGGCTGATGTGCGCGACATTGAGGAAATGACAGCAAGTAATGTCGGTCTGCGGATGATGACAGAGGAAGCTGTGGTTAAGGATATGCCATTGACGCAGAATTTTATACGGACTTTGCATAAAACCATCTTACGCGATGATTACACAGTCTATCGTAATTTGCCGGGTGGTGTGCAGACAAGCTATGTCATACACGCAGGGCAATATAAAACAAGGCCCAATAGCGTAATCACAAGATACGGTGACCGATTTGAGTATGCCTCCCCGGAGGAAACACCCGGTCTTATGGCTGATTTGGTTGACTGGTACAATACCGCTGAACAGGAAGGAAAATTATCTCCGGTTGAGTTGGCCGCGTTGTTCCACTACCGATATATCCGCATCCATCCTTTTGAAGACGGCAACGGACGTATTGCCCGACTGATGGTGAATTATATTCTCACTCGCCACAATTATCCGATGATTGTAGTCCGCAGCCGCAAGAAAAGCGAATATCTCGAAGCACTCCATCAGGCAGATCGCGAAGTAGGTCCTGTGCCGAGCGACGGCGCCCACGCGGATATCAAGGATATACGCCCATTCCTAAAGTATTTCAACGATCTGGTAGCGACGGAGGTGTATAATGATGTATTGTTTGTCAGCGAGAAAAATGAAAATGTATGGTGGTATGACGGAGAACGGATTGCCTTCCGCACTCCCAATTATACTAAAATTCTGAACGCTATGCGTACCCAACCGACACTGACACTCGCTGACATGAAAGAAGAAACCGGCATCAGCATTACAGCCATTCAAAAACTGCTTGACCAGCTTATTTCAAAAAAGTATGTGGAACGCGGCGAGAAAGAAGGAAGCTGGCGAGTGTTCCTAACGCAATAAATATACTCCTTCGTGAGTTGTCTATCCAATCATTAGTGGCATGCCTGCTGATGTTAAAACCGACAGCGGCCATGCGACGCCCGGTTACGCTAAATATATCAGATAGTCCATGATTTCGGATGCAAATAGGCGTTCTCCGATTTTTCTAAAGCCTGTCTTCTCGTAAAGATGTCGCGCCCGATGATTGCTTTTCTCCACAAGGAGTACGTCAGGTTTATCCTCTCTCCGCAAGCTCCCGGAAAAGAGCTTGTACATCCTCGGGAATATGGTCATTGCCCGCAAGCTTACGGGCCAATTCCTCCCCGACAGCCCACATGATACTCCGGGTTGGGCGTCTTTATTCCGGGCTGGGATAATCTTCATGATAACCCGGGGGGTCATTCTGATTCATATTCCACCCATTTAATGTAATTCTTGTATTTAGGCTCTGCCCGTTTGCGATTCTTATGAATTTGCGTGAATTGGCCATTATAATCCCTATAATACCCATCAGAATCAGCCCCAACAAGATATACCGCATTGTCAACGCCAAAGTCTTCAAGGGCCTGAGCGAAATCGTGAAATGATTCTTGAGTCTGACTCATCACAACGATGATTTCACCGCCTCTGTCGCAGATTGCCTTACGTATAGCCTTGTTTTTAGGCTTATTCTCCACAAGTGTGCCGTTGTCGACCAATGCATATTGACGGAAGAAATATCCTCCGGTTTCAGTCGCTTCCTCAAACAGAGGTGAACTGTCAGCTACTCCGATATGAACGGAATCGCGTATAATCGCCACATAGCCTTTCTTTGACAGTCCCCACGCCTTAGGCTCCCCGGCCAACACAAATGCTCCGTTGATTTTACCATTGTCAGCACGGATGTCGGCTGCCTGCGTTGTCATAACTATTCTCTCATCATGAATATCAGGTGAGCCTATAACAAGCTGCGGCTGCGCATTATGAGGTATATAGATATCAAGAACGATATCGTTCACAGTACGCTGTATATGTTCAGTGTAAGCTCTGCCCGTTATATCCGAGTAATCCCCTAACCAAGGAGTCTCGATAATCTTTTCTTCAGGGGTCATGGCTGCTGACGGGTCGAAGACCTCCGCAACAGGTCCTACTTCGGATTTACCGGTTAATATAATCGCCACAACCACTACAACAGCTATCACTACCCCGGCACATAAAGCCCAAAGCTTTGCCTTAGACTTTCTACCGGTATCACTTGTGATACTGTGGCCTATTACCCTCAGTTCATCGTCCTGTATGTCGTCAATCTTTTTCATTCAGTTCAACCTTTATTAGCGATTCCAGATAAGCTTTCAGTTTGATGAGAACTTCGCGGGATGCCGTCAGTTCATGCCAGCTGCCGGAGCAATCTGAAAGTATCAGTTGCTGCTTGCCCACATCTATAAAGTATATGTAATCGGTGTTAATAATAAGGCTTCGACCAAGGCGCAGAAAGTTTCCGCCGTTATCTCCCAGCTGATTGCCTATAAGGTCTTCTATCAATCCAAGCTGCATGCACACCAGACGGCTCCGGCCATCGAGAGTGAAAACATTTGAATAGTTGCCATCCGATGAGATATACATCAGATGGTCTGCGGGAATTCTAAGAAACTCCGTACCTTTCGATATAACAATATGTTTCACGATGTAACCTGCTTATGGAAAGTAAATTTACAAAATTTCCACTATACGCCGGTATTTTTCCTGGCTTATGTATGAAATTCAAAAATAATGTATGTACTGGAACTTTCGGCTACGCTTTGTACACTCGGCTACGCTTCTCGTACATCCTTGATTAAAACATTAAAAAATCAACCAAGTTAAGTAGAACTTTGTCACCGTAAACCAATTGAAACAATTCTATATGAAAAGAAGTTACAAAATCTGCATCGCCATTGCCTCGTGGTCCTTGATAGGGCTGGCTGTCATTACTCCGTTCGTGACAAATTGTACAAATGAGAATGACGACACCGATGATTGGGCTATCGAGGAGGGCCTGCTGCGCAACGATGACCTTGTGGCCGTGAAATCGAGCAACGGCATGGTAAGCATAAAAAACTCCGCCACCGGAAAAGTTACTATCAAGGACATCAAGCTTGACTGGACGCAGGAATCGGGCCGTGATTCCCTGGCTGTATTCTGTTCCGAGAAGAAGCGCGGCTACTACAACATGTACACGGGCGAAATTGCTGTTCCGGCCCAATATCGCCGGGCATGGATCTTTTCTGAAGGACTGGCAGCGGTCCAAAAGAACGGCAACATCGGCTTCATCGACCACAAAGGCAATGTGGTTATCGATTTCCGGTTTCCCTACCACGGTAATCCTCTCTCTGAGTTCATCTTCGATAACGGCAGATGCGTGGTTGCCGACACCCTCGGGAAGTGCGGAGTCATTGACAAGAAAGGGAATTGGCTCATCAAGCCCGACTTTGACAATGTGAGCGTTTTTAAGGAATATGCCATCGTCAGCAAAGCCGGCATCCGTATGCAGGTAGGCTACGACGGCACGGTCATAAATTCATTTGTTCTTGACGACATTGAGCGACTCACATATACCGCCCAGGTTCGCTACGAGAATCGCGACGGAGAACTGAAATTTACCGACCGTGACATTGACACCGGGCTCTTCAGTTACCGTGTCGGAGGCCGCTGCGGTCTGATGAACTCCAGTTGCGAGAGACTCACGGAACCCTTATATCAGAAAATTTCCGCAGTGGACAAGAACATGTTTCGAGCGACCCTCTTTGACAACTACTCTGAGGTAATTCTGAATTCAAAAGGCGAAGTGATGAAATAGGACGATATGTGTAAACGAATCTCAACCATCTTTCTTATTTATATACCTGCAGGGTTTGTGGTATCCAGCATTCTGCTGGTCACTTTGCTAAAGTGGATTCCCGTCACTTTCACGCCGCTGATGATTATCAGAGAGTTTCAAAACATCGGCAACAATACTGGTTCGATAAAGTACGAATGGGTTCCCTTCGAGGAAATCTCGGAAGACATGATCAGGGCTGTAATTGTGGCTGAGGATCAAAAATTCCTATGGCACAACGGTTTCGATTTCGAAGAATTCACCCGGATGAAGCAGAGTCACAAGTCCGATAACACCTTGTTGCGGGGCTGCAGCACCATAAGCCAGCAGACTGCAAAAAACTGTTTCACATTTTGTACACATACCTGGCTCAGAAAAGCTATTGAAGCCTATTACACGGTGCTTATCGAAAAAATATGGGGTAAGAGACGCATAATGGAAGTTTACCTGAACGTAGCAGAAATGGGCCCCGGAATCTACGGTATAGAAGCTGCCGCAAGGTGTTATTATCACAGCCATGCCGCCGATTTAACCCTTGCGGATGCCTCATCTCTTGCCTGTTGTCTGCCAAATCCTCTTCAACGCAATCCCGATTGGGCTAACCGGTATCTCAGCAAGAAGAGAAGCGACATAGCAACAGCTGCGGCCACCACGCTCCTGCCGCCATGGTAATCAGCCTTTGTAATTGAAATCGGCAAGTCCTGAAGCTACTGAACTGCTCGCAGCCCAACAATCACTGGCTGATATACGTTTAAATATAGCAGCCGAAAAAACTGCCTGCAAAGCGTAATATCACTTTATAAAACCAAAACCTATGCATAGACGAATTTTCTTGTTGTTCGTACTGTTAATAAGTACAATAACAGCGATAGCCCAGACCGGGCAATTTAAAGATACAAAAGATGAGAAGATGCAGAAACGGGCGATAGAAAAACGTATTGAGGCAATACAGGATTCCATTCGCTCGGCGGAGGCATTCTCGGCGTTAAAGCAATTAGACTTTGTACTTGAAGCAAACAGGCTTTCTTTCAATGGCAGAGCAAACGCTTATGTTACATCCAATACCAATTTTATTTCGCTGGCGAATAATAAGGTGGTGATTCAGGTTGCGCCCTTTAATGGAGGTGGGCCTAATGGCGTCGGAGGAATAACACTTGAAGGCAGAGCGTCCAATATCAAGGTCAAAACCGACAAAAAAGGAAATATCAGTCTGACCATGAACGCCATGGGAACCGGATTGTCGGCTACAATCGATATATTCCTGCCTAAGAATGGCTATATGGCATCAGCTACAGTTACACCGAATTTCCATTCTAACGGTGTAACGCTGTTTGGCAACTTACTTCCTACTGATAAATCAGATATATTTAAAGGCCGATTACTTTTTTAGATCTCTGTTGGACTTATAGTCTAAATACACGGCAAATATTTTCTGAATATAATGACGGTGTTGCAAAAATCAAATTACCGTCCAAATCGTAGGGATGCACGCTCGTGCATCCACTGAAAATCAATGCATTGAATTCGGCTGTACCATGGAGCCGCCCTACTTTTCACAGTTTTGACACACCCTCTTTCGAGTTTCCAGATCTTCGCTATGGATCAGATGGTCCATGATTTCGGATGCGAATGGGCGTTCACCGATTTTTCTGAAACCCGTCTTCTCGTAAAGATTTCGCGCACGGTGATTGCTTTTCTCCACAAGAAGTCCGGCAGGTTTTCCGACCGGCTTCGCCATGTCGACACCCGCTTCGAGCAATCTCCGGGCAATTCCACGCCCTCTGTAAGCGGGATCCACGGCGAGAGTGTCGATATAATATTCATCGGCATCGCATTCGTCGCCCATCGCGCTCATATCCCTTCCGAATTTTTCACGACACGCCGATATAAAAGGCTCTTTCAGCATTCGGAGTTTAGCCCCGTCGTATGCTATGAGGGCTCCCACAGCCTCGTCATTGTCATCTATGGCCACAATTGTATTCCTATAGCTGTATTGGGTATCTTCCCTCTCTGCAAGCTCCCGGAAAAGTGTGTGTACATCGTCGAGCGTATGGTCATTGCCCGCAAGCTTACGGGCCAATTCCTCCCCGACAGCCCACACAATACTCCGGGCTATAAATTGAGCGTCTTTCTTCCTGGCTGGGATAATCTTCATAACAATCTGCTTGATTTCTATCTTATATAACGGCCAACCCACGTAACTTATTTCATGTTTGCCCGGTTTCAGTGAACCTCAGAGAGGTAATTCCCGTTAAACCGAAAACTGAAACTGATGAAAACAATCTATCTCGCCGGAGGATGCTTCTGGGGCACCCAGCATTTTCTCGCCCTTATTCCGGGTGTTGTCTCTACTCAGGTAGGCTATGCCAACAGCTCTGTGCCCCACCCCACCTATCGCGATGTATGCACCGGCGAAACCGGCGCTGCCGAAACCGTGGAAGTTACCTACAATCCTGAACGAATTCCGCTGGAATCCCTTCTCGGGCTTTATTACCGCACTGTAGACCCCACATCTGTCAACCGGCAGGGAAACGACCGTGGAACGCAATACCGTACCGGAATCTATTATACCGACCCCGCCGACCGTGCGATAATCGAGAAGTCTCTGCATGAGCTTGCCGCATCGACAGCCGGACAGATAGCTATCGAGACGGGCCCTCTCATTAATTTCTATCCCGCCGAGGAGTATCATCAGGACTATCTCGACAAGAACCCCGGAGGCTATTGCCATATTGATTCTGAGCTTTTTGAGGTGGCACGCAATGCCCTCTCCACCCCTCCGAAACCCTCTCACCAATTCCCCAAGAAAAAACTCCAATAATTCCACTTTCCTCCGATAACTCCAATCACTTCCAATAACTCCAATTATTCCAATCCATCTGATAACTTTATCCTCCAAATCCCAGCAGGCCGCCCCAGCATGATGCTGAAGCGGCCTGCAAGTCTTATTGGTCTATGCCTTATGGCGCTTATTCAGCGCACTTGGCATCGATGAATTCGCGGTTGAGGCGTGCGATATTGCTCAGGGGCACATTCTTGGGGCACTCTGCGGCGCAGGCACCTGTGTTGGTGCAGTTGCCGAATCCGAGCTCGTCCATGCGGCGAACCATGGCGCGTGCACGGCGTTTGCGTTCAACCTGACCCTGGGGCAGCAGTGCAAACTGGCTCACCTTGGCCGATACGAAGAGCATGGCCGAACCGTTTTTGCAGGCAGCCACACAGGCACCGCAGCCAATGCAGGTAGCGGAGTCCATAGCCACATCGGCCACTGCCTTTGAAATGGGAGTGGCGTTGGCGTCGGGAGCGCCGCCGCAGTTGAACGAAACGTAGCCACCAGCCTGCTGTATCTGGTCGAAAGCATTGCGGTTCACCATCAGGTCGCGTACCACGGGGAACGCAGCCGAGCGCCAGGGCTCGATGGTGATGGTATCGCCGTCGTTAAACTTACGCATGTGGAGCTGACAGGTAGTGATGCCCTGCACCGGTCCGTGGGGGTGTCCGTTGATATAGAGGGAGCACATACCGCAGATACCTTCGCGGCAGTCGCTGTCAAACACTACAGGCTCCTCGTTTTTCTCCACCAGCTGCTGGTTGAGCATGTCGAGCATTTCAAGGAAGCTGCTGCCGGTCGACACATTGTCGAGATGATAGTTGACGAACTGGCCTTTTTCCTTAGGACCACGCTGACGCCAAATTCTCAAATTTACGCTTATTGTTGTTTCCATTGATGTCTTTGTTTTTTTAATCAGGCCGGCCGCCGGTAACTCTGCGCATCGCGCGGATTCACCGGCGCCGCCCACGTGGTTTGATTAGGAATTACGACTTGTAGTTACGGGTTTGTACCTTGATGGCTTCGTAATTGAGAGGCTCCTTGATGAGGATGGGCTTCTCATTGTCACCGGTGTACTTCCAGCAGCTTACATACATATAGTGCTCGTCGTCGCGCTTGGCCTCGCCGTCGGCGGTCTGATACTCCTCGCGGAAGTGTGCGCCGCACGATTCGTTGCGGTTCAGGGCGTCGATTGCCATCATCTTGGCGATTACCAGGAAGTCCTCCAGACGCAGAGCCTTCTCGAGCTCGGTGTTGAGGTCGTCGGCGCTGCCAACGATGCGCAGGTCGGTATAGAATTCCTTACGTACGTCCTCGAGTTCGTCAAGCGCCTTGACAAGACTCTGGAGGGTACGGCCCATGCCTACGAGGTTCCACATCACGTGGCCCAGACGCTTGTGAATCTGGTCGGGCGACTTGGTACCCTTGATGGCCATAAGCTTGGCTATGCGGTCGCGAACGCCCTTCTCGGCCTCGTCGAATTCGGGAGCGTCGGTCTTGAAGTGAGGCACCTTGATCTGGTCGGCAAGGTAGTTCTGCATAGTGTAGGGAAGCACGAAATATCCGTCGGCAAGACCCTGCATGAGTGCCGATGCGCCCAGACGGTTTGCGCCGTGGTCGGAGAAGTTGCACTCGCCGATGGCAAACAGACCCTTGATTGAAGTCTGAAGCTCGTAGTCAACCCAGATACCGCCCATGGTATAGTGGGAGGCGGGGAATATCATCATCGGGGTCTCGTAGGGGTTGTCGTCGGAAATCATCTGATACATGTCGAAGAGGTTTCCGTAACGGTCACGCACCACGTCGGCGCCCAGACGGTCTATGGCGTATTTGAAGTCGAGATATACGGCGTTGCCGGTTCCCACACCGTAGCCGGCGTCGCAGCGCTCCTTGGCGGCACGGCTGGCGATGTCGCGCGGACACAGGTTGCCGAATGCCGGATAGCGGCGCTCCAGATAGAAGTCGCGGTCTTCGTCGGGAATGTCGGTAGGACGTTTCTTGCCTGCGCGGATAGCCTCGGCATCCTCTTTCTTCTTCGGAACCCAGATGCGGCCGTCGTTACGCAGCGACTCGCTCATAAGGGTGAGTTTCGACTGGTCTTCGCCGTGAACGGGGATACATGTGGGGTGAATCTGGGTGAAAGCGAGATTGGCAAGATAAGCGCCTTTCTTGAAAGCCTGGACAGCGGCCGAGCCGTTGCAGCCCATGGCGTTTGTCGAAAGGAAGAATGTGCGTCCGTAGCCGCCGGTAGCGAGCACCACTGCGTGTGCGGCATAGCGCTCGATTTCGCCGGTGATGAGGTTGCGCACGATAATACCGCGGGCACGGCCGTCGATTATCACCACGTCAAGCATCTCGCGGCGGTTGAACGAACGAACCTGACCCTTTTCAATCTGGCGGTTGAGCGAGGCGTAGGCACCGAGCAGAAGCTGCTGGCCGGTCTGGCCCTTGGCATAGAATGTACGGCTCACCTGAGCGCCGCCGAACGAACGGTTGGCCAGGAGGCCGCCGTATTCACGTGCGAAGGGAACACCCTGCTGCACGCACTGGTCGATGATATTGTTCGACACTTCAGCCAGACGGTAAACGTTGGCCTCGCGGGAGCGGAAGTCGCCGCCCTTCACTGTGTCGTAGAAAAGACGGTAAATGGAGTCGCCGTCGTTCTGATAGTCCTTGGCCGCGTTTATACCGCCCTGTGCGGCGATGGAGTGAGCGCGGCGAGGGCTGTCCTGGATGCAGAAGTTCCACACATTGAATCCGAGCTCAGCGAGAGTGGAGGCTGCCGAAGCACCGGCAAGGCCGGTACCTACCACAATTATATCGAGGTTGCGTTTATTGGCGGGGTTAACCAGTTTCTGATGGGCCTTGTAGTTCGTCCATTTCTGGGCCAGAGGGCCTTCCGGTATTTTGGAATCGACTTGATATTCCGGAAGCTTTGACGACTCTATGTCGGCATAGTCCTTCATGATGGGGGTAGAATCAATCATACCCTCAAGTTTATTTAAGTCTGCCATATCTGTTGATGGTGAATTATTTTGTCTTGACTAAATTAATTTATTCGCATACCTGCTGGAAAATGCAGGGAGCCTGGTCGCCCACAACAGCGTTTTTGCCTTCCGATGCAAACTCCATGTACTGTTCCAGAAGCGCGGGATCGCTGGTATAGGTACCTTTATGGGCCTGGACGGTAAACACGATTGCCTGAGCAATGAAAAGAGCCACTACAATCGAGCTCCACCACATACCGATGCATTTGAGACGTTTAATCCACACATCGTTATTCCAGCCGCATGACTGGAACATCGACCAGAAGCCGTGGTTAAAGTGGAACCACAGGGCAATGAAACCGATAATGTAGACCACCGGAGTAAACCAGTAGCTGAACGCTTCATTGATAAAAAGCGTACCGGCCTGGGGAGGGAACTCACCATGGATACCCAGAACCTCCACAAGCTGCATCTTTGCCCAGAACTGGATAAGATGGAGCACGAGGAAAGCGAGAATCACGATGCCGAGCACAAGCATGTTCTGTGAGGCCCATTCAACCTGAGCGGGCTTCTTCACCACATTGTAACGGTCGTTACCGCGAGCCTTGCGGTTCTGCACAGTCAGCCATACGGCATAAATGATGTGGATGATGAAAAGCAATGCCAGTCCGGCAGAGGCTATAAGAGCATACCAGTTGGCGCCGAGGAAGTTGCACACCTCATTATAGGCTGCAGGCCAGAAAAGCGCAACTCCATTCATCAACGCGTGAAATGTTACGAATAGGATTAGGCAAACACCGGTAACAGCCATTACCAGCTTCCTTCCTATAGATGAACTTGTTAACCACATAGCAGTTAGAAATTTAAAATATTGAGTTAATTAATGAAAATCATACAGATAGCCTTATTATCTGCAAAATTAAAAGAATTTAGTACTTCTCACAACATTTCCGCCAAAAATTTCCCATCCCCTCCGCATTCCACCCAAATCACCACTCAAATCCAATCCAAATCCCAAACATAACCAATCCAGCGCCCCAGCGCC
>VSPV01000060.1 GCA_009775605.1 Paramuribaculum sp.
GTCCCTGATGGGCGGCGAGGGCGGCGGTCTCGTAGCCGCCGGGACCCGCGCCGATAATTATTAGGTCGCTTCGGGTTATTGACATGGGTGGTAGGGATAATTCTTATAAGATTTATAAGATTTATAAGATTTATAAATCTTGCTTAAGTGCTGTTCGGTTAGATCAGTGTGATGCCAGCGGTGGCGCAGGCTTTGATCTGCGATTCGGGCCAGAGGGAGGCCTGGACCTCGCCTATATGCGCTTTCTGCAGCAGGAACATGCACAGGCGGCTCTGCCCTATGCCTCCGCCGATTGACAACGGGAGTTCTCCATTAAGAAGCATGCTGTGGAACCGGAGCGACGCCCGTTCGGGACAACCGCACAACTCAAGCTGCCGGCGCATGGCTGCGGCGTCGACGCGTATGCCCATCGACGAAAGTTCCATGGAAGTATCGAGCACGGGATCCCACACTATCAGATCGCCGTTCAACCCTGTGAACCCTTCCTCGTTGGGAGTGCTCCAGTCGTCGTAGTCGGGAGCGCGGCGGTCGTGCGGACGGCCGTCGGACAGCGGCGCCCCGATTCCTATCACGAACACGGCTCCGAACCGGCGCGCGGCCTCGCGTTCGCGCTGCTGCGGCGTGAGCCCCGGATATTCATCCAGAAGCTGCTGCGAGTGGATGAACGTAATTTCGCGCGGAAGTACCGGCGTGATATGCGGGAACCGCTCATAAATCTCGGCCTCCACTCCAAGCATGGCGTCGTAAATATGTCTCACGGTCTCCTTCAGGTACGCAACAGTGCGGTCAGCCCGGGTGATGGTCTTCTCCCAGTCCCACTGGTCCACGTAGAGCGAATGCATATTGTCCAGCTCCTCAAAGGCGCGGATGGCATTCATGTCGGTATACAGGCCGAATCCCGGCGCGATATCATAGGCCGCCAGCTTTGCGCGCTTCCATTTGGCAAGCGAATGGACCACCTCGGCCGTGGCACCACCCATGTCGGCCACGGGAAACGACACCGCGCACTCCACGCCGTTAAGGTCGTCGTTCAGCCCCGTGCCTGACAGCACAAACAGCGGAGCCGTCACCCTCCGCAGCCGCAGCGAGGCCGCCAGTGCCGTCTGAAAACTGTCTTTAATCTGTTTGATCGCCACCTCGGTAGTCTCCGGCAGCAGCTTCTGCTTATATTTCTCAGGAATTATCAGTGCCATAAAATCAACTATTATCCTGCAAATATAACGGATTGGGGCACTTCTCACAAATAATCTCCTTCGCGGGCAGAGATTTATGTGCTTCAGGGGAGGGTGATGGCGAAGGTGGTGCCGGAGGGGGAGGTGGAGAGGAGGCGGAGGGTGCCGCCGTGGAGCCTTACTATCTGGCTGCTGAGGCAGAGCCCTACGCCGCTGCCGCCGGGTTTGGTGGTGACGAAGGGCTGGAACAGGGAGTCGCGGATGCGGGCGTCCATGCCGCAGCCGTTGTCGGCCACGGTGATGTAGGGGCGGCCGTCGGATACGGAGGCGGTGACCGTGACTTCGGGCCGTTGGGTACCCTGAACCGCGTCGAGGGCGTTGCGCACAAGGTTTATCATCGCCTGGCCCATGAGAGCGCTGTCGATGCATAACCTCATTTCTTTTCCGGCCGAAAAGCGGCATGTGTCCTCCGGCAGACCTCTTTCGGCGGTTTCCGCTACGGCCGATTGCCGGATGCGTCGGAAAAAGTCGGTGGCGCGGATCTCCTCCCGTTCGGGCGGGGGGAGGTGTGTGAGGCTGTGGTAGGAGTCGAGAAAGCGCTTTATGCCCTGGCTCTGCGCGCTTATCACCCCGAGGGCTTCGCGGAGCTGCTCGCCGCTGTATTTCTCAGGGTTTCGCTCCATGTCGAAAGCCAGCGCCGAGATGGGTGTCATGGAATTGCGCATCTCGTGGGTCATTACGCGCAGTATGCGGTCGTAATATATCTTGCCGGTCTCGATTTCGCGGAGGTTTGCGTGATACAGTTCCACTATGCGGTTCATTGCGCGAGCCATGCCGCAGAGAGAGGCGTCGGCGTTGCCGAAGTCAAACTGCAGGGTGGTGTCGTTCATCTCCAGCGCGCTCACGAAAGTGGACATCACGTCAATGAGTTTCCAGACGAGCCGTGCCAGCGCGCCCGCGCATACGGCTGCCGCCACGGAGGCGAAAGTGGCCTGAGGCCACAGCCCGGCCGTGTACAGCCATGTGGCAGCGGCCGCCAATGCGGCCACCGCGATGAGAAGAAGGGTGAAATTCAGCCGGAAGTGTCTCATTTCTTTTTCAGGAGATTATAAAGTGTCTGCCGGTTTACGCCCAGACGCTGCGCGGCCGCGCTCAGGTTGCCGCCGCATCCGGCTATCACTTCGTTGATGTGTTCGGTCTTAATCTGGTCGAGGGTCATGGCGGCTCTCTCGCTGTCGCGCCTCTGGAGTTCCAGCGCCTTGCCCATCGCCTGGCGTTCTTTTTTGGCCTGGCGGTTGGCGGCTACGGCGCGGCGCAGCTTGGCTTTCAGCTCGTCGTTATCCCAGGGTTTGGTCACGAAGTCCTCCGCGCCGAGTTTCATGGCCTCCACAGCCAGGGGGACATCGCCGAACGCGGTTATCAGCACCACCGCTGGCGCGTCGGGGCTCTCCTTTATGCGTCGGAGCCAGAACAGACCGTCGGCACCGTCGAGGCGCCCGTTGTCGAAGTTCATGTCAAGAAGCACCGCATCGGTGTTGCCGCCCTGAAGCAGAGCCGGAATAAGCTGAGGGTTACCCACGGCGGCAATCTCGCAGTCTTCGTCGGCCAGAACGAGCCGCAGCGTGGTTCTCACCGCCGGATTATCGTCGATTATCAGAATTTTCATGACGCAAAATTATAACTAATAGGGTCACCGGCAACCCCCGGGCGGGTGAAAAACGGGCTTCCGGCCAGGGAGATGTCTAAAAATTAGACAATCTTAAGCCCGAAAATGCAGTTTGTGGGGAAGCGTCACGGCGGCGATGTTCCGCCGCCGTAAATTTGCCTCCATGAAACTTCAATCAGCAATCATCATCATTTCATTGCTCGCAGGGCAGGGCGCGCGCGCCGCCATGACACTCAATGACTGTCTGGTGTATGCCCGCGACCATGCCCACAGCAATATCCTGGGGCGGCTCGACGTGGAGAAGGCGGCTGCCGAAAAGCGCATGGCCCTCTCGGGGCTGCTCCCTGACGTGAGCTTCTCATCAAACGGCAACATAAGCTTCGGCCGCAATATTGACCCCGAGACGAACACCTACGACAACCGCCAGACCCTCTCCACCGGTTTCGGCATTGGCATGACGCTGCCGGTGTTTGACGGACTGGTCAACGTCAACAATCTGAAAGCCGCCCGCGTGGCCCAGCTGCGGCGCGAGCATGCGGCGTCGGCCGAACGCGATCTTGTGTCGCTTGAGGTAATCAGGTCGTTCTACAATGTGTCTTACTGCAAGGCGATGGTGGAGCAGATGCGCCACCAGCTCGAGCGCGACAGCACCGATCTGGCCGCCACAGAGCGCGGGGAGCGTCTGGGGATGCGCAGCGGGGCCGATGTGGCCGAGCTTCAGGCGCTCGTGGCTGCCGACGAATATGAGCTTGCCAACCAGCGAGGGCTGCTTGCCAAGGCCTATCTGGGCCTGCGGAGCGCAATGGGCATGAATCCCACCGACGAACCTCTCGACCTTATAGAAGAGGACGCGGCCGAGGGCAACCGCGGCCACTACGGTGAGCATCCGCGCATAGCAGCGGCACGCCTGGAACTGCGCGAGAGCGAATATGCGCTCAGAGCGGCCCGTGGCGCTTTCTCGCCCCGCATCTCGCTCAATGCCGGAATATCCACGTCGTACTACAGGATGATGCATTCCGGGGTGCCTATGCCCAAGTTCAGCCACCAGTGGCACGACAACATGGGCGAGTATGTGGGGTTCACGGTGTCAATCCCCCTCTTCACCGGGCTGTCACTGTCCGGAAAGCTCAAGCGCGCCAAAATAGAGGTGCGTGAAGGCCGCGTGAAACTCAGCCAGACGGAATATGAGATAGGGAAGGCCACAGCCGAGGCCGCGCTCGACTATGCCACAGCCGACGCCGAGATGACCGCGGCCTCACGGCGGCTAGAGGCCGAGAAAATAGCCTACGAGGCCGTGCGCCGCAAGTTCGAACTGGGAGGCGCCTCGCCAGTGGAGCTCTACACCTCCGGAACCAAGCTTGCCACCGCGCGCGCCAACTATGAGGGAAAACGCATTGCAAAAATCATAAGCCGGATAACACTCGATTACTATCACGGCGAAAAACTGATAAAAGAGTAAGACTGATAAAAGAGTAAGACTATGGATATAGAAATAAAGCGGAAGCATCCGATGTTAAAAAAGTATGGATGGTGGGCGGCTGCAGGCGCGGCGGTGATAGCAGCTGTGGTATGGGCGGTGGTCTCGTCGGGGACATCGACCTACGAAGCCAAGGCCGACACAATGGTTATCGGCGAAGTGACCGAAGGACTGTTCAATGACTACATACGCATCAATGGCCGGATAGAGACCGGGATGACGGTGCAGATCTCGGCCCTCGAGACGGGAATCGTTGAGTCAAAGGTTAAGGAAGAGGGCGCTATGGTGTTGCCCGGCGATGTGATACTCACCCTGCGCAACCCCGGTCTGCGGCAGCAGATTCTTGACTCGGAGTCGCAGCTTGCCGAACGTCAGAACATGTTGCGCGATACCGAGCTTGCAATGGAAAAGGAGCGGCTGCAAATCAAGCAGGACCTGCTGGCAGCGCGCACCGACCTCAACCGCAAGCGGCGTCTGGCCACTCAGCAGACCGAACTTTACAACGAGCGCCTGACCTCCCGCGAGGACTACCTGAAGGCCTGTGAGGACTATGAGCTGGCGCGCGAGAACCTGGAACTGCTCCAGAGCCGTCAGCATCAGGACTCGCTCTACCGCTCCGTTCAGCTCGGGATGATGCGCGAGAGCCTTCAGAACATGCGCGAGAACTTCGCGCTGGTGCGTCAGCGCGCCGACAATCTCAATATACGCGCCTCCCATGCCGGACAGCTCGGCAGCCTCAATGCCGAACTCGGCCAGAATATCAGCGCCGGTCAGCAGGTGGGCCAGATAAACATTCTCGACAATTACAAGCTCGCGGTGCAGATAGACGAGCATTATATAGACCGCGTGTCGGCCGGGCTGCAGGGATGCGCGCGCCGTGGCGGCAAGGAGATTCCCGTTACGGTGAGCAAGGTGTATCCCGAGGTGTCGGAAGGGCATTTCCGCGCCGACCTCACCATCGACGGCGAGCTGCCTGCCAATCCGCGCGTGGGGCAGACCTATCCGGTAGATCTGATGCTCGGAGAGTCTGCCGGGGCCGTACTGGTGCCGAAAGGGTCATTCTTCCAGTCGACAGGCGGCAAGTGGATTTACGTAATCGCCCCCGACGGCCGGTCGGCCACACGCCGCGAAATCTCCATAGGCCGCCAGAACCCACAGTTCTATGAGGTGACCTCAGGTCTCGAGCCTGGAGAGCGCGTGATAATAAGCTCATACAACAACTACGGTGATGTTGACAAAATAATAATCGATAAATAATAAATCCTGAAAAATCATGAATATAGAAATCAAAAACCTGAAAAAGGTGTTCCGTTCCGACAGCGTGCAGACCATAGCTCTCAACGGCGTGTCGCTCAGTGTGGACGACGGCGAATTTGTGGCCGTGATGGGGCCCTCGGGCTGCGGTAAATCAACTTTGCTCAACATCCTCGGCCTTCTGGATAATCCCACATCGGGAGAATATCTGCTTGGCGACACCGAGGTGGGTTCGCTGCGCGAAAGCCAGCGCACGGCGTGGCGTCGTGGCCGGATAGGCTTCATATTCCAGTCGTTCAACCTCATAGAGGAGATGAATATCCGCGATAACATCATGCTTCCGCTCAACAGCCTCGACCTTCCGAAGGCCGAGAAGAACCGCCGCGTTGACGAGGCCATGCGCCGCATGGGCATAGCCCACCGCAGCCGTCATTATCCCTCGCAGCTCTCGGGCGGTCAGCAGCAGAGAGCCGCCATAGCACGCGCCATCGTATCGGAACCGGGCCTGATACTTGCCGACGAGCCTACCGGAAACCTCGACTCCCGCAACGGCGCCGAGGTGATGGAACTGCTCTCGGAGCTGCACCGCGCCGGGGCCACGATAGTCATGGTGACTCATTCGCAAAAAGATGCGGCGCTGGCCGACCGCATAATCAATCTTTTCGACGGCCAGATAGTGGAGAATCTTAACGACAGAATGTGACATGATGAAATTCTTTACTTCTGACCTAAGGCGCAATCTCACCAAGATATTGTGTCTCACCGTGGGTCTGGCCATCGGGTTCCTGCTCGTGGCAAAAGTGTGGTTCGAACAGACATACGACGCGTTTTTCCCCGATGCCGACCGAATCTATGTGGTGAAGGAGACATTTGAGAAAAACGGCGAATATGCTGAATATGGATTTACTCCCGGAGCGATTGCACCCGGAATGAAACGCTATATTCCTCAGGTGGAGGACGGCACCCGCATACGCCAGATACTGTCGGAGACGAAGATAAAGCTTGCCGACGGCCGTTCTTTCGACGTGGACGGAGGCTGGCTCGCCGACGAGCGGTTTTTCGACGTTTTCCCCACCCGCATTATCGCCGGAAATCCACACGATGTGATGGCGGTGGAGCGCCAGGTGATGATTCCGCAGTCGCTCGCCGAAAAGATAGGCGGCGATGTTACCGGACTTGAATTTACGGTGCAGAGCTTTTCTGATTCGTTCAAGCTTACCATAGGGGGCGTCTATGAGGATTTCCCTCTCAATTCCATGATAGAGAATGTGGTGTATGTGAGTATGCCTACCATCGCCCTCATTATGTATGACGGGCGCGACAATTGGGTGGGAAACGACGGCTACCGCAGTTTCATAAGGCTTGTCCCCGGTGTGACTCCGGAAGACCTGAAGCCGGGTATCCGGGCAATGCTTGAGGATAATGTCGACAAGGAGTCGCTTGATATGTTTCATTTCACCTTGCGCCCGGTGCCGCTTGTGGGGTTTTATTCCTCGCAGGAAAGCGTACGGTCGATGTCGCTGATGCTTACATTCCTTGCAGTTGTCCTGCTCATGAGTGCCGCGCTCAACTATCTGCTGGTGACCATAGGGCAGATGGGACGCCGCGCCAAGGAGATGGCCGTGCGGAAGTGCTACGGCACATCCTCGGCCCGCATCTTCGGCCGCATAATGGGGGAGAGCCTGTTTTTCCTGCTGGTGTCGGCTCTGCTTGCCGTGCTGCTCACGTTCTGTTTCCCGGATCTCTGCCGCCGTCTTTTGGGCTACACGCCCGCGCAGCTCTTCTCCATAGGCAATCTCTGGCTTGTGGAGGGTGCGGTGATGGTGGCGCTGCTTGCCGTAACGGGCGCCGTTCCGGCATGGCTCTATTGCCGTACTCCGGTGGCCACGGCGTTCCGCGGTGTGGCGCGCGGACGGCGTGGCTGGAAACTCGCCCTGCTCTCACTGGAATTTTTCGCCTCGGGACTGCTGCTGTGTCTGCTGGTGATTGTCGGGCGGCAGTATTACATGATGGCCGCTCTCGACATGGGATTCGAATATGAGAATCTGGCGCATGTGAATCTCGCGGGTGTGCCTCAGGATAAAAGGGAGGCTCTCGTGTCGGAGCTCCGCAATCTGGGTTGCGTGGAGAGTGTGGCGTCGGCCTCGTCGCATCCCACCGCTCCGGCGAGCGGCAACAATGTGTGGCTCGGCGACGATTATTCCGTGCAGGTGAATGTTGCCGACATGTATGGGACCAATCCCGACTTTTTCGCCACAGCCGGGATAAAGTTCCTGCAGGGAGGCACATTCCGCGAACTGGCCGATTCTACCGTGAACCAGGTGGTGGTCGAGGAGCGCTTCATAGATGTGCTTGAGAAGCTGAGCGGCATCAAGGACAGGAATATTGTGGGGCGCCGCTTCAAGATTACTGAGCATACCTATATTGAAGGGGGCCAGGAGTTTGAAGTGTGTGGAGTGGTGGCCAACCAGCGGCGTCGTCATTTGGAGACGGACGGCACGGACGACCGTTCCGCCGTCTGGTTCCCCTCACGGCAAATCAGCAACAACGTGTATGTGAGATTCACCTCGCTTACGCCGGAGACCATGAATCAGGCCCAGGAAGTGCTCGCGCGGGTGATTCCCGACAAGGAGCTTTACGTCACGCCCATGTCGGCAGATGTGGAGGCAATGACGGAGCCGGTGAGACGTTTCGCCACTTCAGTGCTGATAGCCGGACTGGCCATACTGCTCATAGCCATGACGGGACTGGTGGGCTATACGGCCGACGAGGCGCAGCGGCGCGCGCGTGAGATAGCCATACGCAAGGTCAACGGCGAGTCGGCCGCCGATATACTCAAGCTCTTCTGCGGCTCGATACTCAAGGTGGCATTGCCCTCGCTCGTTGCGGGCGGAGCGGTGGCTATAGTCGTTGGGCGGCGGTGGCTGTCGCAGTTTGCCGAGCAGGTGTCACTGGCACCTCTTACCATCGTGGGCTGTCTGCTGCTGATTCTCGCCGTGCTGCTGGCTGTGGTGGCCTTCAACAGCCTCGGCGTGGCCCGCAGCAATCCCGTGGACCATCTGCGCAGCGAATAGTACATAGATTTCTTATATTTTCGGCGGGTGTTGCTTTGAGTTTTGCGACACCCGCCTTTGTGTATGCCGGCGTGGTTCAGGCATGCCGGTTCTGCATGTAAAGCCGGGGTGATATGCCGGTATGCCGGTGGAAAAGCCGGGAAAACTGTGACTGGTTGGGAATCCCGACTTTACATGCTATTTCCGCAAGGTCCATGTTTGACGAAAACATTAGGGTCTGCGCTCTTTCCACACGTTTGCGCTGTATGTAACGGTTTGGGGGCATGCCGTTGACCTGCCGGAAGATACGGGAGAAATGGTCGGGCGTCACGCACATTATTCCGGCCAGTTCCGGCACGGTAATACGCTGCTCCAGATGGTTATTGATGTAGTTTAGCACCTGTATCATTCGGTGGCTCAGATTGGAGAAAGGGCGTGTGCCTTCTCTGAGAAAGCGTGAGAATAGCATGAGCAGTATGCCGGAACTTTCGATGTCCTTGTTGAATTCCCCGATCGGTTTCTCGCGGTTTATGGTGAACAGTTCGGGCCGGTTGTCATAGTACAGCGGATTGGAGTCGCTGAGGGCACATCCCGGATTAAGCTCGATAAACCGCTTCATCAGATACCTGTCGAATTCCGATGCCTTCGGGCAATAGTCGATATTGGCATATTCAAAAGGATTCCGGCCTCCTATTAGCTGATCGATAAAGCAGATGTAATAATGGCCCATTGACTCGCGGCATTCATACTCGTGGAAAGTGTATTTGGGAATAATGAACATGTCGCCTTCCTTGAGCTCATACTCTTTCTGATTCATATAGACCGAGGCATGCCCTTCGTTAATCAGATAGAGCCTTGTGAAAGGGCTCACCACATTCTTGTAACACCATTCCGTGCCTACTTTTGAATAGCCGGCATAAATCATCTGGAGATTCAGAGTGTTTTTGTAATCAGCGTATTTCATGGCCAATCGGTTTCTTTCCGGCAAAAATAAGCAACATGTCGGTTTTTGCAAAGTTCTGCACGTAAAATTCGCTAAGCCGGATAGGGGTAATAGCTAATTTTGCAGCCAAAACAACCTGTCATGAAACATTTCCTGTTACTTTTCATTATTGTATCTGCGGCATTCCCGCAAATGTATGGCCGGGATATAATATCGGCCGTGCCTTCAGAAAAGCCAAGCCCTTCGCAGCAAAAGCAGATAGACCGTAAATACGGCATGTTTCTGCATTATGGTATGAATACTTACCTGAATGTGGAATGGAGCGACGGGACAGCTCCCGCCTCCACCTATGCACCGCCGGCCGATATAGCGCGCAAGGCTGCCGAATGGGTGAAGAACGCCAAGCGTGCGGGCATGAGGTCGATTGTGCTGACCACAAAGCATCACGACGGATTCTGCCTCTGGGACAGCCGATACACCGACTACGACATAGCCAATCCCGGAATTGAGAACAGGGCGGATATCGTGAAAGCCGTTTCGGATGCCTGCAAGAAAGAGGGAATAGCATTCTCGGTATATTATTCATTGTGGGACAGGCATGAGCCATCTTACCGGGATGATGACAAATATGCCTATATACGGTATATGAAAAATCAGCTGCAGGAGCTTATGACGCAGTATGGCCCGGAGGGAATCTGCGTTAGTTAAGCAAGTTTGTTCCGAAGCCAAATATTCTTCGTATATTTGTGGAGCTGCCCCCGCTTGGGGCGGCTCCGCTTTTATGTCAAAGAATCTACTCAACCGATATATATGGATTGTGGACACAATCCGCCGTCACGGCTCGATAACCCGTCAGGAGCTGAGCCGGCTGTGGCAGCTCTCGCCCTACAGCGAGGGGCGCCCGATGCCGCGCCGCACGTTCTACAACTACCGCAACGCCATCGAGGAGATTTTCGGCATAAACATAGAGTGCAATCCGGTGACGTATGAGTATTCGGTTTCCGAGGCCGACGATTCCCGCGCCGGGAGCGTGACCGACTGGATGCTCAACACGGCGTCGATGAGCAATGCTCTGGCCGACGCACGCGAGGTGGCCGACCTTGTGTTCCTGGAAGAGGTGCCCTCGGCGCGCCAGTTTCTCTCGCCTCTTATCTCGGCGCTGAAGGAGAAGGCCACCATCACGTTCGGCTACAGCCCCTTCTCGCGCACCGGCGCCCCGAAGAAGGTGACGCTCGAGCCTTACTTCCTGAAGATTTTCAAGCTGCGATGGTATGTGACCGGCCGCAATGTGGCCGAAGGCACCATAAAGACCTACGCCCTCGACCGCATGACCGACCTTGTGCTCACGGACCGCACTTTCACCCCCGCCACGGATTTCGACCCCGACGAGTATTTCCGGTATTCTTTCGGCATAGTGTTCAGTCAGGGCGAGCCCAAGCGTGTGGTGCTGCGCACCGACCTGCGCCAGGCCAAGTATTTCCGCGCGCTGCCGCTGCATCCATCGCAGAGCGAGATGGTGAGCGACACGTATTCCATATTCAGCTTCACGCTGCGCCTTACGCCCGACCTCGTGGCCGAGCTGCTGAGCTACGGGCCGAATGTAACCGTGCTCTCGCCCCCGGAGCTCCGCGCCATGATGACGCAGAGCCTGCGCGAATCCCTGTCGAACTACGAATCAACCGAACCCTTCCATCATGAGAATTGACCTGCTTACGGTGCTTCCCGAGATGCTCGAGTCGCCCCTGAACTGTTCCATAATAAAGCGCGCCCGCGACAAGGGCCTGGTGGAGATCCACGTGCATAATCTCCGCGACTATACCACCAACAAACACCGCAAGGTCGACGATTATCCCTTCGGCGGCGAGGCGGGCATGGTGATGCAGATAGAGCCCATAGACCGCGCTATCTCGGCGCTCAAGGCCGAGCGCGATTACGACGAGGTGATTTTCACCTCGCCCGACGGCGAGACGTTCAACCAAGGCATGGCCAACAGCCTCTCGCTGCTGCAGAACATCATAATTCTCTGCGGCCACTACAAGGGCATAGACTACCGCATACGCGAGCATCTGATCACGCGCGAGATTTCCATAGGCGACTATGTGCTCACCGGCGGAGAGCTTCCGGCTGCGTGCATTACCGACGCGATCGTGCGCCTGCTTCCGGGCGCGATCGGCGACGAGCAGAGCGCCCTCAGCGACTCGTTTCAGGACAATCTGCTTGCTCCCCCTGTCTACAGCCGTCCGGCCGAATACAAGGGGTGGCGCGTGCCCGACATTCTGCTTTCGGGCCACGAGGCGCGCATAGCCGAATGGCGCTACGAGCAGGCTCTGGAGCGCACGCGCCGTCTGCGTCCCGACCTGCTTGAAAACCAGTGATTCCCTTGGCGCTCGGCTGAACCCCTGCGGCGCTTACGGCGTTGAAATATAGCACGGCCATATTCCGGCCGGTGCCCCTTGAGCCATGACCACCGAAATTATTTCCTCTCTTCCTCCGCTTTTCAGCCTGCGGCGTCCGCAGGTGAGCGTCGACCCCGGCATGCACCGCTCCATCGCCACCGCCACTGCGGTGTTTCCGCGCAATCCCCTCGTGACGGGCGGATGCAGCCTCGGCACGCTTGCCGTGAGCGTGGCCGCCAACCGTCTGCTTGCCACCGGCGCCACTCCGCGCTATATTTCCGCTACGTTCACCATCGACATAGACACCCCTCCGGCAGCCCTCCGAGTGCTGGCCGATGCCATGGAGCGCGCAGCCGTCGAAGCCGAGACGGAATGGCTCGGATGCTCCACCGAGTTCGTTGACCGCGGGTGCTCGCCCTACGGGGTGGAGGTGTCGGTGTTCGCCATAGGCCAGATGCCGCCCGATGTGGATTATTACCGTGACAGCCTTCGTCCCGGCGACGCCGTGATTCTCTCCGCTCCGGCCGGCGCGCACGGCGCTGCCATGATTGCCGCCCGCAAGGGACTGAAGGAGCCGCAGGTGACCGATGACACGGCTCCGCTCAACGACCTTGTGCACGCCCTGCTGCGCGAGGACTACGGCATACGGCTCATTGCCTATCCCGAGGGTGGAGTGCAGGCCGAACTCGACGCCATGACCGCCGACACGCCGTGGCGCGTGGAGATAGATGCGGAAGCCGCCGCTCCGTCGGCCGACGTTGCCGCAGTGTGCGCCCTCTCCGGCCTCGATTCCCTGACCCTTCCCACCACCGGCGCCATGCTCACGGTAGTGTCGCCCGAGTTCGAAGCCGCTGCCTTGGCCGCCATCCGCCGCAGCGCCTACGGCGCCCGCGCCGCCGTAATAGGCCGCGTAGCCGCCCGATAGCTCAGAAACATCCGTGTTTCCTAAAAACGGCGCGGGCGGATGGACCGACTTCCGATCCACGCGCCCGCGAAGCTTTGGGGGTATGATACACGTTTCTACTATTCAGTGGTCAGTCTGCCGGATGGAATACCGCTATAGGAGCATAGACGAGCATTGATGTCTGGCTCTCTTTCTGTATCAGCGCGAAATTCTTTTCCGCAAGTGTGGTCAGAGGAGCAGGAGTTGTCCAGTTGGAAAAGAATGGTACAAGGTTCTGATTGTAATACAGTATAAGGTTATTATCATCATTCTTATAGTGCGTAAATATCGTGACGCATTCTTTTTTTGTTGGATCGCCCATGTCAACGGATACTTCCTGCTGTGCGAAATTGGATTTCAATGCTTCCGCGGCGATGTCCATTTTTTTGAGATTGAAGAATTCAGACTGCGCTTCCTTGAAAGAAGGTTCGTCGACAAAAGCTATGATGTTGCCTCCGTAGAAATATTTATGGGACGACTCGTCCTTTTCATATTCGCCGGTCTCGGAATTTCTGAACCACAGGTCATAGGTCCACTGGTCTGTGAAATGGATTTTTGCTGCGGAATATCCTGAATTCTCTTTGAGTACACCGACCATGCCTTTGAAGAAATCGGTGCACTTAGTTCCGAGGTCTTCCGTCCCATTGGCCACATTTATCTTTGGATAGATGTCGTCCGAATTGAACTCAATCTCGTAAGTCTTGCCGGTGATCGGTGCGTCGGCAGGAATAAGCTCGCGAGCCACCCTGACAAACCATTCGTTCTCACCTTCGCCGTTGAGCTTGATTTCACCGGTCACATTGTATTTATAATGCGTATCGGAGTATTCACCGGCCATAAGCACATCGTCATTTTCTTTTCTTAGATTCAGGTCGAAGCTGGGGGTATAAGTTATTATTTCATTTACACCCAAAGTGGTGCAGAAAAGAGAAGAGCAACTGAATTTAAGCGTGTTCTGGGTCATGGTCTCGGGGTTGAATGTACCCTCTATCTGTGTTGTCAGGCCTGAACCGTGGGCAATGTATTTTCCATCGACAAAAATGAATATATTTTTGGCCGGAATCTCGCCCGTCTCTATCATCTGCGGAAGGCGGGGCGCATTGTCATCATCATCGCTGCATGCGGTGAACACTAACGGCATCGCCATCATGGCGAGCAGAGGGAAAAAGTACTTTTTCATGGAATAAAATTTGAATAGTGAAACAATTTGTTTTATGTGTTTATTTTGTTGTTTTATGTCGTTTGTAATAAAGAGATGAAAACCGTGAAAAGACTGCATGGGAGTGTCGGAATTTAATATTGTTTAACACAAAAGCGAGGCAGTCTGGCTCTTGTCCAATCAAACGAGCCAACTTTTTATGGCTTTTGCTTTCGCTGAATAGTTACAGCCGTCTGGCTGATTGGATGGCGCGGCATAGGGGGAAAGCACCGGAGGTGCGATGTTTGTATAACCGGCTGCGTAAGCTGCCGGACAGAAGTCCGGCCCTCCTAAGCGAGGCGAGCTGCGGAGCATGCGCCCCTCGCCGTTTGCGCAAGCATGGGGTCGGCCAGAAACGTGATCAGCCCAAGCTGTCGCGTTTATGCGCATCGCCATTCCCAGGCTCTCCGCATTTACAAACGGAGTTCGCCCTTTTCTGGCAGCTTACGCAGCCAGTTTTACAGACATCGCTCCTCCGGAGCTCCTGGCTGGACACCCTGAAATAACTGTTGCGGCAAGCAGTGCTGCAACGACTTTACTCATGAGAAAAAGTTTTTTCATGGTTTTAAAGGGTCAGTGTAAAAAGTCGGTTGTTAAAACACGGCCAAAGATAGTTAACTTTGCGGAATGAAACAATGGCAGGTATT
>VSPV01000061.1 GCA_009775605.1 Paramuribaculum sp.
ATTCAAGGGTTATGGGGCGGAAAAATTCCGGACGGTGGAAATCAGGGTTTTCAGTGTCGATGGGAGCCCAGCTGAGGAAATGGGGTGCGGCGGTAAGATCGGCACATTTATAGAAGTTGCCCTTCATTTCAATCGGTTTTCCTTCATATTTCAGCCCGATCAGGCTAAGGGGAATAGCCACAACAAGATTCCATGAGAAAAGTCCTTCGACTTCATTGAAGGGTTTGTTTCCGCAGGAAGCGTAGCGCTCGACCGAGGAAAGCTCTTCATCGCTCAACGGAGTGCCGTTGTGGCGATCCATGCGCCGAGCGGCGTGGATGGCGCCGATGCAGTTGAATTCAAAATTGTAATACGGAAGAGTGCCTGTAGGCTCTACAAAGAATTCCACGCAAGAATCCTGATGCACCGGTCCGTTGTTCTCGGAGGTTACGGCACGGAGGTAATTGCATCTTACGAAGAAGTCGATATAAATCTTATTGCCGGAGTGGGCAATTGAATACGAGGTAAGGGGATGATAAGGAAACTGTTCTTTCCAGTTGATGCATTCCACATTGAAGCGGCAGCCGCGTTCGGCAAGAATCTGTGACATTTCTTCCAGTGGAATATTGTCGAGTTCCGGGATGCAGGGAACCGAAAGCCGGTAATCTTTGTTGTCAGTCATGGTTTTATATTATTTTTTTAATTCCTGTGATTAATCCAATCAGGGCTATCAGTATAAGAAGCACGGCAATCACGCGGTTGATTATCCACATGGATCTCACGTTGATATGCTTGCGCAGTTTGTCAATTATAAAAGTAATCAGGAACCACCATCCGATAGCACCGAGAGTTATGCTGATATATCCTATTATATAATGGTAATAACGGTAGTGGGTGTCCATGAAGTTGAACCTCGCGAAAAGTCCGATTATGAAAAAAAGAATCAGCGGATTGGAAAAGGTGAAGAGAAAACCGGTGGCAAAATCGCGCCAATAGGTGTTAGCAGCAACCGTGGATGGCGAGAGTGACCGGGAGGGATTGCAACGGAAAAGATAAAATCCGTAAGCTATGAGGACCCCCGAGCCGATGATCTGGAGAATATTCTGGTTAGAAGTGATGAAATCTGTTACGAAGGAAAGCCCCAGACCGGTAAGCAGGCAGTAGATTAAATCCGACAGAGAAGCTCCCATGCCGGTAAACAGAGCAGCCATGCGTCCTTTGTTGAGCGTACGCTGAATAACAAGCATTCCGACGGGGCCCATGGGAGCCGAAACGAGAATGCCTATCAGCAGTCCGGTAAAAAGGATATAGAGCAGACTTTCCATAACATACAAAAGTACAAATTGCCATAAAGAGATGCAAATAAAAATGCAGTCTTAAAAATTGTAAACTTTACATATTTGTCTTTTATATGCAGGAAACATGGCTTTATCCATAGGAGGGATGGTCGCGGCGCGCAGCGTCTATTCTCAGAAGTATAAAAAGCAGAATTGTGAAGCTCCAGAGCGATGACCCTCCATAACTGAAGAAGGGAAGCGGTATGCCAATCACGGGACACAGTCCTATGACCATTCCGATATTAATGGCGAGATGGAAAATGAAATATGAGGCCACGCAATAGCCATAGACTCGGCCGAAAACCGATGGTTGCCGCTCGGCAATATGAATTACCCTGAGAATCAGTGCAAGAAAAAGGAGCAACACGAGGGAAGAACCTATGAATCCCTCTTCTTCCCCGATAGTGCAGTAAATAAAGTCAGTATGTTGTTCCGGCACATATTTAAGTTTAGACTGCGTGCCGTTGAGAAATCCTTTGCCAGTGATGCCGCCCGAACCTATGGCGATTTTTGACTGGTTGACATTGTAGCCGGCACCGAGCAGGTCGTCCTCAATACCCAGTGTGACGCGGATGCGCTGCTGCTGGTGGGGCTGCAGTACCTTTGTGAAGGCAAAATTGACGAAGAAAAGAAAGACCACAGACAGCACCGCGGCTCCGATAGTGATAAGGTATTTCTTAGCCTTGGTCCTCAGTGAAAGCAATAACAGATAGACGCATCCTCCACCTATGGCGGTGAGAAGAACGGGCATTCCGGGGACTGAAATGCCGGACAACTGCAGAATGTAAAGCAAAAGAAGAACTCCTACGTAGGCCAGAAGCAGGTTGCGGGCCTCGACTATGCGCTTGCAGTACACCGCAACCATGCTCACCATAATAAACATGATCATGATGAGAACAAACGCCTCGCCGGCAGCCATCCCCAGAAACATGGCGGTAGTGAACTTGACAGTGACGACGAAGAAGAGCACCGCACAGAATGCCGCCAGTAGCACCAGACCGCTCATTCCTTCGCGATAGAGGACAAAGAAAAGCGAAAGATAGGCGAGGGCAGAGCCGGTTTCACGCTGCGCGAGAATCAGCGCTATAGGGAGAAGGATTATTCCTATAGCCTCCGCATAATTTTTTGCCGCAGCATTAAGCTTGAAATTATAGCTGCTGAAAAGCTTTGCAAGAGCAAGTGCTGTGGCAAATTTGCCGAATTCAGCCGGCTGAATACTCATGCTGCCGATTACGAGCCATGACCGTGAGCCCTTGATATCAGGAGCCACGAAAATAGTAACAATAAGTATGATTACTATGAGGATGTATATCGGGACGGCGTAATTCTCATATATGCGTGCATCGAAAAGCAGCAGCATGACTGCGAGCGCGAATGCCAGTCCAATCCATCTGATCTGCTTGCCAGAAAACTCCGAGAAAGAAAGTATGGAGGCCTGGTCGAAATCGTAGCTTGCGGCGTAAATGCTGAATACACCCGCCACAACCATTATCACATATATTATAACGGTTGGCCAGTCTAAAAACCGGAGTATGTTAGTGTTTCTTGACTCCACTGTAAATTATAGTGTTTGATTCGAGCATGCGTTGCTCAAGATATTTTCTGTTCTCGGCAATTTGTCCGGTGAGATACTTCTCCATTACAAGACTTCCGATGGGAACACCGAACGTGGCTCCGAAGCCGGCGTTCTCAACAAAAACGCAGATTGCGATTTTTGGGTCGTGGTAAGGGGCAAAGCCCATGAACACGGAGTGGTCACGTCCGTGGGGATTCTGGGCAGTACCGGTTTTGCCACACACCTCGATGTCGGGAAGATTTGCTATACGGCATGTGCCGCCGGTCACGGCCATTCGCATACCTTCGGCCACAGCCTCGAAATGAACCCTGTCGATTGACGGATTGTGACGCTCGAGCGATTTCGCGGGAAGCACGGTATCCTGGATTTCCTTGACCACATGCGGGGTGATGTACCATCCACGGTTGGCTATTGTGGAGCAGAGATTGGCAATCTGGAGGGGAGTTGCAAGAACCTCACCCTGTCCGATGGAGACAGAAATAATAGTGTTGGCGCTCCATCGGTTCTCTCCGTAAACCTTGTCGTAGAATTTGGCGTTGGGAATGAATCCTCTGATTTCGCCCGGCACATCAAGTCCCAGTCGATAGCCGTAGCCAAGTTCAACCAGATAATTCTTCCATACCTCAAAAGCCTTAGCCGGAGTTCCGTATTTGCTGCGCCTGTCTATCATGTTCTTGAATCCCCAGCAGAAGAAAGCGTTGCAGGAAGTCTGGAGCGCGGGTTTCAGCGGTATGGGAGAGCCGTGTGGGTGGCATCCCACTTTAAGGCGTCCGTTGATATAGCCGTGGTAGCAAGGATAGGGAGTGGATAGATTTATTATGCCCTCCTGCAGTAGGATAAGTCCCTGCGACGGCTTGAATGTTGAGCCGGGAGGATAAGCGCCCATAATCGAACGGTCAAGGAGCGGTTTGTAGGGATCCTGGTTGAGTTTCGCGTAGTTTTCGCCGCGCTTTCTTCCCACGAGCAATGAAGGGTCGTAGGATGGAGCCGTGACCATCGCAAGAACTTCGCCTGTGGAAGGCTCGATTGCGACTATTGCGCCGATTTTGTTAACCATGAGGCTTTCGGCATATTCCTGCAACTTGATGTCGAGACTCAGTTTGAGATTGCGGCCTGAAACGGCGCGCTTGTCCATGGCGCCGTCCTCATAATGTCCCTTTATGCGTCCGCGCGCGTCGCGTATCAGTATCTCCTCGCCCTTTACGCCTCTGAGATATTCCTCGTAGCTTTTTTCTACACCAAGGTCACCTGTATAGTCTCCGCGCTTATAATACGGGTCACGCTGGATATCGGCATTAGAAACTTCCCTTATATTGCCGAGGACATTGGCGGCCACCGGACGCTGATATTCGCGAAGTATGCGTTTCTGGATATAGAAACCCGGGAAACGATACATTTTTTCCTGCAATCTGCCATAGTCCTCGGAGTTGAGGTGTGTCATGAAGGTCTGAGGCGAATATGATGAATAGCCCGGATTGAGATGCTTGTCGCGCACATCGCGCATTCGTTTGTCGAACTGTTCGCGGGAGAGTCCTATGGTCTCACAGAAATCGATGGTGTCGAAATCATGTATTTCCCGCGGAATCATCATTATGTCATAAGCCGGCTGATTGTACACGACAACCTCGCCGTTGCGGTCGTAGATAATGCCTCGCGAAGGATAAATGGCTTTGCGCAGAAACGCGTTAGAGTCGGCGTAATCCTTGTATTTGTCGTCGGCTACCTGCAGGCTGAACAGCCTGACAAGATAAATGACGGCAATGATTATTATAAAGCCGCCAATCACATATTTGCGTTTTTCAAGATTATAGTCTTTTCTCACGTCGGGAAATTGTAAGGCTGTCAATTCCGATCAGAAGCACAGATGTGAGCAACGCGCTCGTTACAATACGGAGGGCTGTCTGAAGCGGATTGAGGAATGTGAAGGCTTCAATTGTGAAAATAAAGGTGCAGTAAATCAGCGACATAGTCGAGGCATATTTCACATAGGTGAAGAACCCGAGTGAGGCGCTGCCCGGACAGGGATTGGTTATTTCCTCATCACGCATCACGTAGAGTCTGAGAACGGGTCGCCTGAGAGCCATGAAAAGGGTGCAGGAGAGCGCGTTCATGCCGGGCGTGTCGGAAAAGATGTCAATGACCAGGCCGATAATAAACGCTATTGTAAAACACCACTCCCTGGAGAGAGTCACTGGCAGACGCAGAAGAACAAATATGAAAACGAACGGCACTGCAACTCCAAAAAGGCAGATATGATTGAACACAAGTACCTGTGCGAGTACAAGTACCAGTGTATAAATCAACAATTCTATAGAAATCCTTGCCATATCCGATTGGTTTATTTCTGCTGAAGATCCTTTTCGGTCCGCTTAAGTTCCTCTTTCATGTTGTCTGCTATGATTCTAACCGTAGAAAGGGTCGAGAAGTCGGTAAAGAGCTTGACTCTCAGAGCGAAGAAGTTTTCGTCGTAGTCTTCAAGATTTTTCAGTACCACTCCCACCGGAACACCTTCGGGGAAAACGGTGGAATAGCCGCTTGTCACTATCGTGTCGCCAGGATTGAACACCGCATGACGGGGTAGCTCCTCGAGAATTGCTTCATCCGGCTTCTTTCCGTCCCATACCAGTGAACCTACCTGTTCATACCCTTTAACCTTGCAGGAAATTCTCAGGTTGCTGTTAAGAAAACTGATGATTCGCGCGCTGTGGGGGCCGACAACATTCACTATCCCTACGATTCCGTTGCAGTCAACAACGCCCATTTCCGGCTTTATGCCGTCGAGTTCTCCGCGGTCTATCGTAAGGTAGTTGTCCGGGCGATTAATGCTGTTGTTTATTACGTGGGCCAGATAAAATGTATATCTTGAAAGTGAAGAATCAACCGGCTCATTGATGGCAAATTCCATATCGGAATAGTGCCTGAGTCTGTTCTTGAGGCTCAGAACTTCAAGCTCAAGCATGGCATTGCGCCTGTTCAGGTCCTCATTGATTTCCCTGAGTTTGAAATAGGAGGTTACGCCATTGGCTGTCTCGTAGAGAGAAGAGCTTACCGCATTTGCCGAGGTGAGCCACACGGAATGCTGATAGGGATTATTCCTGAACAGCAAAGCGAGACTTGCGACTATGTAAATCACAAGCAATATCCAGGGGCGTGCCTTTACAAGAAAATAAATCAGACTCTGCATCGTGCGACTCTATGAGATATCAAATCCACAGAAAGTCAGGACACGGTCATGAGCCGTTTCCTGACTTCCGGGGATTATGTTCTTTCAACGGATGAGGAAGGGGAATTTGTCAATGTTTTTAAGGGCGACTCCTGTGCCTTTGGCCACTGCGAGGAGGGGATCTTCGGCCACATGGAATTTAATGCCTATTTTATCGGTGAGACGTTTGTCAAGACCCAGTAGAAGGGCGCCACCGCCGGCCAGATAAATACCGTTTCTCACTATATCGGCGTAAAGTTCTGGAGGAGTCTGTTCAAGCGCTCCAAGCACCGCGGCCTCTATCTTGGAGATGGATTTTTCTATGCAATGGCTTATTTCCTGATAGGATACAGGAACTTCCATTGGAAGGGCGGTCATCACGTTGGGGCCGTGTACAATGAAGTCGGCAGGCGGATTCTCCAGATCGGTCAGGGCCGAACCTACATTCATTTTGATGCACTCGGCCGTGCGCTCACCCACTCTTACGTTGTGTACGCGCCGCATGTGTTCCTGGATATCGTTGGTGAGGTCGTCGCCGGCAATCTGGATACTCTTGTTGCTCACAATGCCGCCAAGTGAAATTACGGCGATTTCAGTGGTGCCGCCGCCTATGTCCACAATCATGTTGCCTTCGGGGGCAAGAACGTCGATTCCTATGCCCAGAGCGGCAGCCATAGGCTCGTAGATCATATAGACGTCGCGGCCGCCGGCGTGCTCCGATGAGTCGCGCACGGCACGTATCTCCACTTCAGTCGAACCGCTGGGTATGCCCACCACCATGGTGAGGGAGGGGCTGAACCATTTGCTTTTGGAACTGGCTTTGCCCACGAGGCCGCGAATCATCATTTCGGCGGCATCGAAATCGGCAATCACGCCTTTACGGAGGGGACGGATGGTACGGATGTTCTCGTTTTCCTTTCCGAGCATGGGCTGTGCCTGTTTGCCCACTGCAATCGCCTTGCCTGTCCTGACATCTTTGGCCACGACAGACGGTTCGTCGATTACTATCTTGTCGTTGTGAATGATAATGGTATTTGCTGTACCAAGATCAATGGCTATTTCTTTATTGAATGAAAATAATCCCATTTCTTTAAGGAGGTAGTATGGTTGTTTAGTGTTTGAAGTGACGGAAGCCGGTGGTTACCATAGCAACGCCGTTGGCATTGCAGTAGTCCACACTTTCGTTGTCGCGAATTGAACCGCCGGGCTGTATAACGGCGTCGATGCCTGCCTTGTGGGCTATTTCCACACAGTCGGCAAATGGGAAGAAAGCATCTGAGGCCATCGCTGCGCCGTTGAGGTCGAAATTGAAGGATTTCGCTTTCTCAATGGCCTGCTTGAGGGCGTCGACACGGGAAGTCTGACCCACACCGCTGGCATACAGCTGTCCGTCCTTTGCAAGGACTATGGCGTTGCTCTTGCTGTGTTTTACGATTTTGTTAGCGAAAAGCATATCGGCAATCTGTTTGTCGGTGGGTTTAACGGTGGTTACGGGAGTGAGATCTTCCGGAGTTTCGATTTTGAGGTCGCGCTCCTGTGCGAGGGCTCCGTTAAGAACCGAACGGAACTGGAGTTTGGTGGCAAGAGGCGCTTTCTGCAGAAGGATTATGCGGTTTTTCTTCTGTTTGAGTATGGTAAGCGCATCTTCGGTATATGCCGGAGCTATCACCACTTCAAAGAATATCTTGTTGATTTCCTCGGCTGTGGGAGCGTCGATTTCACGGTTTGCCACAAGAACACCGCCGAAGGCTGAAACCGGATCGCCTGCCAGGGCATCTTTCCAGGCTTCAAGGATGGTGGGACGGGTGGCGAGACCGCAGGCGTTGTTATGCTTGAGGATGGCGAATGTGGTGTCGGTAAATTCGTGAATCAGGCTTACGGCGGCGTCAATGTCAAGAAGGTTGTTGTAGGAAATCTCCTTGCCGTGAAGCTGTTCGAAAAGGTCGTCGAAGCGGCCGAAGAACGCACCGGCCTGATGGGGATTCTCGCCGTAGCGCAGATGCTTCTTGTCGTCAAATGCAACGCGCAGCGCTGAGGGAGCATCGGGTTCAAGGCTATCGAAATAGTTGAAAATCGCGGTGTCGTATCCAGATGATACCTTAAAGGCTTCGCGTGCGAAGAACTGACGCTCCTTGAGCGTGGTTTCAGCGCCTTTTTTGCCGAGAATCTCAGCGAGGGGAGCATACTGGGCTTTGGAAGCCACAATCACCACATCGTTGAAGTTCTTTGCACCCGCGCGTATAAGGGAGATGCCGCCTATATCTATTTTTTCAATGATATCGGCGTGGGAAGCTCCGGATGCCACGGTCTCTTCAAATGGATAGAGGTCCACTATCACCAGGTCTATTTCCGGAATCTCATATTGTGCTATCTGTTCTTTATCGGATTCATTGTCGCGACGGTTGAGGATGCCGCCGAACACTTTCGGATGAAGCGTTTTCACGCGACCGCCAAGAATGGAGGGGTAAGTGGTGAGGTCTTCCACTGCTTTGCACGGGTACCCGAGGCTTTCGATAAATGATTTGGTACCTCCGGTGGAGAGGAATTCAACCTTGTCGGCATGGAGCATTGAGAGAATGCTGTCGAGCCCTTCTTTGTGGTAGACAGATATTAACGCTGTCTTAATTTTCTTGGAATCAGCCATTGTATTAGTCAAATTGCGTCTTAATAATCGTTTTTGATTTTTACGAGTGCAAAATTACTAAATTTCAGCGTAATTCCACCTGCTTATTTATAAATTATGGTGATAATGCGGAAAAATCATGTTTTCCGCTTGCTGTTTTATTTCGTTTCAGGTGTATGGCGAGCGGGAAGTTTCAAGCTTCGGGGAAGAAGAACCAATTCTCTGATTCGATTGTTGATAAGTTAGTTCAAAAATAAAAAACTTATGAAAATCGGAATTTTTTATGGCTCGACCACCGGAACTACCGCGGAGGTCGCCGGTAAAATAGCAAAAGTAATGGGAGTGGAATCGGCCGATGTGCATAATGTGGCCGAAACGGCTCCTTCCCGTCTCGGAGACTATGACCTGAATTTGGTAGGTTCGTCCACATGGGGCTCAGGCGAGGTGCAGGACGATATGGCATCATTCCTTGATGGTGTAAAGGCATTGTCGCTCAAAGGCAAGACGGTTGCAGTGTTCGGTTGCGGCGATGATACCATGCGCGATACTTTCTGTAACGCAGTCGGGGAAATTTACCGGACCTTCAAGGATACCGGCGCCCGCATGATTGGTGATTTCAATGCGCTCGGTTATGATTATGAACATACAGGTGCTCAGATTGATGACAAGATCGTAGGGCTTGTTCTTGATGAGAATAATCACAGTGATCTTACCGACCGCAGAATAGCCGAGTGGAGCTCGAAAGTTGAGAGCCAATATGGTGAATGATAGTTTTGTCCTGTCTTTTGTCTTGTGATAGGTAGCTGATTCTTTTGTATTTCTTTTACAGAAAATCGGAAAAATAGGAGTTGGGCAGTTGCGCGGTTCAAAAGTTTTGGTTAAATTTGCAGCTCAAAAAGCGAAATAACAAAACGAATAAACAGATACGGCAATGAAAAGAACATTCCAACCCTCCAACAAGAAGAGAATAAACAAGCATGGTTTCCGTGAAAGAATGTCAACCGCCAACGGCCGCAAGGTTCTTGCCCGCCGTCGTGCCAAAGGGCGTGCACGCCTCACGGTTAGCTGCTCGATAGCAAGCAAATAATCATTCTTGTTTCGATAGAAAATATGAAGCTGTGTCATACTTTGCTATGATGCAGCTTTCCTTGTGTAAACTTATTAAGGGGTTCAATAAAAAGGAGTTAGCTAACTTAGCTATTATAGCTAAATTAGCTAACTTAATTAATAATTTGGATTCTCTAAAGATTATCTGAGGGCTTCTTTCAGGGCTTCGATAACGCGGGCTACTTCAGAATCGGTGAGCGAAGAGCCGCTTGGCAGACACAGTCCGCTTTCAAAGAGTTCGCGATCGAGTCCGTCACCGTAGGCAGGGCAGTCGGCAAACACGGGCTGCATATCCATCGGGCGCCAGAGTAATCTTGTTTCGATATGTTTTTCGGCCAACCATAGGCGAAGCTCGTCGGGGGTAAGGGGAGAGTTGCTGTCGAGAAGGATTGTGGTGAGCCAGAAGTTTGAATTGAAACGTTGTGAGGGGTTGTCGTGGACTTTCACACAAGCTACGCCTGCGAGTTCACGGCTATATATATCGTGGATTTCGCGCCTGCGGGCAAGGCGGCTGTCTATGGTCTCAAGCTGGCCGATTCCTATGCCGGCGCTGATGTTGGACAGCCTGTAATTGTAACCTATCACTTCATGGTAATAATAGGGGCGGTTTTCGCGTGCCTGCGTTGCCAGGAATTTTACTCTTGCCGCAGCTTTCTCGTCGGGACAGATGAGCGCACCCCCTCCTGAGGTGGTTATCATTTTATTGCCGTTGAAACTCATGGCACCGTATTCTCCGAAGGTGCCGCACATCTTGCCGTCGAGCGTAGAGCCCATTGCCTCGGCTGAGTCTTCCAACAGGGGGATTTCATGTTCAGCCGCAATGGCCGCAATCTCGTCAAGGCGTGCGGGCATTCCATAAAGGTCTACCGCAATGATGGCCTTGGGCTTGCGTCCGGTGCGTTTTATGCGGTCGTCTATCGCCTGGCGCAGGAGATCGGGCGACATATTCCATGTTTCCGGTTCACTTCCCACAAACACCGGTTTAGCGCCGCAATATTTTATTGGGTTGGCAGAGGCTGCGAAGGTCAGAGACTGGCATATCACTTCGTCGTCGCGCTGTACGCCGAGCATTACAAGTCCCAGATGGATGGCAGCCGTACCGGCAGAGAGCGCCACAACCGGACGTCCGCCGACAAAATCAGAGAGACGGCGTTCGAATTCGTCAACGTTCGGACCCAGGGGAACAAACCAGTCATCGGCAAATGCCTGTTCTATATATTTCATTTCGGTGCCGCTTTTATGGGGAAGCGACAGTTTTATCCAATTTTCCATAACGGATATAATTTGGTTGATTCTTTATTTACCTATGCAGTGGTAATCGAAGCCTTCGTCAGCGAGTTCAGCCGGGTCGTAGATATTGCGGCCGTCCACAATCAGATTTCCGCGCATAGCCTTGGCGAGCACGCGCCATGATGGCACTCGGAACTGTTTCCATTCCGTAAGCAGCGCTACAGCATCGGCATCGTTGGCGGCATCATACATATCGCGGGCATACTCTACCGCATCGCCTATTCTTCTGCGGCATTCATCCATAGCCACAGGGTCGTAGACCGTGACCGAGGCACCGGATTTGAGCAGATTCTCAATCACTACAAGAGACGGAGCGCACCGCATATCGTCTGTCTCTGGTTTGAATGCCAGTCCCCATATCGCTATTTTCCGGCCGCGCAGATCCGACCCCAGCGCGCGCTCGATTTTGCGGAATACTATTCCTTTCTGCCGTTCGTTCACTTCCTCCACAGCCTCTATCACTTTCATCTCATAGCCGTGGGCGCGGCCGGTGTTGGCAAGGGCCTTTACATCTTTTGGAAAACAACTTCCGCCATATCCGCATCCGGCATAAAGGAATTTACGGCCTATGCGGTCGTCAGCTCCGATGCCTTTGCGCACCATGTTGACATCGGCACCCACAAGCTCGCATAGGTTCGCAATGTCGTTCATAAAAGATATTCGCGTGGCGAGCATGGAGTTGGCAGCATATTTAGTCATTTCGGCAGAAGCGATATCCATGAATATCACGCGGAAATTGTTCAGGAGAAATGGCCTGTAGAGGCGTTCCATCACTTTTCTGGCTCTGGGGCTCTCACAGCCGATCACCACCCTGTAGGGCGACATGAAGTCTTTTATCGCAGCCCCTTCCTTTAGAAATTCAGGGTTGGAGGCCACTTCGAATTCCACGTCGATTCCACGCCGCGAAAGGCAGTTGAGAATCTCTGCCTCGACTATTTTTGAAGTTCCGACGGGTACGGTGCTTTTGGTTACGAATATCGTGTAACGCTCTATGGTGTTTCCGAATTCACGGGCAACCTGACGCACGTAAGAGAGATCGGCAGAGCCGTCCTCGTCAGGGGGAGTGCCTACGGCGCAGAACACAACTTCCGCATCGTGAATGCATTCGGAGAGATCTGTGGTGAAGTGCAGGCGTCCCTGCTGCATATTCCTTATCACAAGGCTTTCAAGGCCTGGTTCATATATCGGGACTTTCCCTTCTTTAAGAGCGGTGATTTTATCGGCATCTATATCAACGCATGTCACGTCGATACCTACTTCGGCGAAACATGCTCCGGAAACGAGTCCAACATAGCCGGTTCCTACCACTACTATATTCATCTGTCGGTGTCAATTTGGTTTTCACCGCAAAGGTACATAAATCACGCGATTTTTACGTATATTTGCATCAATCGAATAATATCTATATTTGCGCCTATATGCCAATTCTTGAAATGAAAAAGCTCTATATATTAGCGTGCGCAGTGAGTGTGGCCGCCGGTCTGGAAGCTCAGACCAGACTCCAGTCACAGCCTGTTTCCTCGTCCAAGCCGAATAAGGCTGTAGTGGCTCCAAGTTATGCGTGGGAACTTCTTTCCCCACTTGGACTCCATACCCCTTCGACCATAGACACCACATTATATAATTACTTCAGAATAGTCAATCCGTATTCTCCTTCCATAGCCTATGCGTCTACTGGAAATTATGGATGCGAGGGTATAAATATGATTTTCGACGAGAGAGCGCCGATGAGCGACTTCTTTTTCCGTGATGCTCTTCTGGCATGGCTGCCGATGCAGGGAAACCACCGGTTTTACAATACCCGCATTCCCATGACTCTTCTCAGTTATTCAACCGGCGGCGGACGGGAAACGACTCAGGACCATCTCACAGGAACGTTTTCCGGTAATGTCAATAGCAAACTGCAGATTGGTGCCAATGTGGATTATATCTATTCAAAGGGTTCGTACGCCAATCAGAGTGTAAAGAATTTCACCTGGGGATTCTCCGCCAGCTATATAGGCGACAGGTATGAGGGGCAGGCTTTTTTCAATCACTACAACAGCCTTAATAAGGAAAACGGTGGAATTACGGACGACCTGTATATTACCGACCCGGCCCAGGTTCAGGGCGGCCAGACTTCGGTCGACACCAAAACCATTCCTACGAATCTTTCCGACGCGCATAACCGCTTGCGTGGTGGCGAGTTCTATATGAATCACCGTTACAAGGTGGGATATTGGCATGTGACACCTCCAAATGACACCATTCCAAGCGATACGGTCGAACACCGCACCTATATTCCTGTGACAAGTTTCGTGTGGACTTTCGATTACCGGAATTCAAATCATAAATTCCTGAACACCAATTCCGCTCAGGAGAAAGAGTTCTGGAAAAATCATTATTTCAGCAATGAGAGTACCGATGAGTTCACAAAATATTATTCCATATCCAATACTCTTGGAATATCGCTCCTTGAAGGATTCCACAAATATGCCAAGGCAGGACTGGCGGCTTATCTCACACATGAGATGCGGCGTTTCCGTCAGGTGGAGGATTCGATAGCGCTGAGTGGAGCGCTTCGTCCCGAGGGCCTCACACCGTATCCTTTTGATTCAAAGTTAAAGGCGGAGCCTACGGAGAATTATCTCTGGGCCGGCGTGCAGCTTACAAAGCAGAGAGGAGCGTTGCTCAGGTATGATATAGATGGTAAGATAGGAGTGGCCGGAGAGGCCGCGGGCGAGGTGATAGCAAACGGCAACGTTTCCACTCGTTTCCGCCTTTTGGGCGATTCCGTGACAGTGACAGGATTCGGTCATTTTTCCAATCGCACCGCTCCACTGCTGATGCGCCAGTATGTAAGCAACCATTTTATATGGTCAAATGATTTCGGAAAGACGCGCCGTCTGCGTTTCGGAGGCCGGATTGATATTCCCCATACCGGAACTGCTCTTACGGTAAGCGCACAGAACGTGCAGAATCTTATATATTTCAATTCCGACTGTATGCCTGTGCAGCATGGCGGGAGCGTGCAGATATTCAATGCTTCACTCGAGCAGAATTTCAGCGTAGGCATACTTAACTGGAGAAACAGACTTACTTATCAGACGTCGAGTGATGAAAACGTGGTTTCCTTACCGAAGTTCTCCATCTACAGCAATCTTTATCTGTTGTTTACCGTGGCGCGGGTGCTTCATGTGCAATTCGGAGTTGATTGCGATTATTACACAAAATATTATGCCCCGGGATATCAGCCGGCAACTATGGCCTTCTATAATCAGCATGAGACCAAGGTAGGCAATTACCCCTATATGAGCCTTTATGCGAACATGAAGCTTAAGAAAGCCCGTTTCTTCGTTGTGATGGATCATATTAACCAGGGGCTTACCGGAAAGAATTATTTCTCGATGCCCCATTATCCCATGAATCCGCGCACGTTCCGGCTTGGAATTTCCGTGGATTTTGCCGATTGATTCTTTCGGATGAAAAAACTTAGAGGGTGTTTCATAACAACCGTTAAGAATACCCATCAAAAATGCCTCTGCTAAAGGAGAGGGCATTTCTAAA
>VSPV01000062.1 GCA_009775605.1 Paramuribaculum sp.
CAATATGTCAATTTCGTTAATCATCATCCGATTGGGCGGATAAAATATTCTCTAATTTAATTCAACCAACAGGTTATAATTGTAATCTGCAACGATACGATGGTTTTTATCGGGACAAAAGACGTATGGGGTGGCCTATCGGGATGTGGACTGACGATACGGAAATGATGCTTTCAATATTAGATTGTATCATGGAATATCCATTAGCCCGCATAAACACGGAAGCTTTAGCCCGTCATTTTCTTTCCTTTTATGATAAGTGGGGTTTCACCTGCGGAATACTGACAAGTAAAGTTTTAAGCTTTGCTCCTCCTGTTTATAAAGTTGACCCTGTTTCCGTTGCCAAAATGGTTTGGGAATTAAAAGGAAAGAATAGTGCCCCTAACGGAGGATTGATGCGGACTTCTATTATCGGCTTATGGCCGTATGAAACAGATGAGAATGCAAGCATAGTTTGTAAAATGACGCATTATGATCCACGGTGTGTCGCTTCGTGTGTGATAATATCCCGTCTTATTCATAATATTGTGTACAACAACGATGTACCGCTGTCTGTAGAGGATTTATGTCAGATAGGTGATAAATACGACGGGGAATGTAGGAAGTGGATTGTCTCCGCTTTCTCAAATGACGATATATCTAAGCTTAATCTTGCGGATTATGATACATTCGCATATACATACCGAACTTTGTCGGCCGCATTATGGGCATATTTTCACGCCCGGGACTTTAAATCAGGTTTATTGGCTATAGTTAACGAAGGAGGTGATGCTGATACCAATTCGGCAATAGCATGTTCCGTACTTGGAGCCAAATTCGGATATTCGTCAATACCGGATTATTATGTAGACAATCTGTATAAGAAAGAGGAATATCTGAAGCGGATAACACCTTTTATCGAAACCCTTGTCAATAATCCGGCATAGAAATGGATAAATTGGATGGATATTGCCAAATAAAGAATTGGCCTTTTGATTTTTCCATAAACGATTCGATATTTTTATTTTCTATCGGGGTGAATGAAATGGGGGAATAGATTTCGGAATTGTTTTCTTTTTGGTACTTTTGCAGAATAATCATTGACATTTTTACCGTAATAAGCCGTATGCAAACGTTTGAAATGGTAGCCAAGACCTTCCAGGGGCTGGAAGATGTGCTGGCAGAGGAGCTCCGCGATCTCGGAGCCTTGAATGTAGAGCCCGGGCTCCGCATGGTTTCATTTGAAGGAGACCTGGAGATGCTGTACAAAGCCAACCTGTGCTGCCGCACGGCATTGCGGATTCTCAAGCCGATATATAAGTTTATAGCCGACACTCCCGACGCGCTCTACGAGGGCGTGAAGGAATTCGAGTGGAGCAAGGTGCTGTCGCCCGACAAGACTTTCGCCATCGACACGGTGGCGAATTCGGAGGAATTCACCCACTCGCGTTTCGTGACCTACAGGGTGAAGGATGCCATCGTCGACTGGTTCCGCGACCGTCTGGGCCCTGACGTGCGTCCCGGCGTAAGGCTGCAGGATGCCGATGTTATGATCAATGTGCATATCTCGGGTGAGCGCGTAACGCTCTCGCTTGATTCGTCGGGCGAGTCGCTCCACAAGCGCGGCTACCGTGTGGCTCAGACCGAGGCGCCCATAAACGAGGTGCTTGCCGCCGGCATAATACTCAAAAGCGGCTGGCGCGGCGACTGTCCGCTGGTGGACCCCATGTGTGGCAGCGGCACATTCCTCATCGAGGCCGCAATGATAGCCACCGGCACTTATCCCGGAATCTACCGCCGCCGTTTCGCTTTCGAATCGTGGCCTGATTTCGACGCCGAACTTTTCGATTCAATCTACAACGACGATTCGCAGGAACGCACCTTCACCCACCGCATAATAGGCGCCGACATCTCGCCCAAGGCCATCGCCATAGCCCGCGAGAACATAAAGAGCGCCGGCATGATGAAGTATATCGACCTGGAGGTGAAACCTCTCGCCCGGTGGGAAGAGGCTCCGGCCGACGGTGTGCTCATAACCAATCCGCCTTACGGCGAGCGTATCTCCGTGGACGATATGGAGGGACTATACGCGCTCCTTGGAAGCAAGCTCAAGCATGTGTTCGGCGGATATCACGCCTGGATAATCGGCTATCGCGAGGAATACTTCCACAAGATAGGCCTGGCACCGTCGGTCAAGATGCCTCTGCTCAACGGATCGCTGGAATGCGAGCTGCGCGAGTATATAATATTCGACGGCAACATGCGCGATTTCCGCTCCGAAGGCGGCAAGCTGAAAGGTGACCGTGCCGGTGCCGACCGCAAGCCGAAATTCCGCTACAAGAGCGATGAGAAATGGGCTGCCGACGCACGCCGTTCGGGCATGGGAGGCAAGGAGCACCGTTCGGCCGACAAAGGCCGCAAGCTGTCGGCCCTCGAGGAACGCTATCATGCCGGAAACCGCCAGGACCGCAAAAAAGACCGTAAGGAACGCCGCGAGATTTCCCGCGAGGAATTCTCGGAGAATCCGCTGGCACGCCGCCGCAACGAGGCCGCTCTGAAAAGCCTGATAGGCCGCAAGCCTTCGCTCCCCAAAAGCGAAGGCCCGATGATGCGTCCGCGCCGCGGCTGGAAACGCCCGGGCGCGCAGGGAAATCAAGGCGCAGAAAACGATAATAACGAATAACTTGCGATAATATATGAACATTCTTCTGCTCGGTTCAGGCGGCCGCGAATCGGCTCTGGCCTGGAAAATAAGCCAAAGCGAACTTTGTGACAAACTCTTCATAGCTCCCGGCAACGGCGGCACCGGAGCCTACGGCACCAATGTGGCTCTCTCGCCTCTCGATTTCGAGGCCGTGGAAGCCTTTGTGGGCGCCAACGGTATTGACATGGTGGTGGTGGGCAACGAAGACCCCCTGGTGGCCGGCATCTACGACTACTTTGCCGGGAAACGTCCCGGACTGCTCGTGGTAGGCCCGTCGAAAGCCGGCGCACAGCTTGAGGGCAGCAAGGACTTCGCAAAGCGTTTCATGACCGCACATGGCATTCCCACAGCCCGTTTCCGCTCCTTCACGCAGGAGACCGCCGAGGAAGGATGCCGCTTTCTGGAAGAACTCAAGCCCCCTTATGTGCTGAAAGCCGACGGCCTTGCGGCCGGAAAGGGAGTGCTGATAATCGACTCGCTCGATGAGGCCAAGAAGGCCCTGCGCGAGATGCTGGGAGGTATGTTCGGCAAGTCATCGGCAACGGTGGTGATAGAGGAATTCCTCAAGGGCATAGAATGTTCGGTATTCGTGCTTACCGACGGCAACGGCGGTTACCGTGTACTCCCCGTAGCGAAGGACTACAAGCGCATAGGCGAGGGCGATACCGGTCTCAATACCGGAGGTATGGGCGCCATCAGCCCCGTGCCGTTCGCCGACGAGACGTTCATGCGCAAAGTTACCGAACGCATCATAGAGCCTACCGTAAAGGGGCTTGCTGAAGAAGGCATCATCTACCGTGGCTTCATATTCCTCGGCCTCATAAACGTGGAGGGAGAGCCGATGGTGATAGAATACAACGTGCGCATGGGCGACCCCGAGACCGAGGCCGTGATGCTGCGCGTGGATTCCGACCTGGTGCAGCTCATGAAAGCTGCGGCCGAGGGTGATTTAGGCGACCTTCCGCTCCGCCACAATCCCGCCACCGCCGCAACGGTGATGATTGTGAGCGGCGGCTACCCCGGAAGCTATCCCAAGGGCAAGGTGATTACCGGCCTTGACAAGGTGACCGACTCCATACTGTTCCATGCCGGCACGAAGAAACTCGACGACGGCACTGTGGTAACCTCCGGCGGACGTGTTATCGCCGTGAGCTCACTTGGCAAGGACATAGCCGATGCCGTGGGGCGCAGCTTTAAGTCGGTGGACCTCGTGGACTTCGAGGGCAAATATTTCCGCCGCGATATAGGCCGCGACCTGATGAATCTGAAATAAACCGGCCGAGGGAATGACCGGGAAGGAAAAAGACATATCGCGTTTTCTCCGCTCCCGGGGAGGCGCTCTGCTTATAGGAGCGCTGGGACTCGGTGGCGCCGGCCTCGCCGCGCTCGGCGGGATGTTCCGTGACGTCGCAGATGCTTCGGCTGACTTCGGCGGTCTGCTTTTGCACTCGGGTTTGCCATCCATGTCTGCCGAGCTGTCGCTGGCGCTTTCGGCTGTGGCGATGATAGCCGTGGCTGTGATGATGGTGCTGGTGAACCGTACTTTCAATCTTCTGCGAACATCGTCGGTGCTGCTGGGAGGTCTGTATCTTCTGATGCAGTGTTCGGTGCCTGAGATATCGGCGCGTTTTGTCCCTGGAACGGTGCTTGCCCTTCTGGCACTCATAGTGACAGCTCTGCTCTATTCATGCTATCAGCGGCCGGAGCGTACGCAGACCGTGTTTCTGGTGTTTTTCCTATGCACCGCAGCCTCATTCGCGCAGGCTGCGGCACTGATATATCTGCCGGTGCTTCTCGCCGGATGCATACAGATGCGCAGCTTCACACTGCGCACGGTCGTGGCCACGATTCTCGGCATCCTTGCCCCGTTCTGGCTTATGCTCGGTTTCCATCCCGAGGGTTTCCGGCAGCTTTACCTGCCCGACGTGTGGTTCTCGCCGTCGATGTTCCTGACGGGAGATTTTCTCAGTCCGCTGGCCGCTACTGTGGCGTTCATGCTGGTGTGGTGCATGATGATGCTGATGCACAATCTCTACCGCGTTTACAGTTATAATGCGCGTGCGCGCGCCCTCAACGGCCTGATGGCGTCCATGACCGTGGCCACGATGGTGCTCGCCGTGGTGTGTTTCGGTGCTCCGGACAGTTATCTTCCTCCTCTGATGTGCTTCACGGCCGTTCAGACAGCATTGTTTTTCAGGATAAACTATGAACGCCGCAGCTACATCTGGGTGCTTTCGCTTGCAGGTGTATGCGCGGTGCTGTATATATGGAATCTATGGATTTGAAAATAGTGGTGGAACGTAATGTTCCCTTCATAGCGGCCACGCTCCGGGCTGCCGGAATAACGGTGACAGAGCTGGCTGCCGGTGAGATTGACCGCGCGGCGATGGCTGATGCCGACGCGCTGGTGACGCGCACACGCACCCGCTGCGACGCCTCGCTGCTCGAAGGATCGCGGTGCACGCTCGTGGCATCGGCCACGATAGGTCTTGACCATGTGGACTGCGAATGGTGCCGCAGCGCCGGCATAGAAGTGGCAAATGCTCCGGGATGCAATGCTCCCGCCGTGGCGCAGTATGTGATATCCACGCTTGTGGCCGCTTTCGGGCCCGACCTGTCGGGACGCACGCTGGGAGTTGTGGGCGTGGGTCATGTAGGCTCCATAGTGTCGCGCTGGGCACGTCAGGCAGGAATGGAGGTTCTCGAATGCGACCCGCCCCGGCAGAGAGCCGAGGGGGGCGGTTTCACTGACCTTGCCACCGTTGCCGCCCGGGCTGACGCGATAACCTTCCACGTGCCCATGACGCGCGTGGGAGAAGACGCCACCTGGCATCTGGCCGACGAGCGTTTCTTCAGCCTGCTGAGGAAGCAGCCGCTGATAATCAACACCGCCCGCGGGCCGGTGGTTGACAATCATGCGCTCCTTGCCGCCCTTGACAGCGGCCTTGTTGGCAAAGCCGCCATAGACTGCTGGGAGGGAGAGCCCGAGATTTCACGCGAACTTCTGCGGAAGGCGTTTGTGGCCACTCCGCATATCGCCGGATACTCGCACAGCGGAAAGGCGCGGGCCTCACAGATGGCCCTGGATGCTATCTGCCGCCATTTCGGACTGCCGCGGCTCACTATCGACGAGCCGGTCGCCCCGTATGCTCCCGACGGCCTGACAGCACAGGAAATAGCCGAAAGCTACGATCCTGTGGCCGACAGCGAGGCTCTGCGGCGTGAACCGGGCGATTTCGAGAAGCTGCGCAACACCTACGCTTTGCGTCCCGAGGCCGGGGAAAACCGTCGCGAATAAGGGAAAAAAGCACAAATAAATTGACGGGAACAAATTGAACTTTACAATATCAAAAATTGTAATTATCTTTGACAATCATTGTGATGTAATACCGAGATGATTTCCAATATCAGTGACACGATTGTTTCGGTCGGGGTCGACGACCCCGATGCACGGCTGTTTGAGAATCAGTATGCGCTTCCTCACGGCATGAGCTACAATTCGTATGCTTTGCTGGGCGGGAGCGGCGATATCGCTGTGCTCGACAGCGTGGAGGCCGGATTCGGAGAACAATGGATAAGACAGACCGAGGAGGCTACGGGCGGAGATGCTCCGCGCTGGCTTGTGGCCCATCATGCGGAGCCTGACCATTCAGCCAACATAGTGGCGGCTCTTGAACACTGGCCGGGCTGCACGCTTGTGGCTTCGCAGAAATGCCTGGACATGATTGCCAATTTCCACCCCGGTTTTGACTTTTCAGGGCGCACGCGCGCCGTGAAAGAAGGGGATATCCTCGAGGCGGGAACGCACAGTCTGCGTTTTATCGCCGCTCCGATGATCCACTGGCCGGAGGTGATGATGAGCTACGACGAGACCGAAAAGGTGTTGTTTTCAGCCGACGGTTTCGGCCGGTTCGGTTCGATACAGTATGACCCTGTGCACTGGGTTGACGAGGCACGGCGGTATTACTGCAACATAGTGGGAAAATACGGCCCTATGGTGCAGTCGCTGCTCAAGAAGGTATCCGGTCTGGAAATCCGGTATATCGCTCCGCTTCACGGGCCGGTGCTCAAAGCGCCGGTTGAGCGTGAGATTGACCTCTATAACCGCTGGAGCACTTATACGCCTGAAACGCGCGGAGTGATGGTGGCCTACGCCTCCATCTACGGTAATACCGCGGCGTGCGCGCTCCGGCTGGCTGAGATGCTGCGCGAGTGCGACTGTGGCGAGGTGTATACCGCCGACCTTACCGTGAGCGAGCCCTCGGAGGCCGTGGGGCGCGCGTTCCGCTACGGTACCATAGTGCTCTGCGCTCCCACCTACGACGCCGGAGTATATCCCGCAATGAAGAACTTCCTGAACCGTCTTGTGTCGAAAGGTATCCGCAACCGCCGCATAGCGCTGGTGCAGAACGGCACCTGGGCGCCCGTGGCGGCCTCGGTGATGCGCAAGATGCTTGAGGAACAGCCCGGAATGGAGTTCCTGGAGCCGGTGGTGACCATACATTCCTCAATGAAAGAGGGCGACCTTCAGGAGATGGCGCGGCTTGCCGATGCAGTGAGCGCTCCGGAGGGAGTGCCTCACAGTTAAAAAACGTCCAGAATTCAAGAACAACATAACCTCTAAACAAACGTATTATGAAATTTTTAACCAACGACAAACTCGTGATTGTAGGCGCTGCCGGCATGATCGGCAGCAACATGGCCCAGACAGCACTTATGCTCGGCCTTACTCCCAACATCTGCCTCTATGACGTTTTCAGCGCCGAGGGCGTGGCAAAGGAAATGCGTCAGTGCGGCTTTGACGAAGCCAACATCACCAGCACCACCGATGCCGCCGAGGCATTCACCGGCGCCAAATACATCATCTCTTCGGGCGGTGCTCCCCGTAAGGAAGGCATGACCCGTGAGGATCTTCTCGTAGGCAACTCGAAGGTGGCCGAGGAGCTTGGTCAGAACATCAAGAAGTATTGCCCGGACGCAAAATTCCTCGTGGTTATCTTCAACCCCGCCGACATCACCGGTCTTGTAGCTCTTATCCACAGCGGTCTGAAGCCCAACCAGGTGGCTACTCTCGCCGCTCTTGACTCGACCCGTCTCAAAGAAGCTCTCGCCCAGCACTTCGGCGTAAGCCAGAGCGTGGTAAAGAATGCTTATACCTACGGCGGCCACGGCGAAAAGATGGCTGTCTTCGCAACTCCTACCACCGTTGACGGCGTGAAACTCACCGACATCATCGCCGCCAAGGAGAAAGTGAACGGAAAGGGTCTCAGCGAAATCGAATGGGAGCAGATGCAGAAGGAAGTTACCCAGGGCGGTGCCAAGATTATCGAGCTCCGTCGCCGCAGCTCCTTCCAGAGCCCCGCTTACCTCTCCATCAAGATGATAGAGGCAGCTATGGGTGGTGAAGAGTTTGAATATCCTGTAGGATGCTATGCCGACACCGCACGCTTCAACCACGTGATGATGGCTATGCCTACCTGCGTTACCAAGGACGGCGTATACGCAAAATCCATCGTAGGCACTCCCGCCGAAATGGCAACCCTGCAGGCAAGCTACGAGCACCTCTGCAAGATGCGCGATGAAATTATCAGCATGGGTATTCTGCCCCCCGTAAGCGAGTGGCACACTCTTAATCCCAACATCGACTGATAAACACGTCGGATAATATAACCGGCGGCCGGTTACCTCGGATTTTCGGGTAGCCGGCCGCCGTCGTTTTTTCAGAACTGGTTTTTTCAGAATTTTATGCCGAAACCTGCATAGACGGAGTGAGTGAGTCGGTCGGTATCCACAGGCTGGTCGTAATGGCTGTAAGGACGTCCCGAATATAGGGAGAAATTGGTGCATTCATATCCGAGTGTGAAGAATCCTATACCGAACTGAAAATTGAAACCGGCTTTCAAGTCCCAGCATACGGTGCGCGCGTCCTTGCTCCCGCTTGCTCCGGGAGAGAAGGTAATGCCTGGTTCGGCGAACATTGACATTCCCGAGTCGGGTTCACGGAAGGGAATGATGCGGGGTGTGCGGAACACGAGCGCGGGAGTTAAGCGCAGACGGATGGTGTAGTCGTCGGGGTTGCTCCAGCAGTCGCAGTCGTCGAAGGCTTCTATCTCGGCGTTGGTGTCAATGGTGAAACGTAAGCCGAAACAGTCGGAGGGAAAATATCCTATGCCGAGTCCTATCTGGTAGCCGTCGGTGTTCAGACCGGCGTTGGCATTGAATTCGCCGCGCAGGAGCTTGCCGCCGACCATTATGGACTGGGCTGAAGCGCTCAATGCGCCAAGGAGTGTGATGAAAATGAAAATACGTTTAAGCATACTCTTGTTTTAGATTAAGGTCGTTCGCAAATATATGGAATAAATCCGTATATTTGTGATAGTAACAGCAATTATATTGAAAAAACACCGAAATATGTTTTCAGGAATAGTAGAAGAGGCTGCCCTTGTGACGGGCGTGCACGATGAAGGCGGTAACCGCCATCTGAGAGTGAAATGCTCATTCGCCAACGAGCTTAAGATAGACCAGTCGGTGGCACACAACGGTGTGTGCCTGACTGTGGTGGAACTTCATCCTGAGGATTCATCCTATACCGTGACGGCTATCCAGGAGACACTTGACCGCTCCAACCTGGGCTTTCTCACCGAGGGGTCGCTGGTGAATCTGGAACGTTCGATGATGATGAACGGGCGGCTTGACGGCCATATAGTGCAGGGCCATGTGGACTGCACGGCCACATGCACCGGAGTGGAGGAAGTGGACGGCAGCAAATATTTCCGGTTTACCTACAATATCACTCCCGAACTTGCCGCCAAGGGCTACATGACGGTGGAGAAGGGGTCGGTGACGGTGAACGGCGTGAGCCTGACTGTGTGCGACTCGGAGCGCGACTCTTTCAGGGTTGCGATCATCCCTTGCACGCTCGAGCACACCAACTTCCGCAATATTCAGGAGGGCTCGCTTGTGAATCTGGAATTCGACATTATCGGCAAATATCTGGCGCGTCTGGCCGGGTTCGCCTCCTGAGACTATTTCGTCTCCTAAATTATAAGGAGAAAAGTGACGATTGGTTGACCTTCCGGGGGAATCCGGGGTTAATTTAGCGGTGTGAAACCTTAAAAGAAACATCGCTATGGAAAATCTTCATCTTTCTTCTGAAACCCTTAAAAGTATCGCGTGGTTGCTTACACTCCTCGCCGCGGATTACGTTGGCATGGTGGCGGCCGTGGCCGTCGACCTGCACAGCGGGCTTCGCAAGGCCGCGCGATGCGGCAGGGCGAGGACGTCGCGCGGATACAGACGCACTGTCGACAAGGCGTTGCGCTATCTCGCCACGCTTCTCTCGCTTACGCTTGTGGATGTGATTGTGGCTCTGTCGGCCATCAGCCTGCAGTCCACGGTGGGGCTGGGCATTCCGGCGTTGCCCTGGCTGACAACGCTCGGGGCATTGTTCATGATGCTTGTGGAGGCAAAAAGCGTCACGGAGAACCTTCATCCCGAGTCGGATTTACGCGAGGCCGCAAAGACCCTTTCGCGGCTTCTTGCGGACAAGAGGCTGCATGAAATAGCCCGGCGCATTATCGACCGATAAGAATGCTGGGTGTGAAAATCAAAGGAGCGGAGTGCGGGGCAGGGTCAGTTCTTCTTCTGGGTGAACATCCACGGGAGGTAGTCAGTGAGGTTGAAAGCCGGGTTCCACGAGTCGTGGGGCGTGCCTGCAAACTCTATGTACTCCACATCGGCCCCGGCATCGCGAAGCGCCCGGTAGGCCTTACGGCTCCAGATTGTGGGCACGGTATCGTCGTTGGCACCATGGTATATGCGGAATTTGACATTCTTCGCGGCGGCCAGACGGGTGGGGTTTACCGCGCCGCAAATGGGTACAGCGGCGGCAAACATGTCGGGGTGGCGGCACACTATGTCAAACGTTCCCATGGCGCCCATGGAAAGGCCGGTGATGTAGAGACGGCATGTGTCGACAGGAAATTCGTCCACGAGCTTTGCTACAAGACTGAGCACGGCTTTTTCGTTAGCGCTTTCGGGCGCGGTCACGGCATTGTCGGAGAAAGAGCTCTTCTTGTCGTATCTGGCCCAGCTGCTTCCGGCAGGGCACTGCGGGAAAATCACGAACGCCGGGAACTGCTCCATATTGACGGGATTGGAGAAAACCGAGGCGCCGTGGAACAGTTGCGACTCGTTGTCGTCGCCGCGCTCGCCCGCGCCGTGAAGGAACACCACAAGAGGATATTTTTCGCCCGGCTTAATGTTTTCGGGCTTGAGCATGCGGTAGGGGAGCACAGTGCCTGCGCTGTCAGTGAAAGTTTCTTTGCTGTAAGCTTCATTGAGACCCGGAGAGACGGCTCCGGCCGAAAAATGTAGCACGGCGCACAGCACCGCCGCCGACAGTAATCTGGTTTTCATGGTGAGATATGTTGTTGGTTGTTCTGCAAATATAGCAAAAACGGCCAACCCGTGCAATCGGTCACACGAAATGGGATTTAGTCGCGTGATCTTATGCCGTGCTTTTTGAGGAAATTGAGGGTGTCGCGATAACCGCTTTCGTAGACATCCTCTATGCCTTTGAGGTCGAACACCTTGTAACGGGCAATGTCGTCGGTGCGCACAATCATGTCGCAGAGGGCCATGTCGCCGAGAGCGTTGGTCTTGGTGACGAGCTCATAGCTGCGGAGCGCTACCGACACAATGCCTTTTTTCTCGGGAGGGGGCGCGAGAGGGGAGCAGTTCACGCCGATGAGGAAGCGGCATTTATTGCGTATGGCCCATGCGGGAAGATTGTGGAGCAGACCGCCGTCAACGTAGCGCACGCCGTCTATCACCATCGGATCGAACACTATGGGGATGCTGCATGAGGCCACCACGCGCTCGGCGAGATTGCCTTTGGTGAAAGCGACAGGGCGGCCGGTATCGTAGTTGGTGGCGCACACTACGGTCGGCACGGGGAGATCCTCGATGTTGCGGTAGGGGACGTTGTCCTCGATAAACTTCCGGAATCTTCCGAGATTGAAAAAACCGGTGCGTGGCACATTGAACTCGCAGAAATCGGAGAATTTCGCGGAACTGAACTTTTCAAACACCTCGTCGGGACGGATTCCCGCGGAATACATTGTGGCCACTACGGAACCGGCGCTCACTCCGGCGATGATATCCGGTTTCAGCCCCACTCCGTCGAGGGCCTTGATTGCACCGAGGTGTGCGAAGCCTCTTGCGCCGCCGCCGCTGAGGGCGAGGCCTATACGGAACTTGGGTCGGGGGGTGCGGGAGATCTTGAATCCGAACATCTGTGAAAATGAGGTTAAATGACGGGAAAAGGTGTATAAAAAGTGAAATTTTTATTTAATAACACTCAAAAAAGGCAAAAAGATGCCCGGGAGTGTCGAAAAAGAGGTCACAAAATTAGGAATTTCGTTAAATATCTCATAAATAGTTGGTAACTTTGTGCGAATTTTTGAGAAGACTACGAAAATAGAAAACAATAAGAAAGTTTATGCTTAATCCAATTAAAAAAACCATCGCGCTACCCGACGGCCGCACCATCACGCTGGAGACCGGCAAGCTGGCCAAACAAGCCGATGGAGCGGTAGAATTGCGCATGGGCAACACCATGATGCTGGCCACCGTGGTATCAGCCAAGGAAGCCGGCGAGGGCGTTGACTTCATGCCCCTGACAGTAGAGTACAAAGAGAAATTTTCATCGTTCGGGCGTTTTCCCGGCGGATTCCTCAAACGCGAAGGCCGTGCCTCCGACTACGAAATCCTGACATCGCGTCTTGTAGACCGCGTTCTGCGCCCGCTTTTCCCAGATAATTATCACGCAGATACATTCGTAAACATCACTCTCTTCTCGACCGACGGCGTCGATATCCCCGACGCTCTCGCCGGCCTCGCAGCCTCAGCCGCGATTGCCGTGAGCGACATCCCCTTCAACGGCCCCATCTCTGAGGTGCGTGTGGCCCGCATAAACGGCGAATTCGTGATCGACCCCACCTTCGAGCAGCTTGAGAAAGCCGACATGGACCTGATGGTAGGCGCAACCTACGACAACATCATGATGGTGGAAGGCGAGATGAACGAGGTTTCCGAGCAGGAACTTCTGGCAGCCCTGAAGGCCGCCCACGACGCCATCAAGGAGCAGTGCAAGGCTCAGATGGAATTTGCCGAGGAGGCAAAAGCCACTGTGAAGCGCGAATACTGCCACGAGGTGAACGACGAGGATCTTCGCAAGGACGTGCACGACAAGTGCTACGACAAGGCCTACGCCATAGCCAAGGCCGGCAGCGCCGACAAGCACTGGCGCAACGACAGCTTCGATGCCATCTGCGAGGAATACATAGAATCACTTCCCGAAGAGGAGCGCGAGGAGAAAGCTCCGCTCGTAAAGCGTTACTATCACGACGTTGAGAAAGAGGCAATGCGCCGCTGCGTGCTCGACGAAGGAATGCGTCTCGACGGCCGCAAGACCACCGAAATACGTCCTATCTGGGCCGAGGTGGACTATATTCCCGGCCCTCACGGATCGGCAGTGTTCACCCGCGGCGAGACCCAGGCTCTCGCCACAGTGACCCTCGGCACCAAGCTCGACGAGAAGATTGTGGACGACGTAATCAACCAGGGCCGCGAGCGCTTCCTGCTCCACTACAACTTCCCGCCCTTCTCCACCGGCGAGGCCAAGCCCCAGCGTGGCGTGGGACGCCGCGAGATAGGCCACGGCAATCTTGCCCACCGCGCCCTCAAGAGCATGTTCCCCGATGATTTCCCCTATGTATGCCGCATTGTGAGCGACATTCTTGAATCGAACGGCTCATCTTCCATGGCAACCGTGTGTGCCGGAACCCTCGCGTTGCTCGACGCCGGCGTGAAGATGAAGAAGCCTGTGGCCGGCATTGCAATGGGCCTGATTTCCGACGGTACCAAATATGCTATCCTCAGCGATATTCTCGGCGACGAGGACCATCTGGGCGACATGGACTTCAAGGTGACAGGAACCAAGGACGGTATCACCGCCACCCAGATGGACATAAAGTGCGACGGACTCAGCTATGAGATTCTCGAGCGCGCCCTCAACCAGGCCCGCGACGGACGCCTCCACATACTCGGCATTATCAATGATACCATACCCGCACCGCGCGAGGACTACAAGCCCCACGTGCCCCGTATCGTCACCATGCTCATACCCAAGGAGCTTATCGGTGCCGTAATCGGCCCGGGCGGAAAGGTGATCCAGGGTATCCAGGAGGAGAGCGGAGCCACCGTAAGCATCGACGAAATAGAGGATGGCGGTTACATAGAAGTTGCCGCTTCCAACAAGGAGTCAATCGACAAGGCTCTCGCCATGATCAACGCCATAGTGGAACTTCCCGAAGAAGGCAAGGTCTACAAAGGCAAGGTGCGTTCCATACTGGAATTCGGAGCGTTTGTGGAGTTCATGCCCAACCGCGACGGCCTTCTGCACATCTCGGAGATTTCCTGGAACCGTCTTGACGACATGTCGGCATCCGGACTCAAGGAAGGCGACGAGGTGGAAGTGAAGCTCATAGAAATCGACAAGAAGACCGGCAAATACCGTCTGTCGATGCGTGCGCTTCTTCCCAAGCCCGAAGGCTATGTGGAGCGTGAGCGCGCACCGCGTCAGCCCCGTGGAGAGCGCGGCGACCGCGGTGACCGTCGTCCCCGTCGCGAAGGGGGTGACCGTCGTGAGCGCGGCGACCGCGGACCCCGCCAGCCCCGCAACGAAGAGTGATCTTACCGAATAAACTATAAAAGGAGTGCCCTCCGGAATTTTCCGGAGGGCACTCCTTTTATATTATAGGGCCAATAGGGCGTATAGGGCCTATATACAGGCCTCTTAGAAGGCTTCGAGGCCGTGGGGGTAGATTTCGGGGAGG
>VSPV01000063.1 GCA_009775605.1 Paramuribaculum sp.
GGGACATAGTGCTCGGCGGGGGCCTGCTGGTAGTCAAGGCCTTTCTGTCCCATCATGTAGTCGGTGACGATTTTGCGGAGGGTGCCCTGGGCGTCGTCGCAGGTGTATTCCCAGTACATTGCTCCGAGAAGGTCGTTGTCGAGGATGTATTTACATTTGATTTCGATGGCACGGGGGTCGTTGTAGCCCATTACGAGCTCGCCTTTGGAGTTTGCAATGTAGGGAACCTGTGCTTTTTCGTCCCAGACAATGGTGCAGGAGTCAAGGAGTTTGAAGTCTTTGTAGTCCATATAGTCGGGATATTCGTATGCTCCGCGGCCGTAGAAGGGAAGACCGAGGGTGAGCTTGTCCTTGGGAATACCGGCCTCGAGGTGAGCTTTGAGGGCCTGATCGGCTGTGAGGCGGGTGTGCTCTGATTCGTAGAGAGGTGCCTGATGCTTGTGAGCGGCTGCGGTACCTATGTCGTAGCTCATGATGTTGATGAAGTCGACGTAGGGAAGGATTGCCGGGAAGTCGTAGAAGCGGGCGTTGCCGGGGGTGGCGAGCGTCAGGAGCTTGTCGGGACCGATGGCTGAACGGAGGTCGCGCATGAGGAGGGTGTAGTTCTGAGTGTCGTCGGGCGACGAGGAGATGCCTGCGCTTGAACTTGTGGGGTATTCCCAGTCGATGTCGATGCCGTCGAGGTTGAACTCGTCGATCACGCGCTTTGCGTCGGCTGCGAAGGATGCACGGTTGAGTGAGTCGGCTGCCATTTCGCTGAATCGGCCGCTGCCCCATCCGCCTACGGAGAGGATTACCTTAAGGTCGGGGTTCTGCTGCTTGAGGGCGGAAATCTGGTGGAGACGGTCGGGGTTTGCTACGTCGATGCCGTTGAATGTCTGGTTCACGTGGCCGAAGGCGTAGTTGATGTGTGTCATCGAGTTGGGGTCGGGCATCACGTCGGAGCCTGAGGTAACGTAGGCGATGATGATGCGGGGATGAACGGAGTCGACTTTAGCCTTGGCTTCCGAGTCGGTCTTGGATTTGCCTGTGCATGCGGTCTGAGCGAAGCCGAGGGCCACAACTGCTGCCGCGAGAATGAGGCGGATGATGGTTTTTTTCATGGGAAAATGGTTGATGGTATTGAAAATTTGGCCAAATATACGAAAATTCCGCGAATTGCGCGGGGCAGTTCGCGGAAATATGGGGGAGCCAACAAGGGAAGGACTCAAGGAGGGGACTTCGGAGCACTCAGAGTCTTCCGGGACTTCGGCCGGAGCTGATGACGGTCGGGCTCGGGGTCAGTCCTAGGGGTTGGTCTCGATGGAGAAGTCGTCGTCGATGCCGTCGAGGTCGAGGTCGTCAGTGTCGGATTCGTCGAGGTCTATGTCGTCGATGTCGATATCTTCGTCGGCGTCATCGCCGGTCGTTTTTTTAGCGGCCGATTTTGCCGGTTTGGAGCCTGCTGAGGCGGGATGGTTGCCGCTGCCGAGGGCTTCCATAATCTTGGCTTCGAGTTCGTCGGCAAGCTCGGGATTATCTTTGATCACCTGCTTGGCGGCGTCGCGGCCCTGGGCGAGCTTCGTGCCACCATAGCTGAACCATGAGCCGCTCTTCTGGATTATGCCGTATTCCACGCCGAGGTCTATGATCTCGCCTGAGCGCGATATGCCTTCGCCGAACATGATGTCGAACTCGCAGCGCTTGAAGGGGGGCGCAACCTTGTTTTTGGTCACCTTCACCTTGGTGTGGCGGCCCAGTACCTCTTCCTTGTCCTTGATTGTGGTGCTGGAGCGGATGTCGATGCGCACGGAGGCGTAGAACTTCAGGGCGTTGCCGCCTGTGGTGGTTTCCGACGGGCCGAACGTCACGCCGATTTTCTCGCGCAGCTGGTTGATGAATATGGCGGTGGTGTTGGTGCGCGATATGCTGCCGGTGAGCTTGCGCATGGCCTGCGACATCAACCGGGCCTGCACGCCCACGTTGCGGTCGCCCATATCGCCTTCGATTTCGCTCTTGGGCGTAAGAGCGGCCACGGAGTCAATCACCAGAATGTCGATTGCGGCGGAGCGTATGAGCTGCTCGGCAATCTCGAGGGCCTGCTCGCCGTTGTCGGGCTGGGAGATGAGGAGGTTGTTCACGTCCACGCCGAGTTTCTCGGCATAGAAGCGGTCGAAAGCATGCTCGGCGTCGATAATCGCGGCGATTCCGCCGGCTTTCTGGGCCTCGGCAATGGCGTGGATGGCAAGAGTGGTCTTACCTGACGATTCCGGGCCGTAGATCTCGATGATGCGGCCGCGGGGGAATCCGCCCACACCGAGGGCCCAGTTGAGGCCTATGGAGCCGGTGGGAATCACGTCGACGTCCTCCACATGCTCGTCGCCAAGCTTCATTATGGCGCCTTTACCGTAGTTCTTTTCTATGCGTTCCATAGCTGCCGTGAGCGCGCTGAGTTTGGCCTTTGCGGGGTCAACGGGAGCTTTGGTCTTGGTTTCTTTCTTTGCCATTTGGAGTATAGGGATTATATGTTTTAATCTAAATATTTGATTTACTACGATTGTGATACAAAGATAACGCCGACGTGGTGCAAAAGTGGCGCACAGAATAGTTAAATAATGTTTGCCGACGCCGTGCAACTTTGATTTGTAAAGGTAATAAAAAGTTGAAAGCAAAAAAATTTTTTATCTGTGATGAACCAAACGAAAGGTCGTGTGTTAATAAGGTACATAGCAAAGTTACTTTTTCCATTGCAAGAAATGTGATAATGATTGGTTTATTATCTAAGCGAGGACACGTTGCGAAACGATTTCCTCGTTTGGTTTTTTAAAGGGGTCTCTGAATGATGGGAAAAAGTAAGTTGTAAATCCCCTGGAAGCAAAAATCCTTTCCGCCACGCCCCCAAGCGCGTCGGAAAGGAAGAATAAAGGTTAGAGGAACGGATTAGAATTTCAGTACGTTTGCGGCGACGTTTTTGAACCGTGGCATGGCCATGCCTATCGAGGCCCCCATGTAAGTTGGGTCGCATACGATGTATTTCCGGCCATTGACCATCACATGATCGCCCGAATAATCCTCATCGAACTTCACGGCTGTGGCTATATGGTTGGGATAATCCAGAAGCACGACATCGAGGTTCAGAAGCGATTTCACAAGGTAACGGAACAGAATCGAGCGGTCTTCGCAATCGCATTTGGGGTAAAAGAACAATTCTTCTGCGAAAAACGGCTTTTCATAGCCGAATTGCTGGGGATCCGTGGCATATTCAAAACCGTTCTGACAGAAATCGAGAAGTATATTAGCTGCCTCTTTCTTGTTTTTACCCTCTATGGCCGGGCGTAATGCCGAGAGGAGTCGCTCGGAAAATTCGCTGTCTACCTGCGCATCGGCATAAACGCTGTAATCGCACTGAGGAATGTGGTTATAGAACTCCATCTTTTGTAACGGCAGAGTGGTCTGGACGGTGGTGCCGAAACGAGGTGCCGTGCGGACGGCATTTTTTCTTTGACCGCCCATACGGGGCATCCGTGACATGGACATGTCAATTTTCCGCCGGGCGTCAGGCGCTTCTTTGGGACACATGTAGAACGAATATGGTCGCGAGGCCTCCACATCGTAGAAACGCGTGCCGCCGTCAGTTACATATTGGCAGCCGTATAACTGCACCGTAGGGGCAACCAATAGCGAAAGACGACCTGTATCGGCCATCCGGGCCACTCGTGCACGCAGACCGAGCGAATTCAGGAGGAACTGCCGCATCACCACACTTTCGTCACGGTCGGCAAACATCTCGGAAATCTGTTTGACTAAAAGATATAAGGCCCAGTCGTTGTGCAGGTCGTTGGCGCGGAGGGTCCGTAGGTCCTCAAGAAGCGGTTTGTAGTCGGCGGTATAGAGTGATTCGAAAGCCGCGGTGACGGCATCCTCACTCACCCCGGTGAGCGTTACGGCATGGTCAAGACCGTCGCTCACATAATAATCAATCCCGAAGAAGTTGATTCGTTTCCTTCCTTGACCGCCGGCATATAACGGTTCCTGGCTGCGGGGTGACGCCGGCTTCGGCGAGGGCCTGCTTTGCGGCCGGGTGGCAGAAGTGTCTACCGGGATGCTTGCAGGACGTCTGTCGGGATTGATGAGGGGTGAGGGCTGTGGCGCTTTGACGGTGTCGCGTATTATGATTTTTTTAGGCCTGTCCGGTTTCCGGAACCCGGATGGAGGAGTTGCCGAAGGCAGACGTTCCGGGACTGCGGACGGCTCCGGAATATCAAAAACAGGAGTCGCATCCACCGTCTTGCCCTGCTTCCCTTCGGCTGTGGTAAGGTCAAGAATCTCTCGAATAGTCAGGCGGCGGGGAGGCTCTTTGTTCTCCTGGGATTGCGGGTTGAACACCGGGGCCTTTTCAGGCTCCGGTGTAACACGCTTTACGGCAGGTTTCTCTCCCTGATATTCTTTCCATGGATTGCGCATGAAGTTGAGATACTCGCGGTTGGCCTCGGTTATGAATGCATCGAACTGCTTCATGCTGCCTGTTATGAAGGCGTCGAAGTCATCCATGGGAGGCTCGGCTTGTACAGCAAGGGGGACAAGCAGCGCAAATAAGGGAAGATATTTTATTTGCATAAAAAGAGATGAATGGGAATGATTATTCCTCGGGCGCAACGGGTTCGCCGATGAATTCTTCCACCATTTGTGAGAGATCTCCGAGAGCTGTCTTCTCCTTGGCCGAGCGGGCGGCCTCCTCACGTGCTTTGCGGGCAGCTGTCTCGTCAATGGACATGAAGACGTTATATTCACGGGTTCCGTCCTTTGCGGTGCGTACGAGCACGAAATGCTCTTTCACCAGTCCGGAAATGCGTGCGTTCACTCCCGACTCATAAGCGGCTCCGAAGCGGTCTATTTCTTCCTGCGAATTGTTGTTGGCATCGGATGAAACCACAGATTTCATTTTGCCTACAACCTGCGCCTTCGCACGGCCGGCATAACTCGCTATGCCTGAATGGATGGCATTCTCGCGTCCAATCTTGTTGTTTCGTCCGATGGCTATACCAGTGATTGGAATACGGTTTTCCTCGTCCGATTCGATGTAGGTTCGGTATTTGAGCAGGGCATAGTCGAGGGTCTGGGTGCTTGCAAGTGGTTCCCATCCGGCTTTCTTCAGTTCTTTCACACGTTTTTTTACATCTTTCTGAAGTGCTTTTTCCTGCTGTTTTGTGAGCTGCTGGGCGCTGACGGCGTCAACGTTTCCGACCATAAGCAATAACATGGTCGTGATGATTGCGATGATTTTTTTCATGACAATGTTGATAATTGGTTTATGAATGAGAGTGAGGCTTACCAGTTTTTGGTAAACGGAAGGGAGAGGCGGGTGCTTACGATAGAACCTGTGACAGGATTTACGAGCATGATGCGTCCGCTGAGCAGGCGCGATGTGCCGCCCGAGTCGGAAAGTCTGATACCCCCCTGCACTCGGCAGTTGATTTTAACGAGTCCGCGTGAAGAGTAGACGGCATCCAGATCATCGACAATCACAGGAACGGCCAGTCCGGGTACATTTAGCTCGAGGGCTTTCACTCCGAAATCAGTGGTGCCCCGGTTGTTGAGCGTCAGGCGGATGTTTAGACCTGTTATTAATGCTGCATCAGACGAGACAGAGTCTGCAGTTAGGGTCACACTTCCTTCCGGAACTACGGAGAATTTATCCGTGGATGTAATGCCGTTGAGCGACATGCGGTGTTCTACTTTCTTTCCGCGTACCCGGAAAGAGACCGTCAGATAGTTGTATTCGTCAGGCAGACAGTCGGAGGTGTCGTAGGTGATCCGATAAGTGCCGTCCGAAGGTACCACATTGATATTCGAGGCACAATTGGAGCTTACGGAGGGTACAAGCCCACTGCGGACAGCTCGTCCGTTCACGCTCAGAGCACATTCCGCGGTTCCTGGCCCGGTGACAGCACCGAGTACCCCGACAGTCTTGTACAACCCGTTATAACGGGTTTTCAAAGCTTTGACCCTCGAGGCCCGCACATTATCGAAGAAGTATTCCGACAATGCATCGCAGGCAGCCATACCGGCACTGATGTCGTCAAGAGAAGTGATATTGTCGATTTTCTGTTCCAGTGCGTCTAGCTCGGCACTTTTCTCGGCGTCAAGATCTTCAAATTCGGCCTGAATCATCCGCTGGTCCATACGGGAGTACGGATACTTCACCGAATATTCGTAATGCTCCGCCTTAGTACGCTTGTCGCGGAGTTTCACCCAATATATATCGGTAGCTCTCGACAGGGAAATTCCTTTTAGAAACGGCAGATTTGCCGACCTGATGCGGGAATTGCGGGTGTAAGTATCGGTTGACGAGCTTACCGATCCATTTGTGACCGTCTCGGAGATTTCGCTCTTCTGATCTACACTCACACTGCTGGCCACAGAGCGGATTATACGCTCTGTAACCTCATCGAGTGCCTTACGTTGAGCTTCGGCTATCGAGGGCGCTTCCACTGTCACCACCAGGAAACCGTCCGCCGCACCGGTGAGCCATTCGGGTGTCTTTTTTGCGCTTTTGTCAATTATCTTATTCTCGGCACCGGCAGAAGCGGGCAGCATGGCAAAAACCGAAAGTGCCAGCAGGGCTATATAATATAGTTTTTTCATGTTTTTACGGTTGTTAGTGCCATTTTATGTCAAGACCGCGTATTGACACTTTTATGGAACGCACGCTAATTTCCACGTAAGAGAGCGAAGCATACTGTTCCCTCACACCGGAGATTTCGAAAGTGAGGGTCACGGGCACACCGTCTGGCATCGATATGTTGCCGCTCCGGTAGTTGCGTTCCTTGATGATGAGGTCGGTCAGTTCAGTGCCGCTGTCCGTGAGGGCATTGCCGAAGTATACATACGGCTTGCTGTTGCGGACATCGGTATTTGTGATTCTGGCGGTGATTGTTATTCGTCCTCGGGAGAGGTCGCCCGTACATCCCGTCACTTTGAAGTCCAGTTCCGTACCGTCGATGGTGATTTTCGGCCGCGGAGCGGATGGGGAGGCAGGGCTGTGGGGAATCACCGGTACGGAAGGCCGTTCAATAATGACGGGCCGTTCCACGACTTTCTCAACCACTACAGTGTCGGGCTCGGCCGGAATCTCCACGATGTGTTCCACCGGCACCTCCACCACACGCTCTACCACCACAGTGTCGGGAACCTGATTGAGATAGGGGGCTATCTCCTCAAGCAATACGCAGGCCTGATCATGACATGCCACGGAGGCAGGAATACCGGAAAGATAGTTGGCCGCCTCCTCATATCGCTGAAGGGTGACGAGTTTCCGTGCCTGCTCGATTATCAAGGCGCAATTTTCGGCATAATAGTCGTTGATGCGATTGCGGGCAGTACGCACGAAGCGCACATATACAGGGTCCGTGGGCTTCATGGAGTTTGCCATGGCTTTCATGGCTGCGTCTTTGCCTCCCGTGGCAGTTCCCTTGAGGGGAACGGTCACCGAATGGTAGACTGTCCCGTCGATCGTATTGAAGGCCGAGAGAGTCATCTCGGCCGCTACCCGCGCCACCTCCCGGATCATACCTTCTGTTTCGGCGGCATCTGTGACAGAGACCTCCGGACGCACAGCAAACACGTTGTAGGCATTTGCGGTCGAGGCTTGCGAGCGGTCGAGAGCCGAAGCCAGCTTGCGGTTCAGCGCCGAGGCTGTGGCGGCAGGGAGCTCATTGCTCTCGATTGGAAGAAGGTTGAACTTGATGGCGTTTTCCTGCGAGCTTATGGGCTCTCCGGCTAATAAAGCAGAGCCCGCTATGGCGCAGACGCAATATCTGAAAAGATTCATGGCATTATTCTATAATTACTGTCATGCTTTGGCCCATGGCTGTAACATTGGCCTTGTAGTCCTCACCAAGATGTTTTTTGAAGAATTTACGCAGGTCGCTGCCGAAATTAGACAGGGTATATGTGCGGTTCTTCGCTGCATTCCAAAGAGGAACGTTGATTGAAATACTGATGTATTTGTCGGTGCTCCGGCTCATGTCGTAGATACCGTGAAAAGCATATTCACGGAGCCATTCGTCGAGAGCATCTTTGAAAAACTCGCCCGAGGCAGGGGCGTCCTGTTCGAAATCCCAATCGGAAACACTCTCGGAGATATTGAGATCCAGCTGCACTTCGCGTCCTTTGTTGATCATCTGTTCAAACGATGCGGTAAGCTGCGAGAAGAAACCGGTCTCAATCTGTTTAATGGCTTCGCGCACAAGGAACGCTGTGTCGTTGGTATGATAGTACCCGCTCTCGAACGTCTTGGTGGCAAGCCGACCGGCTGTCTGTTTTTCAACGGCGCGTGTATCCAGACCCACACGTGTGGTGTTGCCCTGCGACTGGGTTCGAAGCCCTATTGTCACCACTATGTCGCCGGGAAGTTCGCGTACCATCATCGTCGCACCGTCGGCCTGTGTGCCCTCGCGAAGCACGTCGCGGTTTTTGGCGTTTTGCAGCTGAGCGATGAAATCGCGGGTCTTGAACCCGTGGTTCTGGAAAGCTTCGGCCATACGCTCCACCGCATAGCGTTCTGCCGGATTATTCTCTATGCGCGTGCGCATGGCCTCATAGCTGTAGCCGTCCGAGGAATCGGTGTACGGCACCACCACAATTGTGGGATTGAGAGCCGAAGTGGGTTCCTGTTTCCTTGCGTCGGCCCATGCCGGGGAGAACACTTGCCGGTTGCGGGCGAGGTCTGCGCGCAATGTCTTAAGGTTGATGGTAAGAGTGACGGTGGCGTGCTGATTTCCGGCAACCTTTTTAGAGGAAACTGTTTTGGGCTCCCCGATGATATAGGTTATATATCGGCTCTCGGTGAAAAACCGGTAATCGTAATCGCGTTTTATCTCAGAGAGAATGGGGTTACCGTCCTTAAGTCCTGACACGCCGGTGTGCATGAGACAGTTGAATGCCGATTTGGCCGCGAGCTCCTCGGCATCTTTCTTTTTCTGGGCCACTGCCGAGGCGGTTACGGTTACGGTGTTTTCATCGCCGCTTACAAACTGAACATCGTCACTGTAATTTTGTGCCGCGCCCGGCAGGACACAGCACAAAATCATAGCGACGAGGTTTAGGAGTCTCGTATATGTCATATACCGTCAGATCTTGAATCCGCTGAATATGTTTTCTTTTTTAGGAACTGACTTGAAAACGATTGTCTGACCGCCATCTACCGCAGCTTTTATTTCTTTATTGCCTTTCTTGATTTTGGCTGAAGAAATATCGTCACCGTCAACCGATGCTATCTCGCATTCGCCGATGACCTTGGTAGACTTACGGCCTGCGATTTCGCGGACTATGCACACTTCGAAGCGGTCCTTTTCAGCCACACCATGAGCTGTACCGAGGTTAAGATAGACAGAATTGACCTTATCCCCTTTTATTTCGTTGCACTCCAGCAGTTCGCCGAAGAGAGGGAAAGCCTCCTGGATGAAAGGGACAATGCCTTTCACAGCATTGCGGCATACTTTGGTCACAGCCTCGTCCGGGGTGCTTGAAGTCTCCATGTTAAGGAGTTCGCCTCCGTGTTTTAGGGTCTTGGTAAGCACGAGTTTGCCGTCATTGGGGTTTATTACCTTCAGGGTGTAGGAGATTTGACCGGTGTAATACTTGCTGCCGTCATCGTTGACCTTTGTCTCGACATTTAGAGATGCGATACGTCCCTGTATAAGGAAGTTGGCGCCTTGCTGAGCCATCACTTTCAGACGTTCGGCGTCATCGCCCGCATCAACGCCCTCCTGACGGCGTGAGGCCTCGATAGCGAGAGCGTCCTGTGAATCCACGTCGATAAGTTCCACACGGTTGGTGTTTGTGATACCCTCCATCACATAGCTGCGGAGCTGTTCTGCGGCGCTGAAGGGAATGTTGGACGGGCGCCAGAAATAATCGATCAAGACATTCGGTTTCCCTTTTGCTTCATCTGCGTTGGATGTGAACGGAATTGTCACTGCCATAATTAGAAGCATGGCTTTGCTGATTGTTTTGAAGAGATTCATGGTGAAATTAATTTGTACTGTGTATGATTTTAACGTAATGCTGCGAAATTAAATATTAATTTGCAAATTACCCCCCCCATTGTTAATTATTGTTAATAATAGGTTTTGCTTTTTCATTTGTACGAAATAGTCTGTTCTGCAATGGCCATAGAGTCAGAGAAAATGCGGGCGGATGCGGGGAGGAGCGGCGGCGAAGGTGGCGTCCGTTATGGCGCGGCGTGCCAGGGATATCAGCGAGGTGAATTCGGAGGCGTAGCTGGTCGAGAGCGATGTGTCGGCCCCACGGTAGGCTTCGGCGAGGGTTGCCATGGCGGTGGCGTTCTCAAGGATGCCGCGCAGGAGTGGTGCGGCAGCTGTTTCTGGCAGGTCGAGAGTGATGCTCATTATATCGTCATCGGCAGCGCCGGGAGCGCAGTCTGAGGCAAGCGAGGAGAGCCGGAGGCAAATCTCGGCGAACGAACTGTGGATTACGAGCTCAAGAGCCGCGCGATGGTCGGCGTGAAGCAGGGGCGGCCGGGAAGAATTCAGGGTATGGCGCAGGGCCGAGAGCGCAAGAAGGCGCGTGGTGATATCGGAGACGGAAAGAGCTATTACAGTTTTCATGGCTGATCAGGTAAAAAGATGATGAATAATTAATGACGCTGAGTTCGATGGCGAAGGCGCAGATATAGGCGCGTTGCCGACCGCGGGGCGAGAAAGAAGCTGCTGGCGCCCCCTTCGCGGAGCACACGTGCCAGAGCGTCGTTGCGGTTGAGGCCACGGAGTTCCATGAGTCTCTCCACGCGGCTGCGTATCTCTTCCCAGCGGCGGCACGTCATCTTTGAGTCGAGTTTTGCGCGCCGGGCAGCGAGGGCGTTGAGCTTGCGCATGGCATAGGAATATTCCACGTAGTACGCCGGTGCTTTCATGGCCGCGGCGCGGGCAGCCACTTTATCCACGGTGAGATCGGTTTCTGTCGATTCCGAAATGACCTTGCGGCAGGCCGTCATGAAGTCGCGGTCGCGCTGCGAGAGTGCTTTGAGGGAATTGTTGTCATTCATAGCGATTATATTTCTTGGTTAAATGCTTAATGATGTTGGTAAAATTACAACTCATAGGGTGTAATAAAACGCCCCGTCGCAGTTAAAAAATGTAAATGCGGCGGGACGTTTGCTCTGCCGGTCCGTCAGCTCCCGGCCATGAGCCGGTTACGCGCGGCGCGGAAATCGTTGAAACTGTCAAGCATGTCCAGGAGTGCCAGCGCCGAACGCTGTACCTGTGCGTCGAACATGGAAGTGGAGCTGGCGCCCTGGCTCGACTGGCCTTTCATGGCCTCGCTCACGCCCGAAATCTGGTTGAACATCTGCATCTGCAGTTCGAGCAGCCGCGAAGCGCCCGCGTCCTGGCCGCTGGAGATAATCTGGCGCGGCTCTCCGTCGCAGCGGTTGGGCTCATAGGGGATAATGCCGTTGCACGATGCCCAGAGGCTGCCGAGCTGCTGCCAGCTCATGCATTCGGGCTTCTGTCCGGCCGGAAAAAGGAGCACGCCCTTGGCCGAATGGGCCATGATGCTGTCCATAAGCGTTATCAGGCGATTGATGTGGCGCTGCTGGTCTATGATATCCTCCACAAAGGAATGCACCTCGCCGTCGGTGAGCGGATAGAACTTCACGGCAAACGGGTGGAGGCCGTGGGGATATGGCGAATCATACTCCTCGAGCACGCGGCCGCCGGGCGTGAAGATGCGGCAGTGCCAGCGCATGGTGGTACGCGGGTCGATTGTCACCTCGGGGCGACATTCCCGCTGTCTGGCGGCGTTCACCTCCCTGAGCGATTCGAGGCAGTCGGCCGCCACGGTGAATGCCGATGCCTGCTCGGGATCGTGGCAGCGGAGCACATTGCGGCTCTCGAGCGTCCACACCTCAATCACGCGGCAGCGGTGGCGCGGGGCGCTGAAAAACTCCATGGCCGCCGGATCGCCCAGGCTCACGCCCTCCTGAAGGCCCGAAAGGGGGTCGGCACCCGAGTATTCCGCCTTGATCAGTGCCGCGCGGGAGGCATCGGTGCCGTAGCGCATCATCACTTCGCGGAAGCTCAGCGAGTGGAGCATCCCCACAAGCTCTATGTCGAGGCCGCGCGGATCGGTGAATCGGTTTATGAAGAAAGATGCGGGACTCACGTTGTCAACCCACACGCCCTCGCCCGCCATGCGTTTTTCCACCGTCACGCGCTGTATGGCGCAGCCTGATATCAGAAACTCCTCGAGCATGCGGGCGTCGAGTTCGTCGAGGGCGTTGCGGGCGGCTGTTTCCGCCGCGGGGACGGGCTCCGGTGCCGTCATCGAGCCGCGGAAGTTGCCTATCACGCATTTCACGAGCTGGCGGATGAGATTGTTGGTGAGCGGCTGCTGGCCGTTATGCGAGGCGAGGTCGCCTTCGGTCACGGGGGAACCGTCTGCGGCCGTGGCCGGGTCGCTCCACTGGTCTCCGTAGGTGTAGCGTTTGTATCGCTGGCGTCGGCGGCGCAGAGCGTAGCCGTCGCGCCAGGCCTCAAGGGCGAGTGAAAGGAAGTTCATGGCAGAAATTCAGGTTTGGGAATGGTGTCGAGCAGCGAGGAATCGAAAGTATAGATGCCGTCCGTTGCCTCGCAGATGGCCTCAAGGCGCGTTATCGCGCCGTCTGCGGCCGGAGTATACAGCAGCAGAGAGCCTTCGGTCGTATGCACCGCCACGGGGTCGTTCGTGCCGCCGCGGCTGAAAGGGTTGAGCTGGGCGGCGTAGCGCGGATGGTCGGTCTGTGACACCACGAAGGCGGTGCGGTTCCATCCGCTCATCTCCACGGAGAGCACCCTCACCGTGCCTGGAGGAAGCGTGACGTGGCCGGTGCCGTCGGGGAGCAGCGAGAGCCGTGCCTGGGCCGAGATATCCACCGGAGCCAGCATCCACGCCGGAGCCTCATGCAGCTGCCGCGAGAACCATGCCTCCATGGCCGTGCGCTCCAGCCCGGGAAGGTCAATGCCGTCCTCGCGCATTATGCGGCAGTCGGTCCTGAGGGGCTCCAGCCCCCGACGCAGAAGCCAGGCGGCCAGAAACTCCTCGGAAGTGAGAGTGAGCCTCATCGGCCCAGGATTCTCAGGTGGGACTTCGGGTGACGGAGCACCAGACAGCTTGCCTCGGTGACCACAAGGGCGTCGGTGTTGCGCACACCGCTCTTCTTCAGGTCGAGGTGCTCCACGGTGAAAGGCACGTGGCTGTACTTGGTGAGGTACTGTGGGTCGATCACCAGACCGTCGTTCTCGTGGCCGCACTGGTCGAAAATCTCGGAATGGATCACGTAGAGCGAACCGAATTTCGACCGGAGCTCGTTGAAATCTATGCCCCAGCGGGTCACGGTGTCGGTTGCGGCTACAACCTTGTTGTAGTCCAGTTTATTGAGAGTCTGGACAAGCCCGGAGCCGGCCACGAGAATCTTGCGGGGCGATCCGGCGGCTGTGCCGGTGAAAGCAGCGCGCATGATGTCTACCACCGTGTCCTGGCTGAAATCGGCCAGCGATACTGTCTCTTCGCCTCCGGCCTGGTTCCAGATTCCGCCCGTGAACAGCACCTCGTCGTTCTTCACCGGATCCGTCAGACGTGTCTTCACGCCGAACAGGAAGTTCTTCTCCATGCCCATGCGCATGTCCATTATCGCCACCTCTTCCTGGTCGGAGAATGTCCAGCCGGTTTCCTTGGCCGAAAGCTTCACATATGTGGAATTTTCCACCTGGGCTTTAAATATCTGACAGAAATTACGGCTTTTTACCGGCAGGGCCTCGAACTGCGGGGTCTGGACGTCGAGTTCGGAGGCCGCGCGTCCCATCCTCACCACTTCCATGCCCTCCTTGATGTCAGGAAGACGGTTCTCTTCCATTTCCGCGGGGTCAGCGTTAAGAACTATCACCTGAAGCCCCGGCGTGGAATCTGAGGCCCCTGAGACCACATACAGCACCATTGAGCCGCACACCTTGTTGCCCTCATAACCCGGAAGCCCGGGCACGAGAAGAGTCTCGGTGGCTGAGAACATGCGGTCGTTGGCTGTTTTCACCGACAGGATGCGGTAAGTGTCGAAGGTCTTGCCCGTATCGGTGACTCCTTCGGTGAAGGTCGTGGAGCAGGGCTTTGTGTCCACCGAATAATAGTCCACGATCATGGATTTGGCGCGGCGCGCTCCCACCATGCGTGAAATCTGGTCGATCGGTGTGGCCATGGGGCGCACCTTCACTATACGGCTGTCGATTTCGTTGAGCAGGAGTTCGGGCGAGGCCTCGCGCACTGCGGGCACGGTGAGAGGGCCGTCGGTCACATGGTTTCCACCGGCGGTGCCGGCGATTACTGTAGCTTTGTTTTCCATAATAAGATAGATTTGAAAAGATGGATGATGTGATAGTTGTCAGTCCCATACGCCGGGACGGATGCGGCTCAGAAAGAGCGATGCGGGGTCGGGGGCCTCAAGCGCCCGGGCGCGGGTGAGGCGGCTGTATTCAAGCAGGCCAGGTGTGTGCATGGAAGCTTCTATAGCCTCGTTACGT
>VSPV01000064.1 GCA_009775605.1 Paramuribaculum sp.
TTGTAATTCTGTTTCTATTCTGTATTTCTTATATCAGTGCAGAACCTAATTATCCCGACAATACGCAAAAAGGGCACACCTTAGTTTTAACTGTAAAAAGAGGAGATTCCCATAGACCAGGGAAGCCTTCCAACAATATAATTCTAAGTACCTATGAAAATGGTGTCCTTGTATTCGATGCCAATTTCGAATATGAGTATATGGAGGTGGAGGTCTCCGGAGCTGAATCGTTTTCCGATATACTTACACCGACACAACCATTCATAGAGGTATCTCTTCTTTCGGGAATATACACTATACGCTGCACAACCGATGGCGGCACTGTGTACGAAGGCACAATCACGCTTTAGACCCATATTATTATAATTATTTATTAACCCTCAAAACCAATGATTATGGAAAAAAGCAAAATTCAAAAATTTGTTGAAGGACCCATGAATTCGGAATTGACCGATTCACAGCAGAGTGTAGTTTTAAGCACTGACGAGGCGCTTATAGGCGCTGCAATCAATCCTGGATGCAAATGAAATCGGGAGAGCAATATTTTGATTTTTCTTCTGTAAATAGAATTATGCATTTAGGTGTTTAAGTGATTGAAAAACAGCATTTGCATTATTAAAAGATTTGGTGCCAAAAACTTCTTAATATCCGTGAAAGTAACTGCCTATTAAATAGTTTTTATCGAGGATGTGCCAAATGATTTTCTTGTCTGTATATTGCCGGTAATAATATATTTTGCAGAGATTTCTTATATACTGTATAGTCCTATAAGGGAATATATATAACTTTACTTCCCCGAATAACACAAAAACTTAACATTTATCACTTATGAAAAATTACAGGCGAATTCTTGCGATGCTTGCGGCGGTTGTGTCGGCCATGACTCTCTACGGTCTGGATCTGAAAGGAAGAATACTGACTCCCGACAATGAGCCGGTGGATTATGCCATAGTGTCGGCTTTCGCGCTCCCCGACTCCACATTCATAGCGATGACAAATTCCGACGCAAATGGAAATTTCATACTCACGGTGCCCGATTCCAAAGCCGCTGCCGCCTTTCTGCGCGTGGAAGCCATGGGCCATACCCCTTTGACCGTATCTGACCTCAATAATATATCATCGCTTGTAATGACGCCGGTGTCGAAGAATCTCGAGGGCGTGACGGTTTCGGCCAGACGCTCGCCTGTGAAGGCTGAGGCAGGCCGCTTTTTCTATGACCCCTCCGAACTCCGCGATGAGACAAACGATGCCATAGGCGTGCTGGAGCGTATGCCCCTGGTTACATTCAGCGACAACTCCGCAAAGATATTCGGCCGCGGCGAAGCCACAATATATATCAACGGACGGCCGCCGCGCATGCCAAGACCCGCGCTGATAGAATATCTGCGTACGGTGCGGCCGGCCAACATCAAGAAAGTGGAAGTGATAGTCAATCCCGGCGCCTCGTTCGGCTCAGGTGTCAATGGCATAATCAACCTCATAATCGATAATCCTTACGAGGGTTTCCTCAGCTCAACCGGCATAAGTGCCAGATATAGTAATGAGCGCGTGTCTCCGCAGATAAGCACGTGGCTCGGATATTCCAAAGGAAAATTCAACATATCGGTGGCGCCCTACCTTACAATGAGCAATTCCTATCAGCGCGATAGGGTGAAAAACGAATTTTTCGAAAGCGGCATTATCCGAAACGTAGTCACCGAACAACGAGATAAAAATCTGATAGCCGGCGGAAGCCTGAATATGGACTATAACTTCTCGAACAAATTCTGGCTCGGGGCCAACCTGGCACTCGCGGGAATGCACAACAAGACCACGGGCGCCACCGACGGCTCGCAGACGGACGCCGCGGGGATTGAGTCGCGCATAGAGGGCACAATGCGGTCGGAAACACCATTTTCGGGCCCGATCGTGTCCACAGGCATATACAGCGAATGGCGACCGGCCGCGCACTCGGTGATAAAACTGTCGGGAGGCTACTACACTTCAATCGACAAATACGAGGCTACCAACGAATTCAACGGCGTGGAATCGCACGAACGCAGCCGGGCGGATAACACCGTAGCCACAAGCTCCCTGAAATACAGCTACGAAACCGAGGCATTGGGCACAATCAATGCCGGATATGCCGTTGACCGCTCGGTGACCGATATGTCAGACCTCACCGGCGCCAATTCCATTGCCGAGATCATGAACGCCCTGTATGCCGAATACAGCAAGTCGTTCGGACCGGTATCAGTCGATGCCGGTCTGCGGTGCGAGGGCCTCAACCGCCACTCAATGTGGGGAGATGCCGGCTCTTATCGTTATAACCGGTGGGAATGGTATCCGTCGGCCAGCGTGAACTGGAATCCGGGCAAACTTGACCAGAGCATATCGCTGAGCTACCGCCGGACATCCAGCCGCACACCATTCCATTACTTCAATCCGGTGAAACAGTTTACATCGGAGTATGCCTACACCTGCGGCAATCCGTATCTGAAGCCATCTTCCACCAATTGGCTGATGCTGTATTACAATATATTCGGTTCGCTCACTTTCTCGGGTTACTATAACTGGGGCGGCGGAGTGACGCAATTCGTGCGTGATGACGGCAACTACACCGTGACCAGCTATACCAACGAGGAGACAAGCAAGTCTCTGCGTCTGAGTATGCAGTATACCCGCAAAGTGCTGCCGTTCCTCAGGGTCAAGGTGGCGTCGGGAGTCAAGAACTCCAAATATACCGCCTATATTTTTGATGACATGGCGAGGGCGGCAGGATGGTCATGGGACTACGACGCCTATCTTTTCTTTATCTTCCCGAAACGTTACGGTCTAAGCGCCAATGTTACATATAGTGGCTACTCGCCTAAGGAATATCTGGATGGAAATACCAGGTGGGTACACAATCTGAGTGCCTCCATAGAGAAGACATTTGCCAATCTGGGGCAGATAAGCCTCTATGTGGGTGATATTCTTGGCCGCAAAGGTTTCATCAACCGTCATTATCGCGACGAGACGTCGGCCTACAGCACGCGACGTCTGAGCGGCCTCCATCCGAACGTGTCGCTGAGCGTGCGGTTCTATTTCGGCAAGACCACCATCAACCGCACCCGCTATATGTCAAGCGACGAAATAGATAGTAAGACAGCACGCTGATCCACCCTCCCATGCGCAAAGGCAGAATCTACGGCTATCAGCAGCTGGAGCAGTCGGACTGCGGCGTTCCCGGGAGGGTCGGCGCCCCGCAGTCCCGTTTCGTGGAGGATTTGTTTCAAAACTGCGAAAAGTAGGGCTGCTCCACAATGCTAGGACCACACTGAGCCTTCCCACGGAGCACCTCCGGTGCTCCGTGGCGGAGATTCATTGGTGCCTTTTCACAGTTCGTGTAGTGGATTTTCGAGGTATGGGGCGTTGCAGAATCTCGAAAAGTAGGAAGGTGCGCAAAAAAGTTATTAACATTTTATTGACAATGTTTCAACAGGGGTGTTGAAAAGAGGGTTTTGTAGCTTTGAGGATGTGGAGTAACTTTGTTGAAGCTTTCCGGAGGCGGGAAGCCTTCGGAATAATGAAACACAAATTGGCAGATGAGTGATATAATCAGACTTCTTCCTGACTCGGTAGCAAACCAGATAGCCGCCGGCGAGGTGATTCAGCGCCCCGCTTCGGTGGTCAAGGAGCTGTTTGAGAACGCTGTCGACGCCGGAGCCAAGTCTATCCAGGTGATTGTGAAGGATGCAGGACGGACGCTGATTCAGGTGGTTGACGACGGCTGCGGAATGAGTGACACGGATGCCCGTCTGGCGTTTGAACGTCACGCCACAAGCAAGATTTCGCAGGCTGCCGACCTGTTTTCGCTTCACACTATGGGTTTCCGCGGGGAGGCTCTCGCCTCGATAGCCGCCGTGGCCCAGATTGACCTCCGCACCATGCAGCGCGGCGCCGAAATTGGCACGCGTCTGATAATAAACGGTTCGGCGGTCGAGAGTCAGACTCCTGAAGCTACCGTGCCCGGAAGCAACATGATGGTGAAGAACCTCTTTTACAACGTTCCGGCCCGGCGCAAGTTCCTGAAGAAGGATGCGGTGGAGATGAGCGGCATTGTGAGGGAGTTTGAGCGGCTTGCGCTGGTGAATCCGGGCCTCGACCTCACACTTATCAACAACGACTCCGTGGTGCATCAGATAATGGCCGCGCCGCTCAAGCGCCGTATATGCGACCTGTTCGGCAAAGGGCTCGAACGGCAGCTTATACCGGTGCAGACTTCGACATCGCTTGTCAGCATCGACGGCTTTGTGGGACGGCCCGAGGGCGCGCGCCGGCGCAACGCCCTGCAGTTCCTTACCGTCAACGGGCGCCATATGCGCCATCCCTATTTCCACAAGGCGGTGATGACATGCTATGAGCAGCTTCTTCCGGCGGAGCTCCAGCCAAATTATTTCCTGAATTTTACTGTTGACCCCGCCACGATAGATGTAAATATCCATCCCACCAAAAACGAGATAAAGTTTGAGAACGAGGCTGCGATATGGCAGATTCTCACAGCGGCCGTGAAAGAGGCCCTTGGGCGTTTCAACGCCATGCCCGGCATAGATTTCGACGCGGAGGAGATTCCTGACATTCCGGTGTTTGACCCCAATGCCGACGCATCCCATCATGTGACGGTGGACCCCGGCTATAATCCGTTTGCCGAAAGCTCCGATGCTCCGGAAGGGCCGGTGAGCGGACGGTTTGCGGGCGCCCAGCCATCGTTTGCCTCACGTCTTAGCGCCGAGCATCGCCGCAACGAGGCCCTGCGCGACTGGGACAAGCTCTACGAAGGATTCATGGGCACGGAGCCGGACAGCACGGTCGTGCCGTCAGGCATTTCGGGCAGCCGCATGAACAGCGAACCGTCGGGCGCAGACGCCCTTCCGTTCGATTCGCAGGCCGATGCCCGTGGCGCCGAGGACACCGAGAGCATCCAGGCCAAAGGCGCCTACATACTTGCGCCATGCATTTCGGGCGTGATGGTCATAGACCAGCACCGCGCCCATGTGAAGGTGCTTTACGAACGTTATGCCGCCATGCTGCGCAACGGCGACATGACACCACAGAGCCTCATGTTTCCCGAGATGCTGCGGCTTGACCGCGCACAGGGCATACTCCTCTCCGAGATGATGCCGAGCCTTGCGGAGATGGGTTTCGTGCTCGAGGCGGCCGGACCTGACTGCTGGAACATCACCGGCGTGCCGTCGGTGATTGACAATGTGAATCCCGTAGAGGCTCTCAGCATGATTCTCGACGATGCTGCCGACAGCGGAAGCGTGGACACCGACGGCCTCTCCGACCGCATCGCCCTCTCCATGGCCCGAAGCGCGGCCATAAGGCGCGGACGCCGTCTGTCAGGCGCCGAACGCGAGAATCTTCTGAGCGAGCTTCTGAAACTTCCCACACCCAATTACACGCCCGACGGCCTTGCCGTGATCCATGTGATTTCAGGCGAAGAACTGGAAGGAATGTTTGATAAACTGTAGATGCTTCATAACCAGTCTAATCGTAATTTTAACATTTGCCTGTTTGACTTAATGAAGCTAAATTGTTATTTTTGTAGAAAATGATCACAGACCACCTGCAATATCTGATAATGCACCACGACTGCGTGGTGCTTCCCGGTATCGGAGCGTTTCTCGCCCGGTATGAATCGGCGCGTATCGAGCCTGACGGCACTATCATGCTGCCTCCCAGGCGTCTTACGGGCTTTAATGCCGAGCTTTCCCATGACGACGGTCTGCTTGCTGGCTCCATAGCGCGCGCCACAGGTTGCGGCTACGATGTCGCCGCTGCCGAGGTGAGCCGTGAGGTGGAGGCCATGCTCCGCCGCATGGACGCCGGAATGCCGGTGAACTTCCCCCGCATCGGAACTCTCGCACGTCTGGAGTCAGGAGCGCTGGAATTTGTTCCCGTTCCGCCGTCGGTGAGTGCGGCCAATGCCATGTATGCCGCATTTCCTTCAGTAGCGTTGAGCGAGGCGGCAGTGCGCGAGAGCGCCGCCAAGGTGCTCGAGGTCGATCTCGCCTCGCGTGCCGTACGCCGCCGGGAGCCTTTTGTGGTCCGTGCCTTGAAATATACGGCTGCCGCTGCGGTGGTAATCGGTGTGGCTCTGACCGCATCCACTCCCATCCTGGTGAACCGTCACGCCGACTTCGCCTCTATTTCAGCTCCGAAAATCACCGTGGAGAAACCGCGTTACATCCCCATGGCCGACGAGGGCAGGGAGCTGTATATCGTGCGTCCTGATTCAGCCTCGTCAATGGCCACCGTTCCTGCCGGCGTTGCCGAGGACGGTGCGGGATATTATCTGGTAGTGGCTTCGTTTGGCAACGAACGCGATGCGGCCCGTTTTATCGCGGAGCGCGGCGACAGCCAGCTGAAGATAGTGAAGGGCGAGCGTCGCTGCCGCGTATATGCACATAGCGGCGCCTCTTTTGTAGAGGCCGCCGCTCCGGCTTCAGATGCCGCGTTCAGCAGCCGTTATCCGGATGCGTGGGTGTATAAAAAACGCTGAGATACATAGGAGTTAATACAATCTTAGTTAACCATAGAAGACATGGAGTCTGCCGAGCGGCAGACTCCATGTTGCATTTCTATATATGTGGGAACGGTTAGTCCTTGAACTGCAGGTAGAGGATTGTGCACAGGGATTCGGACGGAACGGGTGAATCGAATGTCAGATAAAGCGGGTGCTTGCCTGAAAGGCGTCCTATGTTCTCAAGCGGAATCGTTACGGTGGTTTTCTCAGCAGGCATATTGGCGGCCAGTCTCAGTATCCCTTCCGGCTTCGGGTTTCCTTTCCACGGAGCCGATGTATAGACCGAGACAGTGCCTCCGGTCTCGCCGGGAATCATATCCAGACATAGCTTTATGCCGTCCTTGCCGTTGAGCTTGTCGAAATTGAAATACTTGTAACCCAGCACGGAGCCTGCGGTATTGTTTACCACGGGATTCATATTCTCCCGCACCGCGTAGGGGTCGCCTGACGGGATGGTATCGGTGTACACCGGCTGAAAATACGGCCCCGAGTAATTGACACGAGGATATTCCTGCACGGCCGGCGTGGGCCCGGTGAAATGGCATGCTATCGCCGCTGGATATCTACGGAGCGGGTCAAGTCCGGCGGTCTCGAACCCTTCGGAAGTATATTCCGCCTCGCTTATCCTCACGGCTCCTCCCTGACCCGCGGTGACTTCCACATCTATGGGCGCGGCCATTGCCTGACGAGCGAATTCGTCAGCGCCCGACTGGCGGTGGTAGAATACCCACCACCGGCCGTTGATTTCCACTATGCCGCCGTGGGTGTTTCCGTTGGGAGTGGCCGTCACTATGGAGTTTCCGTCGGCGTCGGTGTCGCGCCCGCGGGCATCTATAATCGTGCCGCCGTATTTGAACGGGCCCAAAGGATTGTCACTGTAGGCATAGGCAAGCGTGTAGTTTGAAGCCGGAAGGCCGAACTCTCCGTCGGCGGTTATGCGGCTGTAGACGAGCACATATTTGTCCTTGATTTTTCGGATGGAGGAGGCTTCGTAGAATCGCCCGTCGCCTTCCTGGCGGTGGCCCGGAATCAGGTCTTTCACTATCGTGGTGCCTTCTTTTACGGTGGCCATTGTCGCCGGGTCGAGTTCGGCGCCGTAGGATGTCTCGAACCCCCAGTAGCCATACACACGGCCGTCATCGTCTATGAGCACGGCAGGGTCGAAACCGAGAACACCCTCAGCCTGAGCCGGATTGTCCTTACTCCAGTTTATCACTCTGAAAGGGCCGTCGGGGCGTGAGCTAACGGCAACCATGCCGTTTCTGCCTCCGTTCTGATTGTTGGGGTAGAGGTAGTATTCACGTCGGCCGTCGGGCAAGTGGCGTTCGGCCACGTCGGGAGCGTAAAGGAGGTCGCCCGATCCGTCGGGATGCAGATTGCGTCCGGCGGCATCGGTCTTGCTCTCGAAAATCACGCCGTCGTAGCGCCATTTGTTCAGCGAGTCGGCCGGAGCTGACCACACCACGAGATTCTTTCCACAATAATGCGTGCGGAGAATGTCGTGAGAGCCGTAGATGTAGACTCTTTTTTTGCCGGGAGCGTCTGGGTCGTCAAAAAGATATGGTTCGCCGTCGGGAATATGCTCCCAGAGAGGGAGATAGGGATTGGAAGGGAATAAAGCCGCGGGGCACAGCAGGAGTGCCGCCGCGGCAAGTGTTGTTTTTATGTTCATTGGTATGGTTTAGGTCTGGCGGTAGGTATCAGCGGAGCGTCACTTTACCTTTAGGGTTCCGGCCGGGGTAAGGGTCACGGTGTAACGGCCTCCTGCGCGGGTGGGGAAGTCGATGGTCTGTCCCTGATAGATTACTTCGCAGGGTTCGCCGCTTCCGGAGGTTATGACGGCTTTAGTAAGCTTGCCTCCGGCATAGTCTATATCCACCGTGAAGTTTCCGCGTGCGCGCAGCCCGTGGATATGGCCGTCGGTCCACGCCGAGGGGAGGGCGGGGAGCAGCTGCAGCGGCCCGGTATGGCTCTGGAGGAAGAGTTCGGCCACGCCGGCTGTGCCTCCGAAGTTACCGTCGATCTGGAACGGGGGATGGATGTCCCAGAGGTTATTCGTTGTGCCTTCCTTGAGCAGGTTCTGGAACAGGGTATAGGCATGGTCGCCGTCGTGCAGACGTGCCCAGTGGTTTAGTTTCCAGCCCATGCTCCATCCGGTTGCCTCGTCGCCGCGCTGGCGCAGAGTGGTCTTGCAGGCTTCGGCAAGTTCAGGGTTGTGGAGAGGGTCGATGGTCGAGCCGGGATGGAGGCCGAAGAGATGGTTGGTGTGGCGGTGGTGGTCGTTCGGGTTGTCGATGTCCTCATACCATTCCTGCAGCTGGCCATGCTTTCCGATTTTATATGGGCGTATGCGGGCAAGTTTTTCTTCCCATTCTTTCACAGATTGCGGGTCGGTGTCGAGAATGCGGGCTGCCTTGATTGCGTCGGTGAGAATCTCGCGTGTCACGGCGTTGGCATAGGTGGTGCCGCGGTCGCATCCGCCGTGTTCGGGAGAATAGGAAGGAGAAACGGTATACTCTCCGTCGCTGAGCGTGAGAAGGTCGGCGGCGAAGTTTGCACTGGCCTTGATGATGGGGTAGCCGATCTCGCGCAGCCATTTACGGTCGCGGGTATAGTCGTAGTATTCCCATATCTGTGTAGCGAGCCATGGGCCGGCCGATGGATTGTAGTTCCAGCTCATGTCGGTGCTGTTGAGCGGAGCGGTGAATCCGAACGGATTGGCCGAAATGGCTGCGGTCCAGCCGCGGGCGCCGTAATAGTCGCGGGCGGTAACTTCGCCGGGTTTCACAAGGCTGCGTATGTAATCGGTGTATGGCTCGAAGCATTCCATCAGATTGGTTGATGTAGCGGGCCAGTAGTTCATCTGCACGTTGATGTTGTTGTGATAGTCCATTTTCCACGGGCCATACACGTTGTTGTGCCACAGGCCCTGAAGATGAGCCGGAAGATTGCCGGGGCGCGAGGAGCTTATGAGGAGGTAGCGGCCATACTGGAAGTGCATCCTCTCCAGGTCGTGGTCAAGGACACCATTGCGGTAGTTGGCAAGTCGCTGCGGAGTGGGAAGATTGGGGAAGGTCTGCCCGGGATTGATTTCCAGATCCACGCGGTCATACAGAGCCTTGTAGTCGGCCAGATGACGGTCGTAGAGCTTGGCATAAGGCATCGCGGCAGCAGCATCAATCTCGCTGTTTACGATTCTCACCGGGTCGCCGCCGGTATATGTCTTGGGGTCGGTGGTGTCGGGATTGAAGTTCATACGGTAGTCAGTATCGGCTGCGAGTATGAATTCCACGTCGCGCGAACCAGTGACGGTGATTGTGCCTGCCGCCGGGTCAGCTTTGACGGTTCCGCGGCGGTCGGCTGTGCGTGCCATTACCCGTAGAGCCCATTTCATGCCGTTGTTGTCGATTGTTCCGGTATAAAGCAGCCCACCTTTGGCAGCATTTGTAGCTTTGAGTTCCTGCGGAGTGGCGAAGGAAAACACGAGAGTCTGCGGGGCGGAGCTTGAGGTAAAGCGCCACACCATCACGCTGTCGGGATATGAGGTGAAGTATCTGCGCTGATATCTGGAGCCTTTGTGATTGAACTTTACCACGGCAAGAGAATTGTCGAGGTTGAGGATACGTCGGTAGTCTGTTACGGCGTCATCAGGAATACCGGTGGTTACGTATGCTTCGCCAAGTACGGTGAATGTTCCGAAGAGGTCGGGGGTATAGGGCACGTTGCCTCTGTAGTTCTCGCTTACCAAGGCTCCTGCCTCGGCGTTGCGTCCCTGTTCCAACAATGTGCGTACCTTTGAGAGCACCGAGTCGGGCACCTGACGGTTCATGTTCCAGTAGTCTTTCAGACCTGCTGCCGGGCCGCCTTTCCACAATGATTTTTCGTTGAGCACCACTCGCTCGCGGGCCACGGAGCCTATCACGTTGCCTCCGAACGAACCGTTGCCTATCGGAAACGAGCAGCGTTCCCAGATGGTGTCGGGGTTGGCTGATTCGGCATGTCCGTTGTCAATGTTCCAGATGGCCACGCCTCGGTCGCTGGGATTGGGGGTGTCGAACCAGAGGGCGTTCCCCTTGGTATAGTCCTGTGCGGGTTTGGCAGCAGAAGCCGGAGCGGCAGACGCGAGTATTATCGGAGCCGCTGCAAGAAGTATCTTACTGATGAAGTTGTTCATGGTGATGAAACTATGGTTTGACTGGTTATACTTCTGCGAAGATAGGCATTTACTTCTGTTTCAGCAACCGAACAAGGAAAAATAACAGCTCTCCGATACTAACGGATAACAGAATAAAATCGCTATCTTTGTATCATATTCTTCACATTATTAGAGATAACAGCTTAGCCATGAGAATCAAAGTTTTTTCGGCGGTGATTGCCGCTCTTGTGCTGATGCCGCCGGGCACGTCGGCAAAAAAATCCATCTATCACCAGGGATGGATAGATTTCAATAAAAACGGTGTAATGGATGTTTATGAAGACCCGTCGGCGCCGTTGCAGGCAAGGATTGACAATCTGATGTCGCAGATGACAATGGATGAGAAAACCTGCCAGCTCGCCACGCTGTATGGTTCGGGACGCGTGCTTGAAGATTCGGTGCCCGTGGCGCGCTGGAAAACCGAGATATGGAAGGACGGCATAGCCAATATAGACGAGCAGGGCAATGGCCTCGGTTCATTCGGGTCGGCGCTCTCATATCCTTACCGTCACAGCATCGATAACCGGCGCCGCATACAGCGCTGGTTTGTGGAGGAGACCCGTCTGGGAATCCCGGTGGATTTCACAAATGAAGGCATACGCGGCCTGAATCACGACCGCGCCACCATGTTTCCGGCCCAGTGTGGCCAGGGCGCTACCTGGGACCGCGACCTGATAGCGGAAATAGCGCGCGTTACGGCTGAAGAGGCTTTGGCTTTGGGCTACACAAATATATATTCGCCGATTCTCGACATTGCTCAGGATCCACGCTGGGGACGCGCTGTGGAGACCTACGGCGAGGATCCTTATCTGGTGGGCGAACTTGGCAAGCAGATGGTCCAGGGGCTGCAGAAACGCGGACTTGTTTCCTCTCCCAAGCATTTCGGCGTATACAGTGTGCCTGTGGGCGGCCGCGACGGAGCTACCCGTACCGACCCGCATGTGGCTCCGCGCGAGATGCACACACTATACCTCGAGCCGTTCCGCAAGGCTTTTGTGGAGGGCGGGGCTCTCGGGGTAATGAGTTCATATAATGATTATGACGGCATACCTGTGACCGGAAGCAGTTATTTCCTCTCCGACTTGTTGCGTGACCGCTGGGGCTTCAAGGGCTATGTGGTGTCAGACAGCGAGGCTGTGGAGTATCTCTATACCAAGCACCGTGTTGCCACCGATGAAGCCGATGCGGCTGGACAGGCCGTTAATGCCGGCCTGAACGTGCGCACCAATTTCACCTATCCTGATAAGTTTATTTTGCCGCTCCGCGAGGCCATAAAGCGCGGACAGGTCTCGGAAGAGACCATTGACAGCCGCGTGGCCGATGTGCTTCGCGTGAAGTTCATGCTGGGTCTGTTCGACAATCCCTATACCGGAAATCCGGAGATTGTAGACAGCACCGTTCATTCCGCCGAACATCGCGCCGTGTCGAAGCGCGCGGCACTGGAATCGGTGGTGCTCCTGAAAAATGACAGCAATATGCTTCCGCTGTCCAAAAATCTTAAACGCGTGGCTGTGATAGGCCCCAACGCCAATGAAAAGCGAAATCTTGTGTGCCGGTACGGGCCTGCAAATCCTCCCATCACCACCGTTTACGAGGGAATCAAGGCATTCCTTCCAGATGCCGAGGTGAAATATGCGAAAGGATGCGACATCCGCGACCGCTATTTTCCGGAAAGCGAGCTTTATGAGGTGGAGCTTGACAGCACGGAACAGGCCATGATTGATGAGGCCGTGGAGCTTGCCCGCAACTCCGACGTTGCCATTATGGTTCTCGGCGGCAACGAACTCACCGTCAGGGAAGGGCGGTCGCGCACGTCGCTCGACCTCTCCGGTCGTCAGGAAAAGCTGCTGAGAGCCGTTTATGCGACTGGACGTCCTGTTGTGCTGGTGATGGTCGACGGCCGTGCGGCTACCATCAACTGGGCTCAGAAATATGTGCCCGCTATAATCCATGCGTGGTTCCCCGGCGAATATCTGGGACAGGCCGTGGCCGAAGTGCTGTGGGGCGATTACAATCCCGGCGGCAAGCTGGCGGTTACTTTCCCCAAGAGCGTGGGCCAGATTCCTCTGGCTTTTCCCATGAAGCCCGGTTCTGATTCCGACGGCGACGTGAGAGTGGCCCATGTGCTTTATCCTTTCGGATACGGACTGAGCTATACCGATTTCAAATATTCCGACATGAAACTCAGCAGCGACACCATACCGGCGGACGGCACCGTGACGGTTTCGGTCGATGTCACCAACACCGGTAAGCGTCGCGGCGACGAGGTGGTGCAGCTTTATGTGCGCGATGATTTCAGCTCGGTGATCACATACGAAAAAGTGCTTCGCGGTTTTGAGCGCATATCGCTCGAGCCGGGAGAGACCCGGAGGGTTGAATTCCGTCTCGACCCGTCGGCTTTCGCTCTGCTTGACCTCGAAAACAGACTGACTGTCGAACCCGGAACCTTCACCCTCATGGCCGGAAGCTCGTCGGCCGATATCCGCACCACCTGCAAGTTGGAAATTAAGGACTAAGAGTTTCTTTTCATACAGGAACCCGTTTCATAAAAAATGTTGACAATCGGCGACATGCCCTTGTCAACATTTTTTATGAAATAAGTATTATGAAACACGTATTAATTTTTTTGCGATAAGCATCATTATTTTTTAATTTTGCGAAACAAACCGCATAAATATGTCACTGACAGAGAAACTAAAAGGAGTAGGCGTTGCATTGGTTACCCCTTTCCTTCCCGATAAATCAATAGATTACGATACACTTGGACGCCTTATCGACTTCCAGATAGCCTCAGGCGTGGATTACATTGTGGCTCTCGGCACTACGTCCGAGTCGCCTACGCTCAGTGAGGACGAGCGTCGAGAAGTAAGACGCTACATAGTGGAAAGAGTCGGCGGACGTGTGCCTCTGGTGCTCGGACTCGGCGGATATAATACCCGCGCTCTCGTTGACCAGCTCAAGACCGACGATCTGTCGGACTTCTGCGCCATCCTTTCGGTGACACCTTATTATAATAAACCTTCCCAGGAAGGCCTTTACAGGCATTTTACAGCAGTGGCCGACGCTTCGCCGGTGCCGGTGATTCTCTATAATGTTCCCGGGCGTACCGGCACAAACATGGCTCCTGCCACGGCTCTGCGCCTTGCCTCGCATCCCAATATCATTGCTGTTAAGGAGGCGTCAGGCAATCTGGGGCAGGCTCAGCAGATTATAGCGGGCGCCGAGGGCGAGGATTTCGTGGTGCTTTCGGGTGATGATGCTCTTACGCTGGGTATGGTGTCGGCCGGTGGCAACGGTGTGATTTCTGTGATAGCCAATGCGCTTCCCGCTGAGTTTTCTGAAATGGTCCACGCGGCTCTCAGTGGCGATATGGAGCTTGCTCGCCGTCACAACAAACGCCTCTCGGCTTTCTATCCTCTTCTGAGTGTCGACGGCAATCCGGCAGGAATCAAGTGCCTGCTTTCGATTCTTGGCTATGGTGCAAATGAACTGCGTCTGCCATTGGTTCCATGTACCGAGGCCACAGCTTCGCGCCTTGCCTCGGAAGCCGCCTCGCTGAAGAAATAACGGGTATATTTAACCCCGGTTTAGTTATAGGGTTGTTTCAAAACTTAAATTACCGTCCAAATTGTAGGGATGCACGCTCGTGTATCCACTGAGAATCAATGTGTTGAATTCGGCTGCTTCATGGAGCAGCCCTACTTTTTCGCCGTTTTGACAGGCGGGGGGGGGGGGGGGG
>VSPV01000065.1 GCA_009775605.1 Paramuribaculum sp.
CTCAAAAATTAAACGAAAACATAGGTGTTGCATTTATAACTTGAATCCACCTTTTAATTCAACCAACGGGTAAATAAAGTAACTCCGGAATATGACTTAGAGGGTCGGCGGTATCGCCGACCCTCTAAGCTATGCCCTGGTATCGACAGGGTGAGGTTGTCGTAGCCCCGCGAAATGGTAATTTATCAATTCTCCGACACCCACGCGTAATTCCGATGAAAATGGCGATTACACGCCGAGGAGGTCGCGGGTGATGTCGAGGGCAGCGGCGGCATCGGCGCGGCTCACGGTGCAGTCCACGCGGGGGGAGCCGGGGGCGTCGAGCAGCGTGAAATTGAGGGTGTCGGTGCCCGCTGAATTCTTTTTGTCGGACGCCATGAGGCGCATGAGCACCGGATAGTCGTCGCAGCTGAAATGTGGCTGCGGATAATACTCCTTTACGAACGCAGCCACCTGCTGAAGCACGTCGGACGACAGTCCGCACTGCATCCTCGACAGTACCAGGGCCGAGACCAGACCGTGGGCCACCGATATGCCGTGGGGCACCGGGCGGCGGCGCTCAAGCGCCAGTTCCTCCAGCGCGTGACCCGCGGTGTGTCCGAGGTTGAGGGCCTTGCGCAGCCCTTTTTCAAACGGGTCGGCAGCCGTCACCGCTATTTTCACTTTCATGGATTTCTCCACTATGCCGCCGAGGCGTTGCGGCGCGAGCGCCACGGGGTCGGTGCGCAGGGCTTCCGCGAGTGTGTCGGGGCCGTCGAGCAGCGCGTGCTTGAGCACTTCGCCGTAGCCGCTGAGTATCTCTTCCGGCGGCAGCGTGGCGAAAAAAGCCGGGCATACTATCACAGCCTGCGGGTCGCTGAACACACCTATCTGGTTTTTCAGACCGGCGAAATTCACGCCGGTCTTGCCGCCCACGGCAGCGTCCACGGCCCCCAGAACGGTCGTAGCGACGTTTACGCAGCGTATGCCGCGCTTATATGTGGCGGCGGCGAATCCTCCAAGATCGGTCACCATTCCTCCGCCAATGTTCACGGCAAGAGAGTGACGTGAAAGTCCCGCGCGCGTCATGGCCTCCCATACATCTGAGGCCGCAGCGATGGTCTTGTTGGAGTCTCCGGCCGCTATGGTGATTCTTTCCGTGCCGGGCAGGATATCGTCGGGCAGCAGACGGGCCACATTTGTGTCGGTAATTATCACGCAGCGGTCGGCTCGGGATGCGGCAACGGTTTCCGCGAGCACGGGTGCGAGGCTGTCGGTGAATATGATCTGTGATGCCATGGGTCAGTTGAGATTAAGAGAGGTGGTGAGCAGGCCGTACACGAGTATGGGGAACTGTGCCGCGGCCTGGGTCATTGAGGGGAAAACTATCGCGGCTCCCGCGTCCCACAGCTCGTTCTCGGGGAGATTGCCGGTGTTGACGGCTATGGTGAATATTCCGGCTTTGTCGGCCGCCTCAACTCCGAGAGGGGCGTTCTCAAGCACTATGCAGCGGTCGGGTCTCACTCCGGCAAGTTCCAGACCTTTGAGGAACGGTTCGGGATGAGGTTTGCCGTGGGTCACATCGCGCGAAGTTACGCGCAGACCGGCCGTGAATGCTCCCGGATAGTCGCTGTCAAGGCGGTTGAGCAGCGAGTTCTGGCCGGAGCCTGTCACCAGCACGCGTGTCATTCCCACTCCTTCCATGAATCTCAGGATTTCCGCGGCGCCTTCCATGGGACGCGGAGGCTGCATGGCGGCGAATATCTCGGTCTTGCGGCGGTAGAGCGCCTCTTTTTCCTCGTCGGATGCCGGGCGCCCGAGATAACGGCGGAATAGCAGGTCGATGGTGGCACGGCCCGTGCGTCCTTCGTGGCGAAGGAACTCCTGCCGCTCTATCTCCACGCCCTGTTCGCGCATCATCTGCTGCCAGGCGGCAGCATGGCCGGGCATCGAGTCGTAGAGGGTGCCGTCCATATCTATCAGGGCGGCTTCGGGGCGCACTTCCATATAGTCGTGGCGGCGCAGGAACCGGGTTATTATATCGTTGTACATACCGTTGATAAGATTTGATCAGAAGGGGGATTATTTTTTCTTTTTGGCCGATGTCTGTTCGGGCTCCTCTCCAGGCATCACGAATCCGGCGGGGCGAGTGAGCACGCCCTCCTTTATGAGCATCACGGAATCGGCGTGAGATATGGTGTCGGAAGTCTCTGCGGGCGTGGAACCTGGCACGGGTGCGGTTATTCCCAGCCGCGGACGGCCGCGGCGCGCGCCACGGCGGAACATGTTGCCTATCTCTTTCACCAGGTTCACGCGCACTGTATCGGAAATCGAGGTGGACGAGGCCACGGTCTTTTCGTTGATGCGGGCTTTGCCCACGCGTATTTTCATGTCATCGGGGGTTCCCTTTATGTTTATGCCGAATTTGAAGGGAAGCGGCGATTTGAGCACCGAAATATGGTAATCGAGGTTCAGACCCATGTCGTTGCCTCCGCGCACTCCGAATTTATAGCGGTCCATGTCGAAGATGAACGGATAGAGGTTGAGGCGCGAGTCCTTCACGGCCATCTCCACGTCCATGTGGTCTATCATATTGCGTTTCTTGTTCTTGAACATGAGCCATTTGGAGAGAGTGGCGAATGTCTCGCTGTCGAGCAGCACGAGGCTGTCGCCAGATAATTTCAGGGCCATCTCAAGTGTGTTGAGCTGGAGGTTCATGGCCGAGTCGAGGCGTGTGGTAAGGGCCATGTCGGCGTTCACTATGCCCTCGAGGTCTTTGAGCATTGGCATGATGGAGTCGAGGTTGGGCACCATCCTTATCACGTGGTTGAGGTCCATGCGCCTTACATTCATGCCCGCGGCGAAACTGAGGTCGGCGGCGTCGGGAGCCGAGAGCAGCGCGGAGAAATTCACATTGCCTATGGGGCTGCGGGCAGAGAGACGGTCGAGCCTGAGGGCACCGTCGTAGACCGAAAGGTTTCCGGCCAGACGGTGCAGAATGACATCGGAATATACCACCTCGTCCGCCCGCAGGCGCACGTTGGCTGTCAGATTGCCGGGAATCACGAATGCGCCTCTGTCGTCCTCCGAGGTCTGGCTCTCGATGGATTTCTGCAGGCTTGCGGCATCGTCGGTGAGCGTCACGCTTCCGGCTGTGCCTTCTTCCACCTTGGTCATGAACGCAGCTCCGCGCAAGGCTGCCTCCGTCAGTTCGTTGACGTCGAGATGGCGCGAGGATGCGTTGAGGTTTATGTCGAGCGGACGTCGGCGGCGTCCGGCGAGCGCGCCGCGTATATTGCGTATGGTGCCGTCGATTCTCAGCGAGCTTTTGCCGGCGGTGACATCGGTGGGATGGAGGATGACGCTGTCGGTGTTGAAATCGAGATTCATGCTGTCCACGCGGGTACGCAGCGGAAATACGGGAGTGAACACCCTCACAGCGCGTGCCTTCAGGTTGCCGGAGGCCGTCCAGCGGCGCAGAAGCGAGGCGGTGGAATCGCTGACCTGAAGCCGGTTGGCCGTTTCAGAGGCTGCGGCCGAAGAATCGGTGCGCGCGGCATTGGGGCGGCGCGGACGGTTGGCGGTGCGGCGCACACGCGGATGCAGCGTGAGGTCGGCATGACCGTCGGCAAGCAGGGCGCGGTTGTAGCGGTCGGCATACAGGGCGGTGCGGGCGTCGACCAGCGCCTTGATAAGGGGAGCCTTGTTGTTGCTCTCGAATCGCTGTATGGAGCCTTTCACGGCCGCGTCGCGCAGCAGCATGCGGGTGGAGGTGGAATCATCTGTCACGGTGAGATGCCCGGCCGAGATGTTGACACCAAGCGGCGTCACGCTCGAGGTGTCGAGCGTAGATGCGACGTTGCGTGTGGCAAAGCCTATCTTCATGTCGCGCCCCGCGGCAACGGCTCCGTAGGCCGAGATGCGGGCCGTGTCCACGGTCAGCGACGCGGTGAGGAGCGAGTCAATTTTCACCCCCTGATATTTTATGCGGGAGCTGGATCCGAGACGGAACACCGTGCGGGCGGTATAGGCCGTTACGGCGCTGTCGGGCGTGGAGAGGTTGAAATCGGTCAGGGCAAGTATGCCGTTGAGAATCACGCGGTGGAACCTTTTGGGAGTAAGGTCGGCCACGGAGAAATTGAAATCGGTCTCGCCGCGGAGGGTTCCGGTGATTTTCGCGGGCAGGCTGTCCATGAGCGAGGCCGGGAGAGAACCGAGGTTCACGTTGCCTTCAAAGCGCACTTTGAGACGTGGATTGGAGAGCGGATGCGCCACGGTGGCGGAGAGATCCATGTCCACCGACTTTCCGGAGGCTTTGAGGCGGCGAATGTCGAAGGTAGAGGCATCGAGGCTGTCGCCGGCTATCACGGCGCTGCCGTCGAGCGAAAGTTGCGTGAGATACAGCTGCCCCAGGCGCAGACTGCCCGCTTCGGCTTTTACGTCGACCGACACCGACGGTATGCTGTCGGTGAGCGGTCGGTAATGCTTGTCGAGGCGTAGCCCTAATTTCATGGATAAGTCGGTGTCAAGCCCTTCGAAGCCCTTTTTATAGTTTTCGGGAATTATTTCCAGAAGGTCGGTGAGGCGCATGCGGTCTATGTCGAGGGTCAGTGTGTGAACCAGAGGCTGGTTCTCGAAGTTAAGGCCTGCGTTGAATGCCGCCTCGAGCTTCCCGACGGTGACTTTCATGTTTTCCAGACCGATTTCCGAAGGGTTGGCCTGACTCCATTTTACCTTTCCGTCGAGCCCGAACGGGAGGGTTGACAGTAAGACGGGATGTATGTTTCCGCCCGCGTCGCCGGATATGCTCAGGCTGTAGAGCGGTGCCTCATGGCCGAGCATCTCCGAATCGCGTAGGGTCACGGTGAAATCGATGGAGTCGGACGGCGCGCAGAAACGGGTGGGAAAGTCGCCGGTGATGGCGAACCGGTTGATGGAAAGAGGGGGAATCACCGTGGTGCCGTCGGTAGCCGTGGTGTCCGACGGCGGGATTATCGAGAAGTTGTCGATGGAGTCGGAAGCCACCATGAGATTAAGCCGGGGACGGTCGAAAGTCACGTCGTAGAGGGCAATGTGGCCCAGGGCGAGCTCTCCCACATTGATTCCGCCTGAGAAACGGTGCAAGGTCAGCAGCGTGTCGGCATCGGCAGGGAGGGTAGCGCGTATGGAGTCGGGAACGTCGCGGAGGCCCCGGCTCACGATGGCGAGAGAGTCAACGGTGACTTCCAGACGGGGGAAGGTGTGCCAGAAGGTGAGTTCCACTCTTTTGGCGGCAACATCCGCAAGCAGATATTCCGATGCGGCGCGGTTGACCATCGGCGTGAGTTTCTGTGGCGTGAGATACCATACGGCAATGCTGATTGCGGCGATTAGCAGCACGGCAATGGCGCCTATGCCGATTCCGAGCCATTTGGCAAAGCGGAGCCAGAGCGGGCGCCGCTTGCGTGGGGGCTGCGGGTCGGTGCCTTCAGTGACGTTATGTGGGGATGTGGTGTTCATTTTTCAGTAGGAGGATTGTCGGAAGAAGTTCAGATGTCGGCCTCGGGGTAGGCTCCCTCGCAGACGGTAACGTGGAAACAGGGCTGTTTGCGTTCGTATTTCACGAGGCATTTTCCTTCGGCTCGCATGGCCCACAGCACTTCGCCCAGAAGGTTCTTGAGGTCTTCCATCGAGCGTGGAATGCGGTCGCTGTCGGGGGCGAAACGCGAGTAGCTGATGTCGACCGTTGTGCCGAGCTGATGCACGGAGGAGTCGACGGCGTTGCGGTTGGCCCGGCGCAGACGCTTCACCGACATGGGTGTGCGCAGCACGCTCGTCACCTTTATGCGGTAGTCGCCGCCGCCGCGTGCCTCGAGAGAGTCGCGGAACCGCCGCCCTATCTCGTGGAGCATCGCTGCTCCTTCCGGCACCATGAAAGGACGGGAATGGGTTAGAGGTTCCACATAGAAGTCGGCACACGACACCACCTTCACCATCTCGCGCCCCGACTGCCAGTGGCTGCGGGTGTCGTTGAGCGGTGCTATGCCTGTTTTTTCGGCTTCGGCCCAATGGATGTAGTTACTGTCGTTAAACACTTTTGCAAGAGGGCCGATATTATTGATTTTCATCTTTACCGTAGGCTCGGGGAGCTCCGCGAGAGGATGGTTCCAGCGGTCCACTGTGTCTTCGGTAAGTTCGTCGATGGTGAGGATGTGGTTGGGGTCGTTCAGGCGCCCTGAATCGCTGCCGCATCCCCCCAGAATCACGGCCAATATTATAAATGCCAATAAGCTGCGCATGGTTCGGAATGGAATCGGGTTTTCAAACCGCTAAATTACAACTTTTACTCCGCCCCCGCAACCTCCGCGCGGCGGTTTGGCACCCCCGCCTCTATCTGGAAAACGCAGAATGTCGCCGGAACGGCAGAACATCCGCAGAACTGTTAATATAATTTCTCCATCCCTGAGGCCGTTTATTCATTTTCTGCCATTTTGCGGGGTTCTGCGGGACGACCTGTTAGGAGGCGGTCGAGCCAGGGGAGGATGAGGGCGGATTTGAAGTAGTGGGAGGGAGGGTCTACGTTGGCGAGGCGGAAGAAGGTGGCGCGGTCTATGCCTTTGGGCATTGCATGGAGGGGAACACGGGCAGCGGGGTCGGCAAAGGCGGGGTAGTGATGCCAGGTGAAGTTGTCGGGAGCTCCGGCGGCGGCGAATGCCCGGGCAACGATTTCAAAGTCGCGGTCCATGCCTCCCTCGGTGCAGATTACCGGGCGCGGGGCAAGGGCGGCCACGATGTCGGGGAAATCGAATTCAAGAAGGAATCCGGGTATGAGATGCTCTATGGAGTTGGGAAAGGCGCGCACGCCTGATGCGTCGGGGCGGTCCATGACGAGGGCACGCTCGCGGGTGCGGCACAGGAAATCGTTGTAGACAAAGGCGAATATGGAGTCGTCGAGCAGCCCCAGGGCCATAAGCGTTTCGGTACCCAGGGAGAAGCCGCTGACTATTATCCTGGATTTATCCACGATAGGGACGGTTTTCATCCAGTCGAGAATCACGCGGTCTTGCCACGAACTGAGCCCCAAGTAACTCCATCCGGCTTCGAGGAGAAAGCGTGAGGTCTCGAGATAGTCGAATCTACCGTCGTCCGAAAGCTCGCCGCACGAGGGATTGTCAACCGCTACGGCCACGAGACCGTGGCGCACGTAATGGAGCGCCATTGCGTTTACTCCCGCGGTGGTGTCGGCGGGACCGTCGAGCGAGAAGTTGCCCAGCCGCTCTCCGGCCAGCAGTTCCTTGGGTTGGCCGAATCCCGGGATGCAGAGTGCGGCGGGAACGGGACGGGAGGCGTCGACGCCGTCGGGTATTAGCACAAGAAAGGGCACTACGGTTGAGTCGAGCGGATAGCTTTCCCATTTTTCAAGCGTGTAGCCGGACCGTTTCACCCGTTTGACAAGGCTTGGCGCTGCCGCCTGCTCCTTAGGATGACGCATGAGGCGTTTCATGGCGCTTTTCATTTCGGCCTGCCATGCCGGGAAAGTTTCCGGTGTTATTTCTGATGGATTGAATGTGAGGCGCGGAGGGTTGCGGCGAAGGAGTCCTTCCACGGCGCCGCGGGTGCGGAGCGAGCGCGAGTCGGCGCGCGTGCTGTCGCTGCCAACCGATGGCATGGCTGCTGCATGGAGTCCGGCAATCGCCGAGAGAAGGAAGGCAACGAGGAGTACTGATGGTTTCATGGCAACGGATATCTTTGCTTTCAGATGAAAAAATGGCGGTGTGTCAGGTTTTGTGGAAGCTTGACACACCGCCGTTTTATGGGATTATGAGTATGTATCAGTTGGCGGGAACGAGGTTGTGGGTCTTCATGTAGTCCTTGAGCTGACGGAGCTGGGTGTCGTCGGGACCGGCGAAGAACGAAACTCCGGCGGCGCCGTGGCCGTAAGCCTCGTCAAGAGCCTTCACGAAGTCCTCGCCCTGGATGTCGGGGGCCATCACGCCGCAATAGAGCTTGCCGCGGCCGCGGAGAGCTTTCACGCCCTCGTCGACTGAGCGTCCTATCCATTCGGGGCCTTCGTTGTAGAAGCCGTTGTAGATCATTGGGAAGTAGGCGTCGAGGTTCCAGTTGCCCCAGTCCTGACGGACCATGCGCTTGGCCATCGACGGGCCGGGGAACACGGCCGACGAAAGGAACTTGCCTTCGCCGTGAACGCGGTCGGCTATGGTCTTGACCACGTTGGTTATGGCGTCGAGGCGGAAGTTGATCCACGACTGGTCTTCCATCGGGAACTGCACTTCAAGCGGGTCGCGGCCGGTCTTCTCCTTGAATTTGGCACGGCACACGTCGCAGTAGCAGTAGTCGTATTCGGGATGCTCGCTGGTCTGCTCTATGCCGTAGTTTTTCCAGAGGCTCACGGGAAGAATCACGTCGGGGAGACGCATGTAGTCCAGATGCATGCCGTCAACGTAGGGGAGGTTGGCGCATTTTATGTAGTCGTCGGCAAGATACTCGGCCACTTCGGGACGCGAGGGGCAGAGGAAGCGGTAGTAGCCCACGTAGGCGGGTTTGTCGAATGACGATTCGCCTTTGCGGTTCACGGCATACCATTCGGGATGTTTGTCCATGAGCTCGCCGCGGTTCATGGTCCATTTCCAGTAATGGGCCTCGAGTCCGGCTTCCTTGCAGAGACGGTACACGTCCTCGTTGTAGCCCTCGAAGAGCACGGCGCTTATGCCGGCATCGTGAAGCTTCTTGAACCACTCCGACCATTGTTCGTTGGTGCGGTCTTTAGGCAGGCCGGTCCAGGCCCAGTTCTTTACCACGCGGGGCTTTTCGGCCGATATGGTGAATTTTCCGTTCTGGTCGAGATGATAGACTTCCTTGCGTGACGGCACGGTGACAGCGAGGCTGAAAGCCGAGTTGCTGGCGTCGACGGAAATCTCGCCGCCCTGGGGCAGAAGGGCCTTGTCCTTGTCGGTGAGCAGGAAGTCATCGGCGGTGCGTATGAAGCCGTTGGGCTTGTTGCGTGCGTCGAGCTGTGCGTAGAAGAGGGCCCATATCAGACGGTAGGCGTCCATGTCGAGCGTGAGGTCATGTGCGGCCTGCGCGCTGCCCACGGGAGCGTCGACAAAGCGGAGGAATCCCCAGCGCTCGGGCATGTGCATGTCGACGAGGCCTGTGGGGCTCCACACCCAGTTCTCCTCGGGCTGGCCGGGAACGAGCCATTCAACGCGCGAGAAGTTGATGCGCCATGTCTTGAGCGAGCGCGGATCGGTGAAGTCGCGGGTGAGGGCCTTGAAGGGTATGGCCATCTCCACATACCAAGCCTTGTCGGTGTCGGAGGGTTTGTTGAGTGTTCCGTCCACCCAGGTGGCAAGCTGGAGTCCCTGGCAGTCCCAGGGCACGAAGAAGCTGCCGCCGGAGCGGTAAGGCTTGTCGAGCATGAGGTCGAACACCACGCCCTTGGCGTTGTTCTCGATCTCGAAGTAGTGCTGACCGTCGCCGTCGGGGTCGATGAACACCTCGAAGTCATTGTCGTGGTATATGATGGTGTCGCGCTGCGAGAGCTTTGCTATCACGTTGTCCTCCACGAGGCGGGCGCCTATGTAGAGGTTTTCGTCGTCCCACATCATCTTGGCCCATGTGGCTTTCACGGGTTCGGGATATCCCTTGCCGCGGATGTCGACGAAAGGCTGTGTCGGGACGGCCTTGGCCCAGTCGGCCTCGTTGAGTTTGCCGTCGATTTTGATTTTTCCGGTGGTGCGGAACGCGTCGTAGAGGCGGGGCTCGGTGAGACGGGCCTCATATTTGTCGACAAGCGGTGTGGCTGCCCAGGCAGCGGCGGCTACGGCTGCAGTGAGCGCTGCCGTGAGTATTCTTTTCATGGCTGGTTATTTTTTCTTTTTGTCTTCTGATTCCATGTCGTTGAAGGTCATCACCTGGCCTGCGCCGCTGTAAAGCTTCACGGGCTCCTCGAGCTCGAGGGCAATTACGGTCATGTCGGGGTCGCACACTTCAGCGGGCACGTTGATGTAGTAGCAGCCGGCGGCCACGCCCCAGGAAACGTCGTTGTAGAGGTTCCAGGTAAGCTCCTTGTCGGTGCCGACCACGCGGGCTTTCTTGATGTAGCTCTTGAGTCCCTTGAGCTCCACGGCTTCATTGGGCACGTAGGGAAGGTAGAGATAGAGGATGTCGCCTTTCTTGTTGAGGGCGGTGTAGGCCTGCACGTGTCCGGCGGGAATGCCTGCGCGGGTGCCGTAGATGGCTTCGGCGTGCTTGGAGGTCCAGCGGCCGAGGTCCTTGAGAATCTGCACCTGCTCTTCGGGGATGGTGCCGTCGGCCTTCGGGCCTATGTCGAGAAGCAGGTTGCCGCCCATGCCTATGCAGTCGGCCAGCATCTTGATGACGGTCTTGGAGGATTTGAAGTTGGTGTCGGCGGTGCGGTAGCCCCACGAGTCGTTGGAGGTCATGCAGGTCTCCCACCACTGTGCGTCGGGACGGGTAACGGGCACACCGAGTTCAGGAGTGTCGTAGTCGCCGTGCCCCTGGATGCGTGAGTTAACGATCACACCGGGGTTGTAGCTGTGAAGCAGGGAGATGATGCCGGGGGCGTCCCACTGCTCCGAAGAGTGCTCCCAGTCGCCGTCGAACCAGTAGAGGTCGGGGTTCCAGGTTGAGCTGAGCTCCGTGAGCTGGGCTTTGTTGAAGTTCACGAACTTCTGCCAGCGTTTCTGCTCTTTGTTCAGGTCGTATTTAGGAGCTTTGTCGCGGTAGGTTTCGGGATAGTCGGGGTGGGGCCAGTCGATGAGCGAGTAATAGAAACCGAGTTTCAGGCCCTGGTCGCGCACGGCTTTTGCAAAGGGAGCGATTACGTCGCGCTTGGCGGGCGATGATTTCACGGAGCTGACTTTACCGGCCTTGGTGTCCCAGAGGGCGAAGCCGTCGTGGTGCTTGGTGGTGATAACGGTGTATTTCGCGCCGCTTTCCTTGATGAGCTTGGCCCAGTATTCGGGGTCGTAGTTTGCGGCGGTGAAGGCCTCCGACTGCTTCATGTAGTCGGGCAGGGAGATGTGGCCGTTGTGGAAGGCCCAGCTTTCGGAGGTCTCTCCTTTGGAGTACACTCCCCAGTGGATAAAGATGCCCAGCTTGGCGTCGCCGAACCACTGCATGCGTTCGGCTTTCTGCTCGGGCGTTTCGGAGAATGGTGCTAATTCAGCTGCCCCTGCCACGGCCCCGGAGGCTATGGCTGCAGACAGGAGGATGGTTTTAAGGTTCATGGTGAGGTATATGATTGGTTAAAAAAATTCGGCTTTTCGCGCGGAGATGTCCCGCGGCTCGGTAGGGTCGATTTCCTGCAATGCGCAGATTTGCACTTCAAAGGCAAAGATACTATTTAAAATCCACATATTCTCCCCGCACTCCCTGAATTAAGCTTTCTTTGCAAAATAAGAACGGTTTGGAGGGCAATGCCGCGCAAAAGCGTTATCTTTGCTGAAAGAACTGAAAGGATTTCTGTAGAAAACGTTATGAGGCCGATTTTTCTCATTGGATTCATGGGCAGCGGCAAGACCACGCTTGCCAAGGCATTGTCGCGCGCCACGGGGCTTGAATATATCGACCTCGACGCTTATATCGAGGCGCGTTTCCACGCAAATGTCTCGGAGATTTTCGCCCGCGAGGGGCAGGACCGTTTCCGCGACATGGAGCGGCGCATGCTCCATGAGGTTGCCGAGTTCGAGGACGTGATTGTGGCCTGCGGCGGCGGAACGCCGTGCTGGTTCGACAATATGGAGTTCATGAACTCACGCGGACTCACCGTGAGGCTCGACGCTTCTCACGAGCGGCTGCTCGAGCGGCTGAAAAAAGGACGGCACCGCCGCCCGCTGATCCGCGACCTCGACGACGAAGCGCTCGGCGCATATATCGCCGCCGAACTTGAGCGCCGCAATCCGTGGTACAGCCGGGCTGAGGCCACGTTTTGCGCCGACCGTCTCGACAGCCTGCCGCAGATCCAGCAGTCAGTGAAAGAATTCACCACCCTTTTCAACATACCCTGCAAATCATGACTCCCGAAAAGACCCCTCAAGCAGCGGCCGGAACCGGTTGCGCACATGAAACCCTCGAGGACCCCGCGGCCGTGAAATCGCGCCGCCGCGCCCTTACCATCGGTCTGCCACGGTGCAACCATCCTTCGGAGCGCCGCTTTCCGTTCACGCCCGAAGGCGCAAGGCTGCTTATAGAGCTTGGTTTCAGAGTGAAAATGGAGGAGGGTGCCGCTACGGTAATCCATTATCAGGATGCTTCCTATAGCCGGTGCGGAGCGGAAATCTGCTCGCGCCGCGAGGCTCTGGAATGCGACATTGTGGTGAGCCTCGCTCCCCCTGCGCCCTCCGACATACGCATGATGCGCCGTGGAGGCATGCTGCTTACCCTGAGCAATTTCTGCCGTGTGACGCGTGAGGAGGTGCGCACTCTGCTCGACTGCAATATACTCACCATAGCCATCGACATGATTGAGGACGAGCGCGGAAACCGCCCGTTTGCCGACGTGCTTGCCGAGCTTGCCGGACGGGCCGCGATAGCGCGCGCGTCGTCACTGCTGGCCGATTCGGTCCACGGCAAGGGGATTCTTCTGGGAGGTGTGGCCGGCGTGGTGCCCTGTGAGGTTACCGTTATCGGCTCGGGAATCGCCGGTTGTTCTGCCGCGCGGTCGGCTTCGGGAGCCGGTGCGCTCGTGAGGCTTTTCGACCACGACGTGTACCGTCTGCGCGAGGCCTGCCGCGAACTCGGGCAGGGAGTGGTGGCATCGGCCCTGCATCCGCGGGTGGTGGCCAACGCCCTCCGTTCGGCCGACGTGGTGATTTACACCGACGTCTCGCCCCGGCCCGTGTTCGGCGCCGACGAGGTAGCCGAGATGAAACGCGGCGTGGTGGTGTTTGACCTCTCCGACGACTGCGGCAAGGCCTTCCCCTCGCTTCCGGCCATAGACCTGGCTGAGGTGCGCCCCTGCGACGTGGCTCCCACCGAGCCTACACGCGCCTGCTATGTCAACGCCGGCAGCTACGTGCCCCGCACCGCAGCCATGGCGCTGAGCAACACGTTCATCACCATGCTTCGTCCTCTCATAGACACCGAAGGCACCCTCAACGCCCTCAAGCTCCAGCCGGGGCTTCAGCGCGCCGCCCTCACGTTCATGGGCAAGGCTGTTGACTCCACGATTGCCGCAAAAGCGGGAGTAAGACATTTCGACATCAACCTTTTCCTGACGCTTTCCTGATGGCACGACGCAAATTTTATGTGGTGTGGGCCGGCCACGAGACCGGAATCTATGACAATTGGGACGACGCCCGGCTGCAGGTGGAGAATTTTCCCGGAGCCCGGTACAAAAGCTTCGACTCGCAGACCGAGGCCGTGGAAGCCTATCGCGGCAATCCCGACGATTATCTGAAAGTGTTCCGCTCAATGGCTTCAAGGGAGCCCCAGGTGGTGAATTATGCGGCCATTCCCGAAATAGCTCCGGGGTCGATAGCCGTCGACGCCGCGTGCTCAGGCAATCCCGGCCCGGTTGAATATCAGTGCGTGGACATCAACACAGGCACACGCATATTCCACGTAGGCCCGCTTCCGGGCGGAACAAACAACATAGGTGAGTTTCTCGCTCTGGTTCATGCCCTGGCGCTTCTCGAAAAGCAGGGGCGCCCGAATGTGACCATCTACACCGACAGCCGCACGGCTCTTGCATGGGTGCGCAACCGTCACGCCAAGACCGCCATCACCCCCAACTCACGCAACGCCAAGATAATGGATATGCTCCACCGCGCCGAAGCCTGGCTCCAGACCCACCGCCCCGTCAATCCCATCCTGAAGTGGAACACCGAGAAATGGGGCGAAATCCCCGCCGACTTCGGCCGCAAATAACCGCTTTGCCAGGCAAAAAGAAGATACACATGGTTATAGGGGCGTTTAGTTAATGTTTGCTTAAGGCGTGAACGCTTTGGGCGCTCCGATTGTCTTTACGTCTGAAATAACCCCCTAAAAACAGAAACCATGTTTGAAGAACTCAAAGATAAGGCTGCGGACCTTATGAACAACGACACCGTGAAAGAAGTGGTAGAAAAAGCCACCGAGTTTATCAGCACCGATAAAGGTAAGGAAGTGGTAGAGACCGTAAAAGAGAAAGCCACTGAATTCATTAAAGACAAACTCGGCTGATGACCGGCCGCAAGACACGCGGCACAATGCCGCCATACCATGCGGGAGGATGACTGCACATCGACGTGCGCTTCCTCCCGCTTCTCTTTGCCTGCGAAACGAATTATATTATAAAACTTAGTTACCGATAGCCTTTTAGAGGGTGTTTCATAACGATTGTTAATTTACAGGAAGTCTATTCAAGAGCATTGCCATTCCTGCAATGATAACC
>VSPV01000066.1 GCA_009775605.1 Paramuribaculum sp.
CTGTGGATTCAGCGTATCAACGCTGCCGCACGCATGGAGGATCTCAGCTATTCCAAGCTGATGGGCCTTATCCACAAGTCGGGCATCGAAATCAACCGCAAGGTGCTCGCTGATCTCGCTCTCAACAACCCCGCCGCTTTCAAGGCCGTTGTTGACAAAGTGAAGAACGCCTGAACCTGACAACAGTTAAAAAAAGGGAGCGCGAATGAGAAATCGTTCGCGCTCCCGCTTTTATATTATATATGCGTATGATCCGGCAATTGCCGCACAGTACGTCACTCTATGAAAGCACCGGGCATTCCGCGGGGCGACAGCAGTCCCGCATGCTCAACACATGATGGGGCAGTGCGCTAAATCTCAGACAGTAAGGGATGTGTTAAAAATTAGTGGAAATGTTAAATATGGAAACTTTAACGGTGGTCTATTGTTTGATTTTTATAAGTGAGATAATAAAGAATGACAACGCTCATCAGGTTTATAAATACTTATAATGAATGTCCCTTACAAGCCGTTTCACCACGGCGCTCTTCCTCCTTCAAAAGCAACCGCCGCCTAAAACAACGATTACTTAAGGAGTACAAAACGTCGAAATTTCCCTTAATTAAACAAAAGACCCAACTCAAAATGAAAGCTTCAGCAACCTTTTTAACAGCATTGGTTGTGTGTTTCGCACAAAACGTGGCAGCTCAGGACTCAATTCCGGTTGCGGAACGGTCAAACAAACTCGAAATCGTCCGCATGACCCCGGAGGTGGCCGGTATTCTTAAAAAGACCAGACCGGTGGAGAACAAGTCCATCCCCGTTCCAAAATTCGCTGTAAAATCCGCCAACAATAACTTTATTCTCACTATAGGCGGTTCAATCACTCCGGTCTTCGGCTATGATATAGGCAATAACCTTTACAAGCAGTCCGATGCCGGAATAAGTTTTGTAACATCGGCCATTCCCGTTCCGGCCACCGCAGGACACAAAAGCGATTTCTATATCAATCCCATCAACGGTTCGGTTGACATGCAGATTGTGGGTCTGGCCGGAACCGACAATGAGATTTCAGGCTACGTGAAAATAGGCACAAACGGAATTGACCCCAGCATAGTGCTGCAGCGAGCCTACATCACCTGGCGGGGATTCACCGCCGGCATGAAGCTCACCCTGTTTCAGGACGACTACGCATGCCAGCCTCCCACAATCGACCCCGAAGGCCCCTCGGGCTGCGTGAGCAATGTGGCTTACGAGATTTCATATAAATCGAAATCCTACGACGGTTTCCGTTTTGCCATCGGCCTTGACATGCCCACATTCTATTCCTCCAACGGATACTATCGTGGAAAAGACTATCCGGAGGAAGACGGCAAGCAGGTGATAGGAACCGCCGAGCAGCTTATTCCCGATATTCCCGCATGGGTGGAATACTCCTTCTCCCAGTGGAACCGCGTGCGCCTTTCGGGCATCCTGCGCAATTTCGCCTACCGTGACCTTGAGGCCGGCAAGACACGCCACATGGCAGGGTGGGGCGCCATGCTTTCAGGCAATCTCTCGCCCTCGTCGAAAGTGATATTCTATTACCAGTTCGCTTACGGACGCGGCATAGGCAACTATCTGCAGGACATCGCAGGCAAGCCGCTTTCGTTTGTTCCGAAGGACTCCGAACTCGGCCGCATGTCGTCCTCGCCCATGATGGGTATCAATTTCGGCGTGAGCTACAATCCCACTCCTAAGCTGCAGTTCAATGCAATGGCTTCGCAGTCGAGAATATGGAACGTACGCGAATACTGCAATGCCCTTCCCGAATCAGAGAACTACCGCTACGCGCTGTATGCAGCCGTGAACTGCTTCTACAATATCACTCCTTATCTTCAGTGGGGTATAGAAGGTCTCTGGGGACACCGCCAGACCTGGAACATAGGCGGCGCGCACGACACCCGCATCCAGACTCAGATAGCGTTCACTTTCTGAACCGTTACGATAGCCGGAAACAATATTAATCATTCAAATATAAATCATTATGAAAGGTATTCAATCAGGCTACGGCAGCAAGCTCCTGCCGTTGTGGGCCGTGTTCAACCTGTATGTGATATTTATATGCACATCTCTCCCCGGCCTGGCTATTTCGCCTATAATGGGAGATTTAACCAAAATATTCCCTGGAACAACCCAGTTCGAGACACAGCTGCTCGAAATCGGGCCTAACATCGCCGCAATTCCGTTCGTGTTTCTTGGCGGCTGGATAGGCACCAAGTTCAACAACAACAAGCTTACGGCGTGGACCTGCCTGGCCTACGGTATCTGCGGCGTGCTGTTCTTCTTCGTGCCAAATATGATAACGCTGATTGTGCTCAGCTTCCTCATCGGCATCTTCGCCGGTATCCTCAGCCCGCTGTCCACAGCCTTTATCGCCGATATGTTCGGAGGCAAGCAGCGTACGGCACAGTACGGTTATACTTCGGCTACCCTCAACCTCGTCCTCATGGCCTGTGTGATCGCAACCGGTTATCTTGCAAAAATCGACTGGCGTCTTCCGTTCGCAGTCTATCTTCTGCCGTTTATCCCCCTGTTCTTTGCCAAAGGGTTCAAGAAATACGTAACCGAGCCTGTCGACATCCGTAAAACAGATGCCCAGAAACTCAACGCTCCCAAGGTACACTACAAGTTCAGCAAGGAAGTCAACATGGGAATGCTCATCCGCTATTGTATCTACTATTTCGTAATCACCTTCGTGATTGCGGCAATCAGCCTTTACATTCCTTTCCGTTACACCAATTCATCCACGGCCGGTGACCTTACCTCGATTCTGTTCTTCGGCATCATGGCCTCGGGCTATACCCTTAACTGGTGTCTTAAGATACTGAAAAAGACCGTGGCCATATCCGTAATGGTGGCCGTAGGCATCGGCTTCCTTCTCATGTCGATTACCAGCAACGTATTCATTGTAGGTCTCGGTATTCTTATCGCCACTTATTTCTACGGCGTGGCACAGCCATATTACTACGACCGTCTGTCGCAGGCTTCATCACGTGTGGCTCTTACCCTCACTCTGGCCTGGTTCGCTTCCATGGACTCCATCGGCAACGTGGTGGCAGCTCCTTTAATCGACCTTATCGCCAAAATCTTCCACACTTCTACATCCGCCAACCCGCTTATCGCGTTCAAGATCTGTATGTATCTCAGCTTCGCAGGCCTGATTGTGGTAATAATCCGTAAGATTATCGTAGCAGGAAAGAATTATGAAGAACACCACGGTGTTTCCGGCGGTACCGCTCATGTAGGCTCCGTACAGCCCATAGCAGTCGGTGCTGGCGCTCAGACCACCGTAACCGCTCCCAAGGCATCTGTCGCAGAGACCGCGGCCAAAGCAACGGCCACACCCTCTTCAGCAGCCCCGAAAACCGCTTCTGCTCCCAAAGCAGACAAATGACAACAATTAACACGAATTCAAAATCACCTAACAAATAGTTTATGTACACTCCTAATTTCAAAAACACCGAGCCCCGCGAGTATGTGCTCAACCAGTACACACGCGGTTTCGCCCAGTGTGTTGACAACAACTGGAACTATGCGGTCTATGCCCAGGATCCTACCGTAAGCATTTATCAGAACGAGTATAATGCCGGATATGTGCAGGGTAAAATCCAGACCAATAAGGTAATCAAAGCCACCAGAAACAATACCTGGCGATGGTATGTGCTCGACGAAGGCCCCGGCGCCAACTCCACCCAGATTCCGCCGAACGGAGTGGAAATCGCCGAAAAGCATCTTACACAGAATTACAACTATCTCACAGACCTTGTGGAGAAAAACCTGGCCGATGTGAAATTCCAGAGCCTGGCGCGCCTCATGTACCGCATGCTCGGCATTTACCACGGCTCGGCCGACAAGGAGCCGCTGAAAGACGTGAAGTTCGATGACCTCAAGCTTGCCAACATGGACGCCGAGGATTCGAAGATGCACACCGGCGACGAGCCTCTTACTTTCATTGACATCTACTTCCTCAACGCCCAGATGGACCTGTGGGACGCCGCCGGCAAGGAACTCGGCGTGGCCCTCAACCAGCTTGAGAAGGATGTGGAGGAGAAGACTCTCCACGACGGGGAGAAAGATCCCCTGAAATGGAAACCCGGCGACTGCTCCGGTTTCGTGAAGAAAATGCCCGACGGACAGATTTTCTGGACACACACGAGCTGGTGTTGCTTCTTCGCACAGACATGTGCCATGACCTATGTGATCGGCGAGGATTTCCTCACACAGAACTCTTTCTGCCCCGGTCAGTTCGGCTCCAACACCGATTTCGGTTTCAACGGCCACGGCATAGGTTTCAACGAGACCACCGAGACCTACTTCTACAATGAGTCGAAGACACTCGGCATCTGGCTCACATGGCGTGCCGCAGCAGCTGAATTCTTCTCGAAATCCATCGACGAATTCTATGACTACGTGAAACTCGACAACACCGGCACATACCTCAACGCCTACATGCTTGTGGACGCCTACAAGGGTGAATTCGGCATGATCGACATGAGCTATGCCCGCTTCGCCCTGTTCAAATCCGACGGCAAGGAACTTAAGGTAGAGGATTCAACCGGCTATGTTCCCAACTTCCTCGACTGGGATCACCACATGGTGACCGTAGACCACGTTCTGGGCTGCAACAACCCCAGCTACAAACGTATATGGCGTGAGCTGGAGACCATTGACGGCGCTCCAAAACGCCGCTATCAGCTGTGGCGCAATATTCCCAATGTGCGCACGATGGACGATGCTAAGAACCTCGTGACCTACAATGAGAGTCTTGAACCTATCTCGATTGCCGGACGCTGGGACAAGAACTACGGCACATCGGAGTTCATCCGCTACCAGCCCCACGGATCAATCGACGCCAAGGCTTTCGGCACAAATGAAATCAAGGAAGTGCTTGCCAATTTGTCCATGAAACCATCCATCAACGGCACCAAGACATCCTTCTGGATGAAATTCGGAAGCCCGTATATCGACGGAACTCCGTTTATATGGTCTGATTCCATCTGGGCCAGATTCAAGGAACCTGAAGAGGTGGACTGCATCCCCGACGCTATCGACGGGCAGTGGAACCGCGTAAAGATGTTCATGGAGTAAACCACAGTTCAACTCTATTTATAGGTATAATATCTAAACATAAGACAAATCATGGCAAAATACACCCCAAAATTCAAGAATACAGAGGCCACACAGTTTGTGCTCGACGAGTACACCTGCGGTTTCGCCCAGTGTGTGGACAACAACTGGAACTATGCTATCTATGCCCAGAATCCCGGTGTGAGCATTTTCCAGAACGAATATAACGCCGGCTACGTTCAGGGCAAGGTGCAGACGGGCGAACTCATTCTCGCCACGCGCAATAACTCCTGGAAAAACTTCCTTGTGGGCTCAACGCCGCAGGACGCCATTTCCGTGGAAGTGAAGCCTGAATATCTTACGGCAGCCGCCGAAACCATAATCCAGAACTATAATTACACCTGCGACTGGGTTGCCCAGCGCAAGGACGACCCGATGGTAGAGAAAATAGCCCGTCTGATGTTCCGCCAGCTCGGAATCTACGAGGGTGCCGTAGGTGCCGTTCCGCGCCAGAATGTGGGCTATGCCGATCTCGCCCTTTCATCCTATGCTCCCGAGCAGAGCAAGCTCGGAGCCGGCGATACGCCGCTTTCGTTCCTTGACGTGATATTCATCAACTCTCAGTATGACCTGTTTGACTGCATAGGCGACAAGATTGGTCTGGTGATGGGCTACGGCTCGGCAAAGAAAGAGGATGCGAAAGGCGCCGGTTCTTCCAACGAAGGCCGCGAGAAGCCCGAACACTGCACGGCATTCACCAAGATGATGCCTGACGGAAACACTTTCTGGACACACAATTCGTGGTGCTGCTTCTGGGCCCAGTCGTGTGCCGTAACTTACTGCATTGGCGAAGACTTCGTGACGCAGAACGCCAACTGTCAGGGTCAGTTCGGTTCCAATACCGATTTCGGCTTCAACGGCAACGGCATAGGCTTCAACGAGACTACCCACGTGGATCTGTATGACAAGACCAAGGTGCTCGGAGTATGGCTTACCTACCGTTCGGCAGCCGCCGAGCAGTTCTCGCGCACCATCCAGGAATTCTATGAGTACTGCAAACTGGACAACACCGGCACATATCTGAACGGTTACCATCTGGTGGATGCCAATACCGGCGAGATAGGCCTTGTGGAGATGAGCTACAACCGTACGGTGCTCTTTGTCTGCGACGGCAAGACCATCAAGCAGACCGACTCCACCGGTTATGAGCCTACTTTCCTGGACTATGACCACCATCTGATTACACCTACCCATATTTTCGGTGTGAACCAGCCTATAAACTGGTGGGTGGGCTATGAGCTCGAGAGCATGAATCTGCGCCCGATGCGCCGTAACCAGCTCTGGGACCGCATCGATACCGTAACGGATATTGATTCGGCAAAAGCCCTTATAACATACACCGAGGACCGCGAACCTCTCTCGGTATACGGCCGCTGGGATCTGGGCTACGGCACAACCGAAATGCACCGCACACGCCCCGACGGCTCTGTGGATGCCAAAGCCTGCTCAACCGACATGATAAAGGAGGTGCTTGCCAACCTCAGCCGCAAACCTTCAATCACCGGCACCAAGACCTCGTTCTGGATGAAGTTCGGAACCGCACACGTGCGTCATCTGCCTTTCATCTGGAGTCAGTCGCAGTGGGCCGACATGAAGCAGCCTGAAGAGGTTGACTGCGTGCCCGACGCACTCGACGGCCGCTGGAACCGCGTGAAGATGTTCATGGAATAATACTTCGGAAAGTCATTAATAAAGCCGGAGGGCAGAGCGGATTCGTTCCGCTTTGCCCTCCGGTTCTTTTTATCGGGATGTCCCTGAGGCGGGATATCAGTCAATGAGCGAGTGGCCGGTCATTTCCTTAGGCTGGGGTATGCCCATTATGGAGAGAATGGTGGGAGCCACGTCGGCGAGACGTCCGTTTTCCACATGTGCGTCCTTGCGTGCGGTAACGTAGACGCAGGGAACGGGATTGAGCGAGTGGGCCGTGTTGGGAGTGCCGTCGGGGTTGATGGCGTTGTCGGCATTGCCGTGGTCGGCGATGATGATTACCTCGTAGTCCGATTCCTTGGCGGCTTCCACGGTGTCGCGCACACATTCGTCGACAGCTTTCACGGCTTTCTCGATAGCCTCGTAGACTCCGGTGTGGCCAACCATGTCGCCGTTGGCGTAGTTTACGACGATGAAGTCGTATTCCTGCGAGCGGATGGCCTCCACGAGTTTGTCCTTCACCTCATAGGCGCTCATCTCGGGCTTGAGGTCGTAAGTGGCTACTTTGGGCGATGCAACCAGGATGCGTTCCTCGCCTTCGAAAGGAGCCTCGCGGCCACCGTTGAAGAAGAATGTCACGTGGGCGTATTTCTCGGTCTCGGCTATGTGGAGCTGTTTCTTGTTGAGCTTCGAGAGATATTCGCCGAGGGTGTTGCCTACGTTTTCCTTGTCGAAGATGATGTGTACTCCGGTGAACGAAGCGTCATAGGGGGTCATGCAGTAATACTGGAGACCGGGGATGGTCATCATTCCGGCTTCGGGCATGTCGTGCTGTGTGAGGACGGTGGTGAGCTCTTTGGCGCGGTCGTTGCGGTAGTTGAAGAAAATCACTGCGTCGCCTTCCTTGATGGTGCCGTCGACGGTGGAATTGTTGATGGGTTTTACGAATTCGTCGGTTATGTCGGCGTCATAGCTGTCCTGCATGGCCTTGACCATGTCGGTGGCCTGGGTGCCCTTGCCGCTCACAAGAAGGTCGTAGGCTTCCTTGACGCGCTCCCAGCGCTTGTCGCGGTCCATGGCGTAATAACGGCCCACGATGGAGGCGATCACGCCGGCCGATTTGGCGCAGTGGGCCTCCAGCTCCTCGATGAAGCCCTTGCCGCTGCGGGGGTCGGTGTCGCGGCCGTCCATGAAGCAGTGGATGTAGACTTTCTCAAGGCCGTAATGTTTGGCTATGTCGCAGAGAGCAAATAGATGGTCGAGCGATGAGTGGACGCCGCCGTTGGAGGTAAGTCCCATGAAGTGGATTGCCTTCCCGCTGGATTTGGCATAGGAGAAAGCGCTCTTTATTTCGGGATTCTCGAGAATCGAGCCGTCGGCGCAGGCCTTGTTGATTTTCACGAGGTCCTGATAGACCACGCGTCCGGCGCCGATGTTGAGGTGTCCTACCTCGGAGTTGCCCATCTGGCCGTCGGGCAGACCTACGTTCTCGCCGCTTGCCTGAAGCTGCGAGTGGGGATAATCTTTCAGAAGGCTGTCCCAGTAGGGAGTGGGTGTGGAGAAAATCACGTCGCTTTTGGAATGGTTGCCAATGCCCCATCCGTCAAGAATCATGAGTAAAGCTTTTTTAGCCATAGTCTTATTTGATTTTTATTCTGGTTACTGTCAATGTGGCGGAGCGAGGCCGAGGTTTCGCTCCCCACATGCAAAAGTAATCATAATTTCTGAGATAGAATGCCGTAATCAAAGGCAGCATTGTGTGTCGGATAAAAAATTTTAGTAACTTTGCCCGTCGGCGGCACGCTGTTCCACACCGCGCTGCCTTATTCATTACTAAAATCAAAAACTTAGATGCGATGAAAAGAGTTTTCGCCATAATGGCAGCCGTGCTGCTCGTGTTTGTTTCGGTCAAGGCCGAATTCCGCTATGGCCCGATTATAGGAGGCGGCATATCAAATCTGCATTTCAAGCAGGATCTGGTGGATATCAAGAAGGTGCCTTCGTTTTCGGCCGGTGTTCTCGGTGAGATGATGTTTGCCGGCATAGGTTTCGGTATGGACCTCGGTCTGAAATACGAGATGCGCGGAGCCAAGATGGATCTCGGCAGCAAACCTATGTGGGCCGACCAGGGCTATGGCAACGAGCGCTACTATATGCACTACCTTGTGATTCCCATTCACCTGCGATTCAAATACACCCGTCTGAACGGTTTTGAGGATAATCTGGCGCCGTTTGTATATGTAGGCCCGTCGATAGGCATGCTTGTGGCCCACAGCCGTATGAAGGCAATGGACAATGCGTTCGGCGAACTGGGCCTCGACATGGGTATCGGTGCCGAAATCAAGCGTAAATGGCAGGTGAGCTTCAATTACAATATAGGCCTCACCTACGCCACAAAGGCAAAGATTCTTACCGACTACAGCGCCAAGAACCGCGTGATGGATATCCGCGTGGCTTATCTTTTCTGAGCCTCGAGGGCGTTGGTGAGATCAATCCCCGAGGGGGCATTGAATATCTGAAGCCCGAATTTAGGCGCAACCGCCGCTACATGTTCGAAAATTTCGCTCTGGACTGCCTCATAGGCGGTCCAGGCTGTTGTTGTATAGCAGTATATCTGCAGGGGAATGCCGTTTTCGGTAGGCTGAAGGAGGTTTACCAGCAATTGCTGCGTGGTGCCTATGAGGGGATGGTGAAGCAGATATATGCATAGATAGGCGCGTAGCAGACCGAGGTTGGTCGATGCGGTGCCGTTGACGCATGCCACTCCGGGGTCGTATTTTATGCCGTTTTTCTGCGTGGTGGCAATGAAGTCGGCCATGCCGGGGAGTTTTGAGATTTCCGCCATCATGTCGGCATCCGGCTCCCGGACAGTGTCGGCGTCCACCAGAATGGAGCGGCATATCAGGCGATAACCGCTGTCGCTCATGCCGCGCCAGTTCTGAAACGAGGAGTTGACGAGCATGTAGGGCGGAAGGGTCACGATGGTGTTGTCCCAGTTCTGTACTTTGACGGTGGTGAGCGACACATCCACCACTATGCCGTTGGCTATGGTGGAGGGGACCACGATCCAGTCGCCCACGCGCACCATATCGTTGTCGCTTAATTGGATTCCGGCCACGAAACCGAGAATGCTGTCCTTGAAGATGAGCATGAGGGCGGCTGCAAATGCGCCGAGTCCGGCAAGAAGCGAGAGAGGGGATTTGTCGAGCACCAGCGCGGCGCCGACTATTGTGACTACTATCCACACCACACCCTGGGCGAGCGAGAGCACGCCCTGCAGGGGATGCTTGGCGGTGTTGTCGCGGGTGTCGATTCTTTTCCAGATGAAGGCCAGCACCGTGTTTATGGCTATGGCAAAGGCCACCATCACGTAGATTATCATGCATTTCACCACTATGTGTCCGGCATAGTTGCCTGACTGCAGCGCGAACGGCGTAAGAATCATTATGACAATGGGCGGGATGATGTGGGAGCAGCGGGTGAGCACGTGCTCGTCGAGTAGCGCGTGGCCGGTGTCGGTGTCCTTCATCCGCACGCACAGCCGGGCAAGCCACAGCAGGAAAATGCGGCACACCCATCCGATGAGAAACGCCAGTCCTACGATTGTGAGCACGTAGATTATCTCTTTCAGTGTGGGATAGTTTTGCAGGCCTATGGCATCGAGGGCTTTGTCGATGTTGCGCAGGAGAAGGTCGGAGAGCGGGTGGCTCGGAACATCCTGCGGGGGCAGGGCGATAGGATTGCCTGTAGGTGATGAGGGAGACATGAAGCAGAAGCGGCCGTTTGTGATAAAAAATAACGCAGACAAAAATAACGCAGACACCTTCCTTCTGTCAAGGAATGTGTCTACGTTTTTTAACGTCTGCGGAGTTATTAATGTTTAGGCCGTAACAATCAGGGCTGACCGAAGAACCGGGTCAGCGGCCGGGGCCTCTGAGGGTGGTGTCGGGAGTGTTTTCGTCGATGTCGTCGTCGAAGTCGTCCTCGTCGAAATCGAAATCAAAGTCCCAGCCGTCCGACACCTGTTCGGATGTGAAGCGGGAAAGCTCGCGTCCCTCGCGTTTGGTGGGGCGCCCGAGGCCTTTGCGGCGGTCGATGAAGCCGGATATTCTCACCACGTCCAGCAGGTCGAGTTCGCTTTTGGGCGTAACGTTCTCCATGTATTCGGGCACCAGCCGCGCGCCGAGGCGGTTTTCGGTCAGGGCGAGAACCTTGAAGGAGTATGTTACCGGCGGCTTGCGCACCTTCACCACATCGCCTACCTTGACGGTGCGCGCGGGCTTGGCAACGGTGTCGCCAATCATCACGCGGCCTTTTTTGCATGCCTCCGATGCTACGGTGCGCGTCTTGAACACGCGCACTGCCCACAGCCATTTGTCGATTCTTACTTCACTTTTAGGCATACTCGTGGAGGGTTATTTGTTGTTGTAGGTGTTCATGGCCGTGTTGATTCCGGCCAGACAGAATGTGCGGATAGCCTCGCAGGCCACGTCGACGCGGGCCGGAAGCATCTGGCGCTGGTCGAGGGTGAAGTGACCGAGCACATAGTCAATCTGCGCTCCGCGGGGAAAATCGTTGCCTATGCCGAAGCGCAGGCGCGGGTAAGCCTGCGTGCCGAGCATCTGGGCTATGTTTTTCAGGCCGTTGTGGCCCGCATCGGAGCCCGAAGGCTTTATGCGGATGGCGCCGAACGGCAGGGCTATGTCGTCAACCAGCACCAGGATGTGGTCGGTGGCAATGTTTTCTTTCTCTTTCCAGTAGCGGACTGCGTTGCCGCTGAGATTCATATAGGTGGAAGGCTTGAGCAGTACCAGAAGCTTGTTTTTGAGGCGCATGTGGGCCACGTCGCCGTAGCGTTCGGTGGAAAAAGAAATATTGGATGCCTCGGCGAAGGCATCCAATATCCTGAATCCTATATTGTGGCGTGTGCCTGCATATTCGGGTCCGATGTTGCCCAGCCCTACAATCAGATACTTCATAGTGTTTTATGGAAGTGAATGTTGTGAGCGAGCTGTAAGAGTCAGAGAAATCCTCTCTTACTTGGCGGCAGCTGCGGCGCCACGGGCGGCACGTGTGAGCTGTACGGCGCAAACCACGGCGTTCTTGGCGTTCATCAGCTCAAGGCCGTCGAAGTGGAGGTCGGCGATCTGGATGGTCTTGCCGAGGCCGAGATGGTCAACGTTGATGATCATGCGTTCGGGGATTTCGGTGTAAATGGCCTTAACGCGGAGCTTCTTCATGGAGAGGGTGAGCTTACCACCGGCTTTCACACCTTCGGCATGGCCTTCGATCTTCACGGGCACCTCGATGGTCACGGGCTTCTTGTCGTTTACCTCAAGAAGGTCGATGTGAAGGATGGTGTCCTTTACGGGGTGGAACTGGATGTCCTTGAGAACGGCCATGCGCTTGCTGCCGTTAACGTCAAGTTCGATAGCGAAGATGTCGGGAGTATAGACGAGCTTGCGTACTGCGTCCTGAGTAACAGCGAGGTCGGTTGTGATGAGGCCTTTGCCGTTGCCGATCTCCACTATTTTCTCGCCCTCTTTGAGGGTGCCGGTGTAGGGAAGGTCAAAAATTTCGCCGCCGTTGAGAACCACGGGGATCTTGTTTTCTTCGCGAAGGGCTTTGGCTGCCTTCTTTCCGAGAGCCGTACGGGGTTCGGCTGCAAGCTGGAATGTTTTCATTGGATGATAATAGTTAAATGTGTTACTAAAAATTAAGAATGCTTCTTAATTTCCCATCACACGAGGGGAAATGCTCGAAAAGCGACCGCAAAGTTAGCCATTTTCTCCGTAACCACCAAACCCTCTGTGTGTTTTTGTCGCTGTTTTGTACTTCAATTTTGTGTTTCCGGAAGCAATCCCATGCTTTCGCGGCAGGCGAGGCGCGCACGCTCCGCGGCTTGCCTCGGGGTGAGGGATTACATCTGCTTTCCGGTAGCTGACGCAACCGGTTGGACAAATTTCGCGCATCCTGCGCTTTCCCGGCTGATCAGTAGCCGGAAATTGCTGCAGTTATTTAATCCGTTATTGGTCAGATTTATAGTTCGTTATTGCGTATATAGACAAATGAATCACAGACGCCCAGTTTTGGGATTTCAACATTAGAAGCCTCGCAAATCTCTGTGACCGTTGGAATTTCATTCGGTGGAAAGTCCCCGACTATTTCTCCAGCAATATCGCTCAACATTTCTCTGTCTATGTCTGTCGGAATAGAATCCAGATAGCATTTCAAAATTAAATGATTATGTGTGTAATTCATCAATATTGCCCTGACATTAGGCGAGACATTCCCTTTGACTGCTCTCCGAGCAGAATCAAGAAGATAACCTGGAGTTATATCAGGTATCATTTTTACAATCCATCGCTTATTTACAATCCATCGCTTAGTAAGATACGAGGTAATCAACACGGGGATAATGAGAAGAGCCGCCCATCCTGCACAAATCATAATTATAAATTCGTTGTCTGTAAAGTATTTGCCCTCATCCGCAGGTATGTTGTCCGGTCGTATATTTGCTGTGACAGGATTCCAGTCGAATAAGAATGTTAAGAGCGGCATTATCAGCAGCAGGGCAGAAAACAGATACAGCCATCCCGCAAGCCTCAGCCACGAATTTCCTTTATACACCAGCCATGTCGGAACGCCTGATATCGCAAAAGAAAGGCACAACGCAGGAAACAGCAATATCAGCGCAGCCCCGTTGCACGATTCAAACTCGACTCCGTTGCATAAAAGTACGACTAACATTTGGCATAACAATATGACGCCACAAAGTAGCATCATTGCCTCAAACTTCCAGAATCGCTTATCGGTTAGTTTCATCGCTCGATATTATTCGATATTATTCTAACGGCCATTGCTTCTCTATCATTATGCCATCGCGTGTGTAATACTTCCATGTCCCGATATTATCTGTGTAGTCGCCTTCTCTATTCCAATCATGGAGCATCCATCCTTCTGCTGCAAGTTTCCCGTCATCATAGTATTGACGGCAATAAATCAGCGAATCTGGAGCAGCCGGATAGATTGTATTGATGCTGTCTGTGTTAGCACGAAGACTATCATATTTCCATACGGGCTTATATGACTGGAACACCTCCATGAATAGTTCTTCTTGCTTTTCTGCTGTCAGGTTATTGTCATAATCCCATATCCAGTATTTACGCCGTGAATAATAACTATTTTAAGTTTAGCAAGTATGTAATTTCAGAGATACGGGCATAAAAAAACGACATGGTTTCTTGCCTAATTGGCAGAAATTGAGTAATT
>VSPV01000067.1 GCA_009775605.1 Paramuribaculum sp.
AGGGCATCCGACTCCATTGAGTTGGGGATATTGATACCCTCCTGACCGTCGGAGTCATAGACTTTCAGTTCCACCTCATAGATTGAACCTCCGGTCTCTACCGAAGTGATTTCAATCTCCAGACGCTCGTCCTGCAATCGGGCGGCTCCTACTACCGTTGTGTTCCGGGGGATAAGCCTGTTGCCTATCCACATCGGTTCGGTTGTTCTCAACTTGACAGACTGACCGTTGGTCACGGACTGGTTTCCGGCTATGACGGCAGCGATTGTATTCTTGCCGACCGACCTTTTCATGCCCACCGAGGTGTTGAATCCTCTCTCGTTTGTGGCGGCACTCAATGTCGATACCACATTGTGGGTCACATTCTGAACCGGTTGCACATTCCGTTTCCCTTTCTCATCGGATTGAGGCGGAGCCTGATAATTGCCGTTACCATTGCCCATATACTGAGCGGCAAGCTGATACGACCTTTCGAGAAGTTCCATCTCATTAGGTTGCTGTGTTTGCTGCTGGGCTACCGCATTCTGCATCTCCAGTTCGTCGATACGGGCTTGTAACTCAGCCACCTGTTCGGTCTGGCTATAGTCTGGAACATAGAAGTCCTGCAATGAAGCCTGAGCCTGTTGGTAGGCGTTAGCCGAGTTCTGAATTTCGTCAGCAACAGCGGGGTCTGTCGGAGCGGTCACGGTATCGAGCTGGAGAGTAACAGCATTGATTGAGCTGTCATTCTGTGCCTTTTCCTTCTGCATATCCTCCTGTTCGTAGGCGGCAATCTTGGTCTTAGGCATACCTTCGGAAGTCTGGTCGGGCAACTCCATGTTTGCCTTTCCCTTTGCGGTTTCCTCCTCGCCACTTGGAGCGAAGATGAGCCATAGGCAGACGAGACATGAAAGGGTCAACAGCGTATAGACAGCCAGCCTTTTCAAACGCTCCTTTTCGGCGGGAGTCTTTGGCGCGAATTTCGCTTTGAGGTCATCGAGCAGTTTCATAGTCGGAAATATTAGTGGGTAATTCCAGTTGCTGAATATGCTCTATCTCGATAGCCTGACGAGCGTGGCCGGCTCCCATCTTGTAACAGGCGTGACCGAAAACGAAGAAGGCGATCAGGATGAAAGCCGTGAGAAGCACGGTCACTACCGTAAGGCGTTGTTTGTGGGGCATATCGTCGCAGACCTTTTTCAGCCGCTCTCTGATTTTACCTTTTGGGCCGTGCCACACCTTATTATATAAGGGTGACACGAGGTTTTGAATTTTCTGTTTTATACTCATTGGGATAAAGTACGTTTTGTGGTTATCAAATCTTTGTTTTCAAGAATCGTCAGACCCTCGATCATGAAGCCGTTGGGGTTATCGTCGGAGCGGGAGGTGTTGACGAGCCGGCACTGGGTTATCAGGCTGCGCTCTGTCACATTACTCTGACGGATAATCATCTGCCGGGCGTAAGTTCTTACGTTGTAGGGATAGTCGTTGAAGTCAGCGACTATGCTGTCCACCTGCAAGACCTGAGTGATGTTTCCGGCGATGATGCGGTTGTAGTAACCCTTCTCGACATAATCGGAGTAGTAGTTATAGGCACTCTTGTCGGCCAGTGACATGGCGCGATTGATGTTGTGTTCAATCGCCGACTTGTCGGGCGACAGAGTGAAGAACAGTTCGTGGAAGCGTCGCACGTGTTCACGTGCCTCCGCCGGGCGATTCTGCTCCATGTCCTGAGACAAGGCAAGCATCAGGGACTTGCCGTTGTCGAGGACATAGATTTTCTCCCGTTGCTTTTCGGCAAAGTTCAGCGACAGCACCACCGAGCCGATTGCGATAAAAGCACATAGCGATACCATGACGATGCCGAACAGCCTTATCTGCCGAAAAGAGGTTTCAATGTTTTTTAATGACTTAAATTCCATTTGAATGAGGTTTTAAGTCATAGTTTTGAGTGATGAAGTGAACCTCGTCACTCGTAACTATGAGTTATTACTTTATTTAAGGAGTTTGCCGGCTCGACCTGCCACGTTTCCTGCCACGCCTCCGGCGATGCTGCCGGCCCATGAGCCTCCGGTCATGGCGGTGTTGTTGATGGAGCGGTTGTAACTGCCCATGCCGCCTGCCTGAATAATCCACCCTGCGACTGTCGGGATTGTGAAGTAGCCGATAATGCCGATAATCATGAAAATGACATAAGCGGTATTTGATCCATCGAGGTCAACATTCGGATTATTAGTCAGTTCCGAAATGTCGTTTTGGAGCATCAGGACTTGAATCTTGGCAAGGATTGTGGAGAACAAATCAGCCACAGGCAACCACAGGTAGGTCTGAATGTAGCGGCAAATCCATTGGACGAGGGTGTTCTGGAATCCGTCCCACACCGATATTGCAAAGGCAATCGGTCCGAGTATCGCCAGCACGACGAGAAAGAATGTCCTTATCGTGTCTATTGTCAGCGATGCGGCTTGGAACAGCATTTCAAGCAACTCTCTGAAAAAGTTCTGGATAGCCTTTTTGATCTTATACATTCCTCGCTCGATATACATTCCGGCGGCGGTTCCTACCTCAGTCACTCCGAGTTCGTCAATCTGCCTGTCAAACTCGGCATCATCGACAAGGTAGGCGGTAGAGGGATCACGCATCATCTGTTCATACTCCAGACGGTCTTTCTCCTCCCGGTATTTCTTCATGTCTAGCGTCTGCCCTTCGAGCATCGACGCTGTGCCCTGAACGATGGGCGACATTACCGAGTTGATGGTGCCGAGCACCACCGTCGGGAAGAACATGATGCAGAAACCGATGGCAAAGGGACGCAGGAGCGGGAACACGTCCACCGGTTCAGCTCTTGACAACGCCTGCCAGATACGGTAGGCGACATAGAACAATGCGCCGAGTCCGGCTATGCCCTGAGCCACTCCAGCCATATCGCTGCACAGAGGCATCATCTCGTCGTAGAGCGAGCGGAGTATGGAGTGGAGATTTGAGAAATCAATCGCGCAAAGCATAGGCATTACCAGTATTTTTCAGAGCCGTCGCCATAGAGATTGACAACCCTCTGGGTGTCCGCCTTCTTCTTGGCTCTGAGGTACGACACGCTGATGTTCTTGTTGGTGAAGTACGCCGTCAGGTTCTTCAGACGCTTCATCTCCCTGTAGCAGTCATCGACCACATCCATACGGTCTTTGTCGGTCATGGAAAGTGGCGTGATGTTGACCACCTGTTTCAGATCACCGAGTACGCCGTTGGCTTCTTCGAGGATACGGGTGTAGCCGGAGGCGATTGCAGACAACTCCGCGCTTGTGAAGTTGGGGTCGGTCAGCATCTTCTTGAAGTTGTTGACGTAGTAGCCGGAGATGTCGCCGAGCATCAGGACTGTCTGCTGCACCTTGCGGGCGTCGCGGACAAGGTTGTTGACCGATTGGAGAGCGTCATAATACTTCTTCGCCTGCTGGTAAATCTTTACCGTCTCCTTGAAGTTGTTGACCATATTCGTGGCGGTCGTTGACTCCTGAACGAGTGACTTTGAAGAGTTTACGATACTCTGGGCAATGTTTGACGGGTCGATTACCGTCCATTGGGCGTTTGCCCTGCCCGTGCCTAACATGAGGCACAGGGCAATGAGAGGGAATAGAAATTTTAATTGTTTCATTTTTTACGTTGGATTTTGTGGTTATCTAATTTTGGAGGCCATGCCTCCGATTATTTTCACTCCCACCAAAAGCAGGAGCAACGGGAAGGTTATCAGGGCAAGAAGTCCGATGAGAATACCGAAAATTATTGCCCATAAGACATACAGGACTTTCATAGCGGTAGCCATTGTGCGAGGTGGTTAAGAATGTTTGTAATCACTTCATTTACAAATGGCTTTGCATACTGAATAGCCTTATATGTCGCCACGAAGACGGCGGAAAGGATTGCAATTCCGGCAAGGAAAAGGATAAATCCTGTCAACACTCCGAGAATCGGGTGGAACGCTTTGGGAATTTTCATGTCGCACCCTCCTTTCTCTCGTTGGCGAGCATCTTGATGGCGGCTTCGGTGTCACCGCCTAATTGCTTCGCCTTGTTGAGTACCTGAATCTTCTCCGTTTCCTCAGTGGTGTAGCAGAGATATTCCTCGGTAGAAACCTCCGTGGCATAGACTGCTGACTGTGTGCCGCCAAGTCCAATCCACACCTCCTTGTAGAGTCGGTTAGGATTGTTTGCCATATTGATACTGAGTATTTGGCTTTTCTCCTTGTCGGTCAGACCGAGCAGCTCCTGAATCTGGTCAAAGCGGTTCATATACTTGCGCTGATCCAAAAGTATCTTACAGTCGGAGTTGTTGATGATAGTCTCCTTGACAATAGGCGACGATATGATGTCGTCAACCTCCTGTGTCACCACGACTGCCTCGCCAAAATACTTACGCACAGTCTTATAGAGGTACTTCATATACTCTGCCATATTAGCCGAGGAAAGAGCCTTCCAAGCCTCCTCACATATAAGGACTTTACGGATACCTTTGAGCCTTCGCATCTTGTTGATGAAAGCCTCCATGATGATGATTGTCACCACCGGGAAGAGTTCCTTGTTGTCTTTGATGGAATCAATTTCAAAGACAATGAAGCGTTTACCGAGCAAGTCAATGTTCTCTTTGGAGTTGAGAAGGAAGTCAAAACGGCCTCCGTGGTAATACTGACGCAGTGTGGTCAGGAAGTTGTCGATGTCGAAATCCTGTTTGTAGATGGGGATAGGACGCTGTGCCATTTCAGCGCGATACTCGTCACGCATAAACTCATAAAACGAGTTGAAGCACGGAACTATGTCCTTATCCTTGTTCATCTTATCGAGGAACATCGACAACGCCGAACCTAATTCGCCGCTCTCGGTCTTTGTCACCCTGTCGTCCTCTGACTTCCAGAGAGTCAGGAGCAGCGTCTTGATCGAATCTTTCTTCTCCACATCGAAGACCCCGTCGTCGGTGTAGAAGGGATTGAACGAAATCGGACTGTCCTCAGTGTAGGTGTAATAGACCCCGTCTTCGCCATGCGTCTTATTATGAATCAGATTGCAGAGACCCTCATAAGAGTTGCCGGTGTCAATCAGGAGTATATGCGCACCCTGTTCATAATATTGTCGGACAAAATGGTTGGTGAAGAACGACTTGCCGGAGCCTGACGGCCCGAGAATGAACTTGTTGCGGTTGGTTGTTACACCTTTCTTCATCGGCTCATCGCTTATATCCAGATGGATAGGTTTGCCCGTGAGGCGGTCAACCATCTTGATACCAAAGGGTGACAGGCTACTGCGATAGTTCGTTTCAGCAGTGAAAAAACATACCGATGGCTCGATGAAAGTGTAAAAACTTTCCTCGGCTGGGAAATCAGCCTCATTGCCGGGTATCGCCGACCAGAACAGTGTCGGGCAGTCGATGGTGTTGTGCCGGGGCATACAGCCCATTGTCGCCAACTGGCCGCCGACATCATTCTTGATACGCCGCAGTTCCTCGGTGTCGTCACTCCATGCCATAATGTTGATATGGCAACGAACTGAGGTCAAACCGTATGAATGAGCCTCGTTGAGATAGCGGTCAATCCACTCCTTGTTAATTGCGTTTGAGCGTGAGTAGCGGCTCAACGAGTTCATATTACGGGCAGTCTTTTCAAACCTTGCTAAGTTCTCATCGTGGTCGTCAATCAGCACATACTGGTTGACGATATGGTTGCAGGGCAACAGCAACCCGATGGGACTTGCAAAGCTCAATCGGCAGTCGCTCCGGTCAGTCGATAACCTCTCATAACGGTTATCGGTACTGACCTTTGCGGGGAGATCATCGGTGTCGGACAGCGTATGCAGACAGAGCATCTTGTCGCCAATCCGCATCTGACGTGCATCGAGGTCTATATCTTCCAGACAGGTAACATCGTCCATTGTCAGTGACATATATTTCTCAATCAGCCCGGAAGTTTTCTCTGTACCGACCAGCTCATCATCAGAGAGGCGACGCAGCCTGATATAGCCGGTGTCATTGATGATGCGCTCGAACTGTTCCACCGACTCCATGAATTTGACAACCATTTCGTGATTGAGTTCCTTCGGGGTGATTCGCCCTCGGCAGAGAGTGGAGAAATTGCTCTGCTGACGCGCCCGCTCCTTCGTTGTCTTTGTCAGGAACAGATAGCACTTGTGGGCGAGATATGGACGCTCGTTGAAGTGGCGTTCAAAGCTCCTGTCCAAAAAGGATAAATCATCCTTTTGCAACTCCGGCTTATATTTCTCCGAGCAGAACCAGTCCTGCCTATGCACCACCGAATAGTGAGGCAACACCTTGATTGCCTTGCACCATGCACCGTGCATGGCTTCATATTCGGCAGATGTCACTGTGAACAGTTCCGGCAGACTGACCTCGAAGGCAACCGTTATATCGGCATCTTTGCTGATGATACAGCCGTGTTCCACGGCGAGCAGCGGCAACTTGGATTCCAGTGTTGTGGCTTTCAGTATATTTCTCATTTCTTCCTGTATCTGATTAGGCGGTTAAGGCGAAGACGGTTAATGATGTAGCGCGGATGATATTTCACAGCGGCAAGTTTCATCAGACCGTACTGCCCGTACTTGGCATTGAGATGGAAGGTAAGCCAGACAAGGACTGAGGCGGCAGTAACGCCAAACCCTATGCAGATCCATTGGGACAAGCCGGCGATATACATGATGACGAACACCACGAACAGGGCGAGCAAGCCCCCGGCAAAGATGAACAGATACTGCGCCTTCAGACCCTTGTACTCTACACTTCTACCAATACCCTTATTGATAGAATATTCAGCCATTAGAGGAAGAACGAGCGGAGGATTGTAGCGGCCACAATCAGGAAGATACACGCTCCGAACCAGGACGCGGCGGTCTTGGTTGTGTCGGGATCTCCGCTCGACCACTTGGAATAGACCTTGACACCGCCGATAAGACCGACAACCGCGCCAATGGCGTAGATGAGCTTGGTGCCCGGGTCGAAATACGATGTCACCATAGAGGTAGCCTCGTTGATACCGCTCAGACCGTTGCCGGCGGCAGCGGCACGGAGCCCGCCGAGAAGTCCGGCGATGAGAGCCACCATAAGGCGGCATTTGAAAATGAGATACTTGTTTTTGAGATTCTTAAAAGTCTTTTTCATGTTCTTGTTTCAATTTGTGAAGCACGGGCAGCCCCCGACCGCTCCGCAACCGGGAGCAGCCCACACTTCGGGTTTAGAAAATTGGGGTTGGATTTTTTGTCCTTTCGGACGTGGATTAGTGGTTTTGCCGCTTACGGCAGTAGGTCGGCTGGGTTGAAGTCATCGAGATTGTCGGGAACTACTGTCTCGACTTTCTTCCTAATGACTCTGGGTGTCGCAGATTCGTTGCTTTTCATCGCTATTTCAGCCCTGATACTCATCTTTATGCAAAGATTTACGCGCCGATCAATATCATCATTGGCTGTAATGCGGTCAAAAAATTCGGTATCCTGCATACCGGAAAGAATTTTACCGGCTTCAGCCTGTTGTTCAGGAGTCGCATCGGGATTGACAGCGGTGCTGACTGCATTTTCAAGTTCATCAATGGAAACACCGCTTGCACTTGGAGCCGCCGGTTCATCCTCAACGACATCACGAATGTCAGTATCAAGAGCCATCTGAGATTCTTCTTCCGACATGGCTGTGAATTTAGGTTTAGATTCAACCGATTCCTGTCCGCCATCTGCAAATTCGACATCTTTTAATTTGACGTCTCCAAGCATATTGTTGAGTAGGACAGGTAAAGTCTCTTTAACTGTATCTTCCAGCACTCTTTTCATCTGTGCCTCCAGAAAATCAATGTCAAAAGAACTTTTGCCTACACCGGCTGAACCTTCGGAACCATCTCCGCTTGTAGTTTTAGCCTCTTCGGAAGGATTATCACTTTCTTTCGGCTCAGTTGATGATGGTTTCGCTTTCCGTTTATTGTCCAGCACTAAATAGCCAATGACAATGGCGTTGCACAATAGTAGTGCGCCTACGCTAAATAACTCTATTCCACTCATAGGCTATTGGCGTTTTTGTACCTTGAATCAAGGATTGTGTTGACACTGGCGGAGTTGCGGACAAAGTGCTCGGTAAGAAGATTATCGAGGAAGCCTGTGATGGTATTGCATCCACACTCCGCTGCACTAAGCAGGAATGAAATCTTGCGATGATAATCGGCACGGATATAGACTTGTTTCCCATTGGAAGCCTTGAACAGGTTAACCGGATCATGAAGATATGTGATACGGTATTCACTCTCGTCAGGGATATTTCTGAGGGCTGCTTCAAGTTCTGCGATGCTTATACCGCTTGCAATAGGCTCAGGCTCATCCGCAAAGGATACATCATTGATGTCAACTTCGCTGACAGGTGTTACTTCCGGTATTAACTGGATGGATGGTTGAGAGCTGACTTTAAGATTGGTTATTATCTCATTCAACTCCTTGACTTCCTTTTTAACCTGATTGACAACCTCTTGTAACTCAGGCGGTGTGTCGCAGTCGTTTTTCGATGCACACCTATTTCTCTTTAGAAAGAAAAAGAGGAATACATTTGCGATTACGACTGCAACCAATAGAATATAAGGCACAGCGGTCATAGCGTCACGGTCTTAGAGCCTCGGTCTGTCAGCTCGTTGATGACATCCCTGTTGGCTACGAGGTGGGAGATTATGATATTTGTCACGTATGCCCCTATTGTCAGGTCACGATTGTCGAATAACGCTACCGTCTTGGCAAGTTTGTTGACAAGTTCGCGAGGGACGAAGATACCCTTGCGGGCTCCTACTGTGTAGGGAGCGAGGAACTCTTCTCGATAGGACTCAAGTTCTTCCTCTTTGGGGAAGTCGGTCTCGACTTCATCGGTTGCCTTGGCACAAGGCCGAAGGTCGCAGTATCTGGGATTACTCATACATTTTAGATTTTAGAATTGCTTACTTTTTTGATACAGGCTATTCAGGATTGGCTCTACATCCTTAAAGTGCTGGGCAAGCACATTGTGGACGTACTGGGCTATTGAAAGGTCCTCGTTGAACAAAGCCTGAATTTTTAGAATCTTGTGGCGGAACTCATTTACAACCATCACCTGACGGCCCTTCTTGTTGAAGGCGTCTATGGGGCAGGTCTCTACAAAAGTCTTCAGATATTCATCTTCCTCTTTTGTTCGGTCGGGTGTGACCGGGATTCTCGTGAGTTCCTCTCTCGTCTCGGCTGTAGGCGGTGACTCGGTGGCAGGATCCTTCTTCGCTTTGCGATATGTCGGCATTGCGTCCTGATATACATCAAGAAAATCCTGTGCGTCCTGATTGTCGAAGCCTGTTGAAATATCTTTCTTCGGCATGGCTTCATACGTTTATGATTTTGCGTATTTCTGCCACAAGTTCAGGAAGATTACTGCCTTTAAGCAGCCTCTTGTCTGGAGGCAGCATTGTGGAACGGAATATCCCGGCTTTGCCTACGGTAGCACCATCCTTGAAAAACCGAGAGCTATTGCTGAGAACAGTGTCAAGGGAGTGGAGTCCGAGTTCTTCAAGATAGTTGTCGATGATGTCGCAAAGCCTTGTCTTGGCTTTGGCCGGGACTCTGTTCCAGACGAGATTGATGTCTTTGATTTTTGCTTTGCCTGTTGTAATCATACTGTTCACAACATGGTTGGCAAAGCGAATGGAACTTTTCATGTCTGCGGTGTCGGTCGTGATGGGAACAAACAGATAGTCCATGACAGACAGTAGCTTGATAATGTCGAGATCGTTCACAGTACCTGTGATGTCGAAGAACACAACCTGAGGGGTGGCACCCTCTTCAAGTCGGTCAACGGCAACCTTGGCGGCATCGGCGGGATTGGAGAGAATTATCTCATAGGCTTTTTTGTTGAACCTCTTGTAGAAATTCTGCATGACCTTTTTGAGATATGGATTTTCTCCGGTGACGGCGAGGTCATTTTCCCGGTAATCCTTCTGTGAGTGCTGCCTGTCATCGCAGTCTATCACCATCACATCTACGCCCTCCAGATAGTAGAGGTAGCTCGCCGTAAGCGCAGTGAGGGTTGACTTGCCCGCGCCTCCCTTCTGGGTGGCAAAGGCAACGAAAACTGGTTCGCTCATAATTTACGCGATTTAGAAGTTAATAAATAAGGATACTTGGGGTGGAGCAATTTCTCCATTGGGCTCGCCCGGCTTGATAGCCATGTCCGGGTCGATGGCACATTCACTGACCTGTGTGACCGGTCTTGTTATAATATGGTCAGCGGTGCATTTAATTTAGTTATCAGCAATGATGTCAGTCATTCTTGGTGTTGCGTGCAGGAGTGTGTTGTCACTCAATCATCAATTAACACTATCACACACAAAGTAACAAACTCACTTTGTCACGCATACACACCTGCAATCAGGTGATGCCAAGCATGAAAGAGTTACAATGCCTCTTTACAGTCGCTCATGGCAATGAATGAAACCTATAATGACTCAATTACTGACGGAAATCATGTTCCTGTGGTCATCGGTTCAGTGGCATTGTCATTTGAGCCTCTGTGCAAGTTAAACGATGAATGATTATAAATAGTTTTCTGAAAATCAGGCACTTCCCCAATATGTCCCACACGTTCCCCAATATGTCCCAACTTTTTTTCAAAAAAAAACAATCAGGGGTAGCAACGTTGTTATTATGGCAAAGCCTGAGGCTCCGAAATCGAGGTATTTTCTCATCGGACAAGGCTTATCGGAAGACTCCTTTATATAATAATTCGGCATAGACCGGCGCCGATTATTCCCTGTTGTCACTGAAATCACATCCTTTTTACCTGTTTTCAGTGATACTCCCGTGGTCAGTTTCCGAATCTACTTTTTCTTTAAGGTGGGATGTTCACATGAACATAGCAAGGTATGTTTCCTGCTGCATGAAATGCGATTTGCAGCAGAAAACCCTTGCCATGTGCATGGAGCCTGCGATTACTCCAAAGTCGTAATCGCCAAAAGAAACCTGCGGTGCAGTTATACACCAATTTTCAAAAAACCACTTAATCCCCGTTTTTTATGAAACAGAATTTTAAGAAAGCCGGGCGTCATCCCAAGATTGACCCCACGGCCTTCCGATGTTCGGTCAACTTCACGGCATCGGAACAAGCAATGTTGCAGACAATGCATGAGAAGTCTGGAGTTGAATCTCTATCTGCTTTTATCAAAATGCAGATATTCGGTAAGCCATTCAAGGTGTTCGTCGTCGATGAAAACTCCCGAATATTCATCGACAAGCTGTCGGCTCTTAACGCCCACTACCGGACTATCTCTATCAACTATGACCTGTTGTTGAAGACTCTCCGAGAGAATTTCACCGAAAAGAAAGCGATGAGAGTCCTCTCAAAACTGGAGCAGCAGACAATTGAACTTGTAAAAGTCAACCGCGAGATTGTCGCACTCGCCAAAGATTTTGACGAGCGATGGTTGCAAAAATCTCAGTAGGCAGTTCTCTTTACGGTGCGATAGTCTATAACGGCGAAAAAATAAACAAGGAGAAAGGTCGTGTTCTCGACACCAATAAAATCTTCAATGACGGTTCCGGCAATGTCAATATACACCGGGCCTTTGAGGATTTCAAAAGGTGGATGCCCCAGTCAACGAGGGCAGAGAAGACAATGATGCACATATCCCTCAACCCACATCCCGATGACGTGCTGACCGAGGGGCAGTATGCCCAGATAGCACATGAATATATGGAGAAGATGGGGTTCGGGGATATGCCGTACATTATTGTGAAGCACGAGGACATTGATCGACACCATATCCACATCGTTGCACTCAGGGTAAGACCTGACGGTTCGGTTATCTCGGATAAAAACAACTTCTACAGGAGCAAGGACATCTGCCGTGAGCTTGAAAAGAAGTACGGACTTCATCCCGCCGAGCGTCAGAAGATCACCCCGGATATGCCGATAAAGAAGGTTGACCCGACAGGCGACATCAAGCGACAGGTCGCCAACACGGTCAAGATGGTGGGTATGCGCTACAAGTTCCAGACTCTTGGAGAGTTCAATGCCATTCTCGGGCTGTATAACGTGAAGTGTGAGCAGACCGATGGACGTGTCAACGGAAGGGAGTATCACGGTCTGGTATATTTCGCTACCGATGATAACGGCAATGTGATTGCCTCCCCGTTCAAAGCTTCACGTCTTGGTAAGTTCGCCAGCCGTACCGCCATTGACAGCCGGTTTGAGAGAGCGGCGGACAAGATTGATGTTGGACCAACGAAAAGAACAGTTGCAGAAGTCATGGCACAATCATCAGGCAAAGATGATTTCATTGCCGGACTCAAAGAGAAGAACATCGACCTTGTTCTACGCTACACCGAAGACGGACGTATCTATGGAGCGACCTATATCGACCACAATACAAAGACCGTCCTCAACGGCTCCAGACTCGGTAAGGATTTCTCTGCAAACGCTCTCTACAAGTGGTTCAACAACCCGTCGGAGAAGCCGGTTATACCCATCCATCAGCCGCAGCCTGACAATTCAAGCAGCCAGACAACCGGAGGCAACTCACAGCAGAACGGTCAGCAGGGTCAGACTCAGGGACAATCGCAAGGTCAGTCCCAGCACGGCAACGCTCCGCAAACTCACAATCAAGGCAATGACTTTGACAACGCACCGACTCTTCCCGGTCTCGACCTGTTCCAAGTTGGTCCCGGTTATGACCCCGAGGAAGAGGCTTTCATCAGAGCCATGCGGCGTAGAAAGAAAAAGAAACGCCGTGGACCGAGTTTATAATAACCCCTTAAAATTTTTATAGAATATGAGTCAACAGGAAGATGACCTCAGATCATTGGCTAAAATCATGGATATGCTCCGTGGTGTCAGCCTGATTCTGGTGGTCGCTAATATCTATTGGTTCTGCCAGTCGCTTATAGGCGGCTGGCGGTTCCACGCCGAGACCATGAAGGTGCTCGGCAATCTCAACGAGGCGGGAGGACTATTCAACAATCCTTGGAACGCCAAATGGTGGGCATTATTACTGCTTGCCCTGTCATGTTTCGGCACCAAAGGTGTCAAGAACGAGAAAATCAAATGGAGGCAGATATGGATTATCCTCAGTGTTGGAGCGACATTGTTCTTCCTCAACTGGTGGATGGTATCACTCGGATGGACTGTCATTTACATTCTCACAACTGTAGCAGGCTTTGTCTGCCTATTGTTGGGAGGTGTATGGATGAGCCGACTGCTGAAAAATAACATGATGGACGACCGCTTCAACGAGGAAAACGAGTCGTTCATGCAGGAGACCAGACTTCTCGACAATGAGTATTCGGTCAATCTGCCCACTCGGTTCTACTACAAAAAGAAGTGGAACAATGGCTGGATAAATGTCGTGAATCCGTTTCGTGCCTCGATCGTGCTTGGCACTCCCGGCTCCGGCAAGTCTTTCGCCGTGGTCAATAATTTCATTAAACAGCAGATAGAGAAGGGCTTTGGACTCTATGTGTATGACTACAAATTTCCGGATTTGTCGCTTATTGCCTACAACCACATGAAGACCCATGAGGACGGCTATGGCAAGGTCAAGCCGGAGTTCTACGTTATCAACTTCGACGACCCTGAACACTCGCACCGGTGCAACCCTATACACCCGGCTTTCATGACGGATATTGCTGATGCCTATGAATCTGCATATACCATTATGATGAACCTTAACCGCACGTGGGTGTGACCTGAAAAGTCACATGATTGATTGTTAAACAATGATATTCAAAGAGTTGAATATTGATTTAACCCGCTGTTCCGTCAGCGGTAGCCTACCGTGAGGTGCGTTTCCAGCAATGGGACGTGCCAAGCTCACTGGGAC
>VSPV01000068.1 GCA_009775605.1 Paramuribaculum sp.
ATATGTCAATTTCGTTAATCATCATCCGATTGGGCGGATAAAATATTCTCTAATTTAATTCAACCAACAGGTTACTTTTTTTAAGTTTGTATATGTTAAAAATGCGTCTGAAGTCAACTTTGTATATTCACCAATGGTTTATTCCATATTCTTCAAGAATATTCATTCCCGACGTCAAGTAAATTTGGCCGGATAAAATATGAGTGTTATATTTGAAGACTTTTACCTGAAGACACTGAAATTTACATTAACCTAACAAAACAAATAGAAATGCAGCAGAATTGCAAAGAAGGCTATCGCACCGAATCTGACCTTCTCGGTGCGCGCGAAGTGCCGGAATGCGCGCTGTACGGCGTGCAGACCCTGCGCGGTCTCGAAAATTTCGAGATAAGCAAATTTCATCTCTATGACTACCCTCTGTTTATCAAGGGTCTTGCCATAACCAAAATCGCAGCCATACGCGCCAACCACCAGCTCGGTCTGGTAACCGACGAGCAGGCGCGCGCCGTCGAGGAAGCAGCCGTCGAGGTGGCTGCCGGCAAGTTCAACGACCAGTTCCCCATCGACATGATCCAGGGCGGAGCAGGCACCACCACCAATATGAACATAAATGAGGTGCTTGCCAACCGCGCTCTCGAAATCCTGGGCCACAAGCGCGGAGAGTATCAGTATTGCTCGCCCAACGACGTTGTGAACCACGCCCAGTCAACCAACGACGCCTATCCCACGGCCATCCACATCGGCATGTACTATACCCACCTGAAATTCGTGGAGCATTACAAAGTGCTGATCGAGGCTTTCCGCCGCAAGGCAAAAGAGTTTGAAAACATCATCAAGATCGGCCGCACACAGCTCGAGGATGCCGTGCCCATGACTCTGGGCCAGACGTTCAATGGCTTCGCTTCCATCCTCACCGATGAAATCAAGCATCTCGACGAGGCAGCCGAGGACTTCCTGACCGTAAACATGGGCGCTACCGCCATAGGCACCGGCCTTACCGCCGAACCCGGCTATGCCGAGAAGGTGGTGAAGGAACTCGGAATCCTCACCGGCTGGGATGTTAAGCTCAGCAAAGACCTTATTGGTGCCACCAGCGACACATCGTGCCTCGTGGGCTATGCATCGGCTCTGAAGCGCGTGGCCGTGAAGCTCAACAAGATTTGCAACGACCTCCGTCTGCTTGCCAGCGGTCCGCGCTGCGGTCTCGGCGAATTCAATCTTCCCGCCATGCAGCCCGGCTCGTCAATCATGCCCGGCAAGATCAATCCTGTGATTCCCGAGGTTATGAACCAGATATGCTTTAAGGTGATCGGCAACGAACTCTGCGTGACAATGGCCGGTGAGGCCGCACAGATGGAGCTGAACGCCATGGAGCCTATTATGGCGCAGTGCGATTTCGAGTCGGTGGATATCATGATCAACGGCTTCGCCACCCTCCGCACCCGCTGTATCGAGGGCATCACTCCCAATGTGGAGCACTGCCGCAAGCAGGTTCACAACAGCATAAGCGTGGTAACCGCCCTCAATCCGGTGATCGGCTACAAGAATTCAACAAAGATCGCCAAGGAAGCCCTTGAGACAGGCCGCAGCGTCTACGACCTTGTGCTTGAACACGGCATCCTCACCAAGAAGGACCTCGATACCATCCTGGCTCCCGAAAATATGCTGCATCCCGTGAAGCTTGACATCAAGCCCTTGCGTACACTCTAAACTTTTTCATGTTATTGTTGCACTCCCCGGAACAGCTTCGGCCGTTCCGGGGAGTTTTTCTGTTTATGAGAAGGCGAGGGTGGCGGCCATGGCTATTATGGCGAGGCCCAGGAGGGCGTAGAGGGCGCGGGCCAGCGGGAGGGGAAGGCGGTCGGCCAGCCATCTCACGTTGGGAGAGCGGAAAAACCATGAGCTGCCGCGGAGGGCGGCGTAGAGACACAGCGCCCCGCCTGCGGCAAACAGCGCCGAAAGCAGCCGGGTGAGGTTCTGCAGGGTTTCGGAATCGGTTGTCATTCGGGAAAGGTGAGTGTGAGCGTGCGTGTGAGATCGGGGTTTACGGCCAGATCCACTCTCACTGTGTCGTCGGGGAGCAGCCCCTCTATGCGCTCGGGCCATTCTATCAGGCACAGGTTGCCGGAGTCGAAGTAGTCGTCTATACCCAGGTCGAGGGCCTCTTCGGGCTCGTCGAGGCGGTAGAGGTCGAAATGGTAGATGGTTCTCCCGGTGGTGTCGGAACGGTATTCGTTTACGATGGAGAATGACGGTGAGCCGGCAAGGTCGCTGCTCACGCCGAGCATGCGCGAGAGTGCGGAGATGAAGGTGGTTTTGCCGGCGCCCATCTCGCCGAAGAAGGCGAATATGCTGTGGGTGCCCATGGCGCCGAGAAAGCGGCGGCAGGCTTCGGGAAGCGCCTCGGTGGAGGGGATTTCGATTACGGTTTTCATATCAGAGTTATTTGTTTTTTGGCGAAAGGATTATCAGAGGAAGCAGCATCTCCTCCAGGGATATGCCGCCGTGCTGCAGCGTGCCTGAATAGAGCCGCACGTAGTGGCTGCGGTTGTTGCGGTAGGTGAAGAAGTCGTGGCCGGTGGCGAAGATATAGGCCGTGGCCACCTGCGGCGAGGGGAGTCCGAAATCGGCGGGACGCTTTATCTCGAAAACCTCGCGGGGATTGTAGCCGAGCGTGCGTCCGAGCTTGTAGCGGAGGGCCGTGGTGGTGGTTTTCTCTCCGGCAACCTCCACCGGACGGTCAACGCGTATGGAGCCGTGGTCGGTGGTGATGACTGTGCGGAATCCGGCGTCGGATGCGCGCCGCAGCAGCTCCGGGAGCGCCGAATGGCGGAACCATGAGAGGCTTATCGAGCGGTAGGCGGCATCGGTGTTGGCAAGCTCGCGTATCATGCGGCTGTCGGTGCGCGCGTGTGAGAGCATGTCGATGAAGTTGAACACAACCACGTTGAGCGCGTTGCTTTCGAGCGCGTGGAAATCGCGCAGAAGGCGCTCTCCGCCCTCGGTGTCGTTGATTTTGGTATAGGAGAAGGGCACGTCCAGTTTCAGACGGCTGAGCTGCTGCGCTATGAGGGGTTCCTCGTTGAGATTCTTGCTTTCGGGGGCGTCCTCGTCCACCCACAGGTCGGGGAATGCGCGGGCTATTTCGGCCGGCATCAGGCCGGAGAATATGGCGTTGCGGGCATACTGCGTGGCTGTGGGGAGAATGGAGCACTGCATGCGCTCCTCTATGTCGAACGAATCGGACAGCCGCGGGCGGATGGCGCGCCACAGGTCCAGACGGAAGTTGTCGAGAAGCACAAACAGCACTTTGTGGCCCTCGCGCAGCAGCGGGGCGACGGCCGACGGGAACACGTCGGGGCTCATCACCGGGCGCCCGGGCGCGCCGGGAGTCATCCACGAGGCATAGTTTCTGCGCACGAACTTGGCGAAAGCCGAGTCGGCCTCGGTCTTCTGCATCTCCAGCAGAGGAGCCATGTCGGTGGAATCGGTGCCGTCAAGCTCCAGTTCCCAGCGGGTGAGCGTGCGGTAGGTCTCGAACCATTCCGCGGCCGTGGAGCTGCGGTTGATGCTGTCGGTTATCTGCAGGAAGCGGTTGCGGTAGGAGGCCGAGGCGGTCTCCGACTGCAGTTCGCGGGAATGGAGCAGCTTTTTCAGCGAGCTGAAAATCTGGCGCGGATTCACGGGTTTTATAAGATAGTCGGCTATCTTGCTCCCCACGGCCTGGTCCATGATATCCTCCTCCTCGCTCTTGGTTATCATCACCACCGGCACATCGGGGTCGGCGTCCTTGATGCGGTCGAGAGTCTCAAGACCGGAGAGTCCGGGCATGTTCTCGTCGAGGATTATGAGGTCGAAGGGCTTTTCGGAGGCGAGAGTCAGCGCGTCGGCACCGTTGTTGACGGTGGTGACGTCGTAGCCTTTAGACTTCAGGAAGATTATGTGGGGCTTGAGGAGGTCTATCTCGTCGTCGGCCCAGAGTATGCGGTAGGGGTTCATGGTCAGCGCAGGTTTGAGGAGGGACGGCGTGCGGGGCGCAGGCGCCGCACGCTTTTCTTCGGGTTCATTACAGGCGGCGGGGGTGGCACCGGGATATCGAAGGCCTCGTCGGCACCGGTTTCCACTTTGGCGTCTTGCGGGGTAATGGCGCGGCGTTCCTCGGCCTCGCCGGCGTATGTTTCGGGCGGCAACACCGAGCGGTGCACCTGTTCGAGCCGCTCAGCCGCCGCATTCTCCAGATAACGGCGCAGTGTGGCGCCCTCGGCGAGCATGCGGCTGAACTCGCTCTGTGGAATAACAAGCGGCACACAGCTTCCGTTCAGGGGCGCAGGAGCGTGGCTTTCCAGCAGAGAGCGGTAGGCATAGGCCTCGGCGGGGGAGGAAAAGCCGTAGACGGCGATGATGCCGAGATTGCCGAAACGCATTTTCTCAATGTCGAAACCGGCGGCCGTGAACGTGGCGAAATTGAACCGCGCCACCTCAAACAGCATGGTGTTGCCGTCGGTGGTGAGGGCGTCGTATACCAGCAGCACCGTCTGCGGGCCTGCAAATGCGGTCGAGTCGGTCGGCGCCTGATTCTCATCAGGGGCGACGGGGGGGTGAGAGTGGTCCGAGAGCATGCGGGTGTCCCATTGGATGCCGCGCACATTGCGCGTCCACGGGGCCGTGGTCTCACCGTGTTCTATCCGGGATGTGTAGGCTGAGGCAAGGGGCGACACATCGCTTTCGGGATACGACGCGGCAAGGCGCCGCATCAGTGAGGCGAAATCGGCCTGCCGGTTCTCCTTTACGTAGCTCAGCGCCTCCAGAAACATCATTTTAGGCATAAGGCGCGAAGCGGGATAATCGGCAGTCATCTCACGGTAAAGGGCGTGGAGAGTGGGGTTGTCATCGGCCATATATGCGGCGTATGCGCGGTTGTAGAGGCTGTCCTCCACTGCTGCCATGCGGCGCAGGCGCTCGCTGTAGCCGGGACGCGCCATATCGCGCCCGAGCGCTGATTCGGGGAACTCCTCCACGATTGTCCGGCGGTAGCGCGCTGCCTCGCCCTCATCGCCGCGGAGCGCACTGAGAAGGTAGAGATTGTGGAGCGCGTCGAGCCGCACAGGGGTGGCGGGGAACCGGCGCAGAAGCTCACGGAAGGTGCGTGTGGCGGCCGGATAGTCGCCTAACCGGTCCTTGAGCATCAGCGCCATATTGTAGAGGCCGTCTTCCACTGTGAGGCGCGCGCGGGCGGCGCTGGCTGAGTCCGCCGGAATCTGGACCAGATAGTAATCGGGATAGGCGGGGTCGGAGCGGCGGGCGACGGTCTCGCGGTCGGGGGAATCGGAGAGCTCGGAGTTTTCGGAGATTTCGGAGTCTTCGGGGACTTCGGATGGTTCTGAGGGGGAGGATAGCAGGGAGGTGGTTTTGTCGGAGCGGCGCCAGTCGTCGTCGGGACGGCGGCTCCCCCAGCGCTTCTGGAATTCGGAGCTTCCGGCGCGGCGCAGGGCCGGATTGTAGAAATACCATGCGCGGTCGGTGTTGAGCGTGAACGCCGCAGGGGCCGCTGCGGAGCCCTGAAGGGTGAGAACCGGAATGGATTGGTTTCCCGTGGCTTCGGATGCCGCCTTTTCCTGCTCCAGACGTTTCTGCCGGTCCTTGTACTCCCGGGCGAGGCGCCGGGCTGTCTCCATGCGTTCCTCCGGCGTAAGGGCGCTGAGGCGCAGCAGAGAGTCCTGCAGGGTTACCTCGGAGGCGAACACCGAGAGGCGGTCGGCGGCGTCGCTGCGCTCTTTCAGACGGTCGTAGTCCTTGAAATCGGGCGGAAGCAGGGGCATTGCCTCGGCAAGCAGCGGCTGGGCCTCGGTGTAGAGGCTGCGGTCGTAATAAAGGTTGCCGAGGGCTGCAAGCAGCCGTCCTTTGTCGGCATCCGGAGCGTCGGAGTGTTTTATGCCCGTGCGGTACGCCTCCACAGCGGCCGCGGTGTCGGCTTTGGCAAGGGAGAGGTTGCCTATGGCGTAATAAATCTGGTCGAGGTCGGGAGCGTTTACGGCATAGCGTGCGAGAGAGCGGAGCGATTTTATCTCGCTGTCGGCGCGCGCGGGCGCGCACACCTCGCTGCGGCTTATGCGGGCGTTGAAGCGCATGCGGCGGGGAATGCCGCGTGTGCGCGCCACGCGGTCAAATGCCATATAGGCGCTGTCGTTGCTTCCTGCGGCCGCATATAGTTGCCCCAGAAGGAAGGTGAGGCGCGCGCGGGCTATGCCTTTTTCGGTAGGAATGGCCGCGCGGAGCGGCGCAATGGCCTCGCCGTAGCGCCCGGAGCGAATCATGAGCGATGCCATGTCGAGATTGTAGAGACCGCGCAGCTGCGATGTGACGAGGTGCTTCTCTTTCACCGAGGCAAGGGCCATCTCAGCCTCGAAAAGCCATCCGGCGGCAATGTAGCTGCGCGCCATCCACAGCCGGGCTTCGGTTACGGTCTGCGGAAGCCACTGGAAATGGCGCGCCACATAATAGAACGTTGCGGCGGCGTCGAGGAAACGGCCGTCGGCGTAGCGGCTGCGTCCGAGCAGCATCCACGCGTTGTGGAGCACGGGATTGTATTCCTCGCGTTTCATCCACTCGCGGTAGGCGGGATCGTTTCTGTGTCCGGGTTTCGGAGCCGGACGGCGGCGGATGGAGCGCAGGCGTATGGCTTTCTCGGCTTTCTCGGCCGAGCGCGAGAAATCGCCGTCGGGCTGGGGTGCCTCCGGGTTGGCGCGCGCCTCGGCGGGATGGACGTAGAGCATGCGCGAGAAATCATCGGGATAATCGCGCTCCATGGCATCCATAGTCACGCGGTAATGCTCGTCGCCGTTGAAAAGGATGTTGTAGCGGGTGATGAAGGCGGTATAGCCGCGTGTGGCCGCGGTGTTTTTCTTCAGGGAACATCCCTGAAGCACGGCGAGGGCCGCAAGGACGGTAAGCAGCAACGGGATTCCACGGGAACGCGACATGGCGGATAATATGAGGTTCAGGAAGCCCGTGTGGCCGAGGCGATGCCTCTTGCCACTACATACGCCACCACCATTATCATCACTATCAGGGCCGACGCGGGGACATCTATCGCGGCGCTGATTATCAGTCCTCCGAGGCTGCACACCAGAGATATTATCACCGAAAGACCCATCATGGAGCTGAAACGATGGGTGAACATCTCGGCCACAAGCTGCGGCAGCACGAACATGGACATCAGCAGCATCACTCCCACGAGCTTTATGGTGAGCACTATGGCCACGGCAACGAAGGCCGTCATGGAGTAGGTGATGAAGCGCACCGGCAGACCCATCACGCGGGCGAAGTCGCGGTCGAACGCGCATGCCACTATGCGGCTGTAGAACAGCGTCATGAACAGCAGCAGCGCTACGGTGAATATAGCGAATGTCCAGAGGTCGGCGGTGGAGATGGTGAGCACGTTGCCGAAAAGGAAGGCGTTGAGCTCAGGCACATAGCCGGGGGTGAGAAACACAAACAGGATGCCTATGGCCATTCCCAGCGCCCATATCACGGCAATGGCCGAATCCTCGCGTATGCGGCATTTCGAAGCCATCCATTCCACGGCGGCAGACGAGCAGATGGCAAACACGGCGGCTGAAAGCATGGGATTTATGCCCAGGAAATAGCCCAGGCCGAGGCCTCCGAAGCAGGCGTGGGTGATGCCTCCGCTTATGGCCACGAGGCGCCGCACAACTATGTAGGAGCCTATCACCGAGGCGGCCACGGAGATGATGGCCACGCCCAGCAGGGCATGGTTGAAGAAGGCGTAATGGAATATGTCGAAAAATCCGTTCATTTATTATTAAACAAGCTCTTATGCAGTATGGTCGCTGGCAGGAGCGGCGGCACGCGCGCGGCGTTCCTCGGCCACTATCATCAGCAGCTCCTCGCGCACGTCGGCAGGCAGCTCGATGCCGCGCAGCTGTATGCTCCGTGCCCAACCGGCAATGTCGTGGGGCAGAAGCGTAAGGAGCACGTTGCGGAACTCGTCGGCCTCCTCGGGCGTGTAGCCGTCGGCCGGGCGCCCGCGGAAGCGGTCAAGCTCCTCGTCGTCGTAATACACTATCTCGGGGGATACCGATGCCAGAAGCGAATCGCGCTCACACGTGATATGCATGCCGCAGCAGGCTTCCTCCTGCTCCTGCGCGGGCTCCTGCTGCAGTGTGTCGTCAGCGGCCTGTGAGCGCGCGGTGTCGCGGCGGTGGAGGATATAGAGCAGCGCGCCTACGGCCACAAGGGCGAGAAGTATGTAAAGAGCTACTATCATAACGCTTGGCGTGGAGAGGGGTTAGATGTCGTCATCGTCGAAGTCATCGCCGTCATCCTCCGGCTCGTCGAAGTATCCTTCGGCCTCGAGATGCGCCTGTATTTCCTCGGGCGACAGGGAGGCATCAACCGTCACGTAGCCGCAACGGCGAAGGTCGTCCCAGAATTCGGGATAGGATTTGTTGACAGCGTCGGCGTCATTGATCACTATGCCGGGCACACAGGCTGCCACGGGCGCGAGCGCCATTGCCAGGCGATGGTCGGCATAGACGTCGAATGCCGGTACGTTCTCCACTTTTCTTATCTGCCGTTCCCATTCCAGACCGGAATCGGAGGGATGCACCATAATGCCGAGTTTGGCAAGCTCGGCCGTCACGGCGGCTATGCGGTCGCACTCCTTTATGCGGAGCGATTCCAGTCCGGAAAGGTGGAAGGGTGTGCCGGTGAGGGCGCATGTCACCGCAATGGCGGGAGCAAGGTCGGGATTGTCGGAAAGGTCGGCATACAGACGGCCGTCGATATCTGGCGAGGCAGCAATCTCGGCGCCTCCGGCGGTGAATTCGGTGGTGATACCGAGATGAGCGAAAATGTCGGCGCAGGTGCGGTCGCCCTGCAGGGAATCGTCGGCCAGTCCGGGGAGGCTGATGAAGCCGGATGTGAGGGCACACACCTCATACCAGAAGGCGGCCGCGCTCCAATCGTGCTCCACGTTCTGCTCCACCGGGGAATATGTGCCCACCGGCACGCGTATCTCAGGCATGGTGAGGTCGCATTCCACTCCGGCGCGCTCCATCATGGCAAGGGTCATCTTTATGTAGGAGAACGAGCGCACCTCCCCCGAAAGGCGGAGCGTGAGCGGGTTTTCTCCCAGAGGCGCCACCATCAGCAGGGCCGATATGAACTGTGAGCTTACGGTGGCGTCGACGGTGATTTCTCCTCCCGCAAGCCTGCGGCCCGATATCTTCAGGGGCGGGAAGCCTTCATTCTCCATGTATGTGATGGAAGCCCCCTGTACGCGCAGAGCGTCGACCAGAGCCTTTATGGGGCGCTGGCGCATGCGGGAGTCGCCGTCGAGAATCACCTCTTTTCCGGGTGAGCAGGCATAGAAGGCGGTGAGAAAGCGCATGGCCGTGCCGCACGCACCCACGTTGATGGAATTGGCCTGCGATTCGAGCGACGAGCGCAGCACGCGTGTGTCGCCGCAATGGGCCACGTTTTCGGGCAATTGCATTCCGGGAGTGAGGGCCGCAATAATCAGGGCGCGGTTGCTTACGCTCTTCGAGAGCGGCAGCGTGATTTCGGCTTCGGGCAACCGTGTAGGGGGGAATATACGGTAGTTCATTTGGCTTTTATGGAGTTGTAAAGCAAATTTAGCGAATTATACCGTATTATCCGCAAAAAAAGGCGTCTAAACTGACAGGAAGACGCGCCTTTGGCCCGGGAAGGGTCAGATGCCTTTGAGCTCGAGCACCTGCTGGAGCACGTGCTGGGCCTCCTCGACCGACGACACGTGGTCGACCGAGATGCTGTTGCGGCCGTTGCGGTTGCGCAGGCGGCACCGCGACGTGTTGAGCTGCAGATATTGCAGCAGTTTGCCGAACATGGGGCTCTGATAGTAGGCCTTGTTGCTTTCGTCGACGAAATAGAGGTACATCACGTCCTGCTTGAGCGCCACTTTCTCTATGCCAAGGCGGCGTGCCAGGCGGCGCAGGCGCGGGATGCGCAGAAGCTCGGCCGTAACGGGCGGTATCTTGCCGAAACGGTCGACGAGGCGGCTGCGGAAGTTCTGCAGGTCGAGCTCGCGCTCTATGGAGTCGAGTTCCTGATAGAGGGCTATGCGCTCGCTTTCCTGAGGCACATAGTCGGAGGGTATGAGCAGCTCCATATCGCTCTCAATCACGCAGTCGACCACATATTCCGTCTCGCCGTCGGAGGCTATGTCGGCCTGCTCGAGGTCCTGGAATTCCTCGGTGCGCAGCTCCGTGACGGCTTCTTTGAGGATTTTCTGGTAGGTCTCGTAGCCCAGATCGGCTATGAAGCCGCTCTGTTCGGCGCCGAGCAGGTTGCCCGCACCGCGTATGTCGAGGTCCTGCATAGCTATGTGGATTCCCGAGCCGAGGTCGCTGAAACTCTCGATGGCCTGGAGGCGCTTGCGCGAGGTCTCGCTGAGCGGCACATGCGGAGGCACGGTGAGGTAGCAGAACGCTTTGCGGGAGCTTCGTCCCACGCGGCCGCGGAGCTGGTGAAGCTCGCTCAGGCCGAAGTTCTGGGCGTTGTTTATCACTATGGTGTTGACATTGGGCATGTCGACGCCGCTTTCAATGATTGTGGTGGCGAGGAGCACGTCGTAGTCGTGGTTGGCGAAGTCGAGTATGGCTTTTTCAAGCTTCTCAGGAGGCATCTGGCCGTGGGCCACGAGCGTGCGCGCGTCGGGCACCAGACGCTTCACCATCGCCTCAAGGTCATGGAGCCCTTCAATGCGGTTGTTGACGATGAACACCTGGCCGTTGCGCGACATCTCGAAGTTGATGGCTTCGGCCAGAATGTCGTCGCTGAGGGTGTTGACCGAGGTGACAATGGGGTAGCGGTTGGCCGGCGGAGTGGTTATGGCCGAGAGGTCGCGCGCGCCCATCAGCGAGAACTGGAGGGTGCGGGGAATGGGGGTGGCGCTCATGGTCAGAGTGTCGACGTTGACTTTCATCTGCTTGAGCTTCTCTTTTACGGCCACTCCGAATTTCTGCTCCTCGTCCACCACGAGAAGACCGAGGTCGTGGAACTTGACCGACTTGCCGATGAGCTTGTGGGTGCCGATGAGAATGTCGATTTTTCCCTCGGCGAGGTCGGCGATCACCTGCTTTGTCTCCTTGGCCGTGCGTGCGCGCGACAGATAGTCGACCCTCACGGGAAAGTCCTTCAGGCGGCGCGAGAAGGTCTGGTAATGCTGGTAGGCGAGCACGGTGGTGGGCACGAGCACGGCGGTCTGCTTATTGTCGGCGGCTGCCTTGAACGCCGCGCGCACGGCCACCTCGGTTTTTCCGAAGCCCACGTCGCCGCATATCAGGCGGTCCATGGGGCGCTGGCTCTCCATGTCGGCCTTTACGGATTTTGTGGCTGTGAGCTGGTCGGGGGTGTCCTCGTAGATGAATGATGCCTCCAGCTCGTGCTGCATGTAGCTGTCGGGCGAGAAGGCGAATCCCTGCTCGTTTTTGCGTGCGGCATAGAGCTTGATGAGGTCGCGGGCAATGTCCTTGAGCTTGCTCTTGGTGCGCTCCTTCATCTTGTTCCAAGCGCCGGAGCCGAGCTTGTTTATCTTGGGTGGCACGCCTTCCTTGCCGCGGTATTTGGCGAGCTTGTGGAGGGCGTGGATGGATACGAAGATGATGTCGTCGTTGGCATACACGAGTTTTATCATCTCCTGGGTGCGTCCGGCTACATTGGTGCGGAACAGGCCGGCGAAACGCCCCACGCCGTGGTCCACATGCACTATGTAGTCGCCCGGCTCTATGGAGCTGAGCTCCTTGAGCGAAAGGGCGAGTTTGCCCGAGCGCGCACGGTCGCTCTTGAGGCTGTATTTGTGGAAACGGTCGAAAATCTGATGGTCGGTGAACACGCAGCGGCGGGTGAGATGGTCCACGAATCCTTCGTGGAGCGTACCTTCCACGGGAGTGAATTCTATCTTGTCGCCGCGGTCGGCGAAGATGTCGCGCAGGCGCTCGAACTGTTTTTCGGAGTCGGAGAGGATGTAGATGGTATAGCCGTTGTCGATGAATCGGGTGAACGATTCGGCTATGAGGTCGAAGTTCTTGTGGTATAGCGTCTGGGGCGAGCAGTCGAGGTCGATGGAGGCGGAGGCTTCCCGCGAAGGGGCGGCTCCGGCGGTGAAGTCGAGGCGCCTGAATTCAGGGAATTTAGAGGCGAAGGCCTCGGCGTCGACAAGCTGCCGCATGGCCGAGCGGTCGCCCTCGTCGGCGATCATGGCGCTTTCCGAGAAGGTCTCGGCCGTAACGGCGCGCACGCGGTCGACGGTATAGCCGGCATCGCGCACCGCCAGCAGTGTGTCGGGCCCTACAAATTCGAGAATCGACTCGCCCGCACCGGCCGCAGCCACGTTGGAGGTGATGGAGATGGCGTCGAGTTTCTGCTCGGAGAGCTGGGTCTCCACGTTGAATGTGCGGATTGAGTCTATGTCGTCGCCGAAGAAATCCAGGCGGTAGGGAAGCTCGTGACTGTAGCCGAAAATATCGAGGATGGAGCCGCGGACGGCAAACTGGCCGGGCTCATATACGTAGTCGGTCTGGGTGAAGCCGTTGTCGCGAAGCCATCTTACGGTTTCGGCGAGGTCGGCGGCGCGGTCCTTGCGCAGTTCGAGCGTGTGGCGCGACAATGCCTGGCGTGTGGCCACTTTCTCGGCCATGGCCTCGGGATAGGTGACCATGAATCGGGGCGGGTTGGCCGATTCCCAGCGGGTGAGGGCTTCGGTGCGCAATATCTGCGAGGGAGGGTCGGCCTGACCGTATTTGATGTCGCGTTTGTAGCCTGAAGGGAACATGACCACAGCGTCCTCGCCGCACAGACGGGTGAGGTCGTGGTAGAGGTATCCGGCATCGTCGAGCGAGTCGGCCACGGCCACGGTGCGCGTGCCCTCAGGCAGCATGGCGAGCATCATGGCTGCCGACGAGCCGGCCGCATTATACACACTCATCACGCGACCGGCGCCGGAAAGGCCTTTCTCAATGGCCTTTCCCCGCGGACCGCGTGAGAATGTCGCGGAGAGTTCGCGTAAGTTCATTTCTTTGCGGGTGTTTTGGTGTTGTCGGGCACCGGAGCCAGAAGCTGACGGTAGCGCGCCGGGTCGGAGAGCACTGTCACGGCCGAGTCGACGCCGGGATCGGTGCGGAGAGCGTTCTCGATGCCTCCGGCCTGATAATAATAGCGCTCCACAATGGCGCGGGCGAGATAGGGCGAGATGGTGGCCCGGTTGGCGTCAAGCTCTTCATCGAGGGGCTTTTTCATCATCGAGGCCAGATGGTCTATCTGGGAGGAGAGACTGTCGGTCATGTAGCCCTCGACCTGCGCTGCCTGGCGCAGACGGTCAATGATGGTTTCCAGCACCTTGTCGCGCTGGAACTTCGCGGGGTCTATGAAGTTCTTGAAGTCCTCGAAGATTGAATCGGTTATCTCGAACTGTCCGGCGGGAGCTATCGAGGGATGCGTGGCGGCGTAGCGGGTGGCGTAGTCGGAGGCCCAGTTGTCGCGCACCACATTGAATGTCACGCGGCTTACCTCGGGATAGGTCACCTCCAGGTCGGGGGTAATGCCGCCGCCGTCGCGCACTGTTCGTCCGGAGGCGGTGGTGAAGGCGGTGGTGAGGCTGTCGGGGATGCGTCCCGGAGTGCCGTCGGGGTTGCGGTGGGAGTAGTCTATGGCCTGGATGAGGCGACCGCTGGGAATATAGTATTTGGCGACGGTGACTTTCAGCAGTCCGTCGTAGGGA
>VSPV01000069.1 GCA_009775605.1 Paramuribaculum sp.
AATGATAATCTTTACAAAGATATAAAAATCAACCCATTATAAGGATTTCATCACCCAAAATGTCCATTAGACCAACATAATTGCCTTCAGGATCGGCAATGGCACATTCATAGTAGCCGTCGCCTGTGGTACGGGGATTGCTCAGAATTGTGATGCCGGCCGCCTTGAATCGTGTAGCCATATTGTCAACATTCTCCCGGCTGCCCACCGAGATTGAGAAATGAGCCAGACCTTTCAAATCGCCCCGGCTCGCCGGTGCATCTTTACCCGGTATGTTCATTATTTCGATTCGCGATCCTCCATCCTCAAAAGACAGGAAATATGAGCTGAAATTCCTTTTGGTATTTACATATTTGTCATTAGAATGCATATTGAAATACCGCATGTAGAATTTACGGAGCAGTTCTATATCTTCTGCCCAGAGCGCTATATGATCAATCTTCATATTACATTTCATTTTAAGTCCGTCAGTTGCTTTCGGCATTGTTTTTTAGCCAGTCGGTGCGGACTTTGTCGGGGAGGTGGGTGACTTTGAAATCGGAGAAGGTGACTTTGAAGCCGTTGCCATCGGGACAGGCGGCAAACATGCCGATTTTAACGGGGCGGTTGGCTTCCATCCACGCATTGCGCATCATGTGGTAGTCCTTGTCGTCGAAGGAATAGAAAATCTCTATCGCATCGAGGCGGCGCACGGCCTTAATCCAGACGGCATCAACGGGACGGTCAAGGGCGAGGACGCTCCAGTCGGAGGTGTGGTGGGTCACTACTGTGCTGAGATTGTATTTGCCGTCCACAAACTCTATTCCGGTCTTTATATAGTTTTCATGGTCGATGCGGATCATCATTCCGGCCTGGTCGAACCTCACTTTATAATCACCCGCAATCTTCAGTTTGGCCTCGAATTCACCGCCATATTCGCTGTAATAGAACGGGGCGTCGTCAACGGTAAAGCCGTAATGCGATATACGCCAGTAATCGCTTTTGGGCGTTACATCCATGGTGAGCCGGTCGCCGCTGATGCTCCACGCCGCGGGTTCGTTGAACCAGTTCATTTTCTCGAGAGTCTGGGCTGTGCCCTGAAGTGCGCCTGCCGTCATGAGCAGCATGGCGATAACGGTTTTCATTCTTTTCATTTATCCTGATTTATCGATTTGATTACATTTATTGATTTGATTACCCGGCAAGGATTTCCGGCCGCCATAGTGCCGGCGGGAATGTCTTTATTCACCACGCTGCCTGCTCCTATCACACAATTGTCGCCGATGGTGACACCGGGAAGCACGGTGACGTTGGCACCGAACCACACGTTGCTGCCAACCGAGATGGGCCGCGCGTATTCCAGCCCACGGTTGCGCTCCGTGGCGTCGAGAGGATGACCGGCCGTATAGAATCCACAGCAGGGAGCGATGAACACATTGTCGCCGAAGGTAACAGGCGCCTCGTCGAGAATGACGAGATTGTAGTTGGCATAGAAGTTCTCGCCTACATGCACATTATAGCCATAGTCGCAGTAAAAGGGCTGCTCTATGAGCAATTCCCCTTTCACCGTGCCGAGAATCCGGCGGAGCAACGAGGCGCGGGCATCCGTCTGCGACGGGCGCAGGTCATTGTAATCACGGCACAATTCCTTGCATTTCATTCTTTCCTCGAGAAGCTGGGGGTCGGCGGCAGCATCGTAAATGAGGCCTTTGAGCATTTTTTCTTTCTCTGTCATTGGTTTATTTATTACTTTCGCAAAGTTAGAGCCTTCGCGGCGAGACGGCAATAACTATAAATAACCATTTTTCAGCCCATGAGTGAATTCAGAAAAATAAACCGGCTGCTGCAGACTGAAAGCCCCGTGAGCCCGGGGGCCGACGACGAGGAGATTGCAATCTTTGCCAGCTATCTGAGCAAGGTCGAGAATCTTGTGGTTGTGGTCAGCGACATGGCCCGCAACACAAGCCGGATTTACTGTGGCGGATTCGCCGACATTCTCGGGCTGAAGGACTACACCACCGAAAACTCAATCTGGGAAAAGGCTATCCTCGACCTTATGCCTGAGGAGGAGCGCGACGAAAAATACCGCGCGGAACTTCGGTTTTTCCATTATCTGCGTCATCTTCCCCGGGAAGCGAGGCCGAATTACTATCTGGCGTCCCGACTGCGTTTCACAACCGGGAAAGGCATAATGACCGATGTGCTGCACAGAATGCACTATGTTTATGCCGACGACGGCGAGAGCATACGCTATGCCATCTGCACCTACGGGCCGCTCACGGCCGGTTTTTCTGGCCGTAGCAGGGGGGTGAGCTCTCTGACGGGCGTTTCAGAGGAACTCACCTCGACCACGGAGATACTGAGCAGCAGGGAAATCCAGATTCTGCGCCTGATTGATTCGGGAAAGAAAACGGCTGAGATAGCGGGGATGCTGTCGGTGAGCCCTCACACCGTGAACCGTCACCGCCAGAATATCATAGGAAAGTTGCAGGCAAAGAATTCGGTGGAGGCGTGCTCACTGGCTAAGGCGCTGCAGCTGATGTAACGGTAACACCCATGCTGACGCAGCGTACGGCAGCGCGCTCTCCGAGGCTTGCCGCCGGAGAATGGGATAGCGGCTTTTTCCGGGGGCTTACGCACCCCGGTTGTAAAGAAATCGCCGCTCCGCGGCTCACCTCGCGTTCAAGTGCAGAGAGAATTGAGGGTGATTTACTCGGTATTTACAAATGCGCCAAGTCATTGCGCATGAAGCTCCGAATCGCAAAGCTGCTGAAGGACAGTGGCTTCGTTATGGACTTCATCGCGCGAGCCGTAAACGAATGTCACTACGGGGTGGGAACTGACAGTCTTGAGAAACGGCGGGAAGGCGGGATTGTTCTGCAGCTCGAGAGTGTAACGCGTGCGGAATTCATTCCAGCGGGAGAGGATATCGGCATGAAACCACTGGCGCAACTCGGTGGACGGGGCGAGGTCTTTTTCCCACAACTGGCAATCGACCCGCTCATGGGTAAGACCGCGGGGCCAGAGACGGTCCACAAGTATACGGTAACCGTCGCTTTCGGCGGGAGCCTCATAGGCTCTTTTGGTTTTGATTACAGTCATATCTGAACTTTAATTAAATGGGGTGAGGGAACATTGCATTTTTATAATAACATTCGACATATCCAGAAGTTTCACAGCGATTTCAAGAAGGCGCGGCAAAACCGCGTTCACGAATGATGCGTGAACAAATACTTTTTCTTTTTTGTTTCTTAGCCGACAATCAATTAATCACCCTCATAAAAACTCAAGTTATGTTAAAGTCTGATTATAAGTTCGGAGACGTATTCTCCCTGGCAGCTCAGATAGTGCCCGACGCAACTAAGGTCGAGTTCAAACACATCATGAACAATGACAATGGAGGCGTGGTACTCCTCGGCTTCAAGGGCGGCCAGGATCTGGCCCAGCACCTCGCTCCCGCGGAAGTGATGGTATATGTGCTGGAAGGCGACGTGGATTTCACTATGATTGACCGACCGCTCCATCTCCATAAGGGCGATTTCTTCCTTATGGGGGAAGGCGTGCCTCATTCCGTACACGCCCTCAGTGATGCAAAAGTGATGCTTGTAAAAATCAATCCGGAGCATTAAGGCCTATGTCGTCCCCCGCAATGTTCTGCTATCAGTGCCAGGAGACGGCACGAGGCAAAGGATGTGAAATGGTGGGTGTATGCGGCAAGCGACCCGCAACCTCCGCGAGAATGGATCTGCTGCTCTACGCCGTGCGCGGTGTGGCGGCAATCAACCGCGCTCTGCGCGAAAAAGGCGAGCCGTCGCGTGAAGCAAGTCATCTCGTGATCGATGCCCTCTTCACCACCATCACCAACGCCAATTTTGACAATCCATCGCTTGACGACTATATACGCCGCGCGTTTGAGCTCAAGAATCTGCTTGCCGGCACCGCCAAGAAACAGGGCATAGAACTGCCCGACCTGCCGGTGGTGGAATTCTATGCCGAGCCGGAAGAAGCCGACAAATATGAACCCGTGACCGGCGTGCTCGCCGAGCCGAACGAGGATATACGCGGACTCAAGCAGCTCGCCATATATGGCTGCAAGGGCATGGCGGCATACGCGCGTCACGCAGCCAACCTGGGCTACGAGAACGACGATGTGTACGCCATCATTGAAAACGCCATGGCCGAGACCGCTCGCCAGGATGTAAGCGTCGACGAACTGTTCTCTCTCGTGCTCAATGTGGGAGAAGGCGGAGTGAAGGCCATGGATCTTCTTGACCGCGCCAATACCGGCACCTACGGCAACCCGGAGATAACCAAGGTGGACATAGGAGTGCGCAACCGCCCGGGCATTCTCATCAGCGGCCACGACCTCAAGGACCTCGAGGAGCTGCTGGAGCAGACCGTGGGCAAGGGCGTGGATGTCTACACCCATTCGGAGATGCTTCCGGGCCAGTATTATCCTGCCTTCAAGAAATATCCCCACTTCGCGGGCAACTACGGAAACGCATGGTGGAAGCAGACCGACGAATTTGAGAAGTTCAACGGTGTGTTCCTGTTCACCTCCAACTGTATCGTGCCTCCGCGCAAGAACTGCACCTACCTTGACCGCGTGTACACCACCGGTGTGGTAGGGATGCCCGGCACCCATCATATAGAGGAAGGCCACGACGGCAAGCCCAAGGATTTTTCCGAGCTGATAGCCCACGCACAGAAGTGCGCGCCGCCGCAGGAGATAGAACACGGCCAGATCACAGGCGGTTTCGCTCACCATCAGGTGGTAGAACTGGCCCCGAAGATTCTCGACCTCATCCACCGCGGCAAAATCCGCAAGTTTGTGGTGATGGCCGGTTGCGACGGACGCTTCCCAACGCGCAGCTACTACACCCAGTTTGCCGAGGCTCTGCCCGAAGATTGCGTGATACTCACCGCCGGCTGTGCCAAATACCGCTACAACAAGCTCCCGCTGGGCGATATAGAAGGCATGCCGCGTGTGCTTGACGCAGGCCAGTGCAATGACTCTTATTCGCTTGTAAGAATAGCAATGGCGTTGCGCGACGCCCTGGGTCTGAAAGATATCAACGACCTCCCCATAGTCTACAACATCGCATGGTATGAGCAGAAGGCCGTGATAGTGCTGCTGGCTCTGCTGGCACTCGGCGTGAAGAACATCCATACCGGCCCTACCCTGCCGGCCTTCTTTACCCCCGATATACTAAAAGTGCTTCAGGAGAAATTCAATATCGGCACCATCACCACCGTAGAGCAGGACATCGCCTCGATGATAGGCTGAAGCAACACATATCAACATTCACACCGGCGCCCTCATGTCGTGAACCGACACGCGGGCGCCGGTGCTGTTTACTCATGTTCACTCAAAGCCCCCCTTTCCAGAAGTGGCGCACTTTGTAAAGGTCCTCGTGGGTTGTCTATGAACTTCCCCACCCAGTCGGCATCCGGGAAATACTTCAAACAGCAGGGAGCCATGAGCCCCAGAGAATACCGGTATAAAATGTTAAAGGAATAATAGCCCGGAGAGAATCAGAATCCATCTTGCTTTTATGATTTTGGGGGCTAATCATCCGGGTGGAAAGGGTGGCGACTGAGAGGCAACGCGGCAAGAGGATGATAGTCGCCCTTAAGACCAATAGGGGTTGCGTGACGTATGTCGCTTACAATCTGTATGCAGTTACGGGCGTCGCTGATGCGGAAGCCATCGCCAGCCAGAATTTTCCGGTAGCTCAAGGTGTGAAGTTCAGTGAAACCTTTGCTGAATTCAAACTCACGGCCGTCGATACTGATGGTGCGGTAGGTTCTCTTTTCTCCCTGCACGGCATTCGGCGGCAGGCAGTCGGAGTTGATGCTGAGGAAGTAACGCACCCGTGCTTTCTCCAGCTCAAGATAGCCCGCGACGCGGTCGAAGCTCATCACATGAACGATATTCTGTTTCACCGGGCCGAATATCCACTGAAGCATATCGTAGAAATGCACTCCTATGTTGGTGGCGATGCCACCACTTTTCCTGACATCGCCCTTCCAGGAGGCGTAATACCATTTACCCCGTGAGGTGATATATGTGAGGTCTACATCATAAATCTTATCCTGAGGGCCTTCGTCAACTTCCTTTTTCAAGGCCACAATAGAGTCATGAAGACGTAGTTGCAGGATGGTGTATGCCTTATGTCCGGTTTGCCGCTCTATATCCATGAGATTGTCAATGCTGGCGGGCTCGAGCACTAAAGGCTTCTCGCAGATTACATCGGTGCCGAGGCGAAGTCCGTAACGGATGAAGGAATCATGTGTATGGTTCGGGGTACAGATTGACGTATAGTGCAGCGGACTGTGGGTGGCCATCCGCCTGGAGCAGAAACTTTCGAATTGTTCCTTCTCTGTGAAAAAATAGCATTCAGGGAAAGAACTATCCAGGCGCCCCACGCTGTCAAAGCAATCATAAGCGGCCATGAGATTATTGCCGGTGTCGGCTATAGCCTTGATGTGACACGGTGCGATATAACCCGCCACACCAATCAATGCAAAGTTTTTTTCTGCCATGGTTTCTGCCTGCTTAATTATTTTTCGAACGACGATTTCTCCGGCAATATCTTATTAAGTGCAGCATTTATCTGTTTCTTTGCCGTTTCATAAGGAGTTTCGCCGTCCTCGCCTAAACAAATAATCTTTTTCTTCTGGCGTTCAATAATTTTCACTATCTTCGGCAAAGAGGCCTCTGATATTAAAATGTTTATGCCGTCTTTTTCCACATTAAACGGAACAAAGTTTCCCTTTGCCAGTTGCCAATACCGAAGCACCCATGGACACACGTCAGTGATGCTCCGGTATCGTGTGGCTGTAGTACGAAGCATCACCTCCTCATGCCGTTCCCAGACTTCCTCAAAAGTGGATTTAAGAAAAACTTGCGGAAGGTGATGGCAGTAAAAACCTGTAAAACGGGGCCATGGTAATAAAAACAGAGTGCGCAGCAATTTGGTCCCCGCATGGGGAGAAAACCATTTCCAAAAATGCTTGCGTATCATCTCATGTTTTTTAAACGATGAATTTATGACACATAAGTTATTATACTCCTTATGTATAAAAGGGATGATGGGAACTATAACGTTGAATGCCGCTTTATCACATGGCAGCCCCTTTTTGAAGAATCTTTCCGGCTCCACCTTGTCAATCAAAAATATGTCATCATCGAATAAAACGAAATGCTCGGCCAATCCATCTATGCGGTGCAGGTTCAACGCTATGGGGCGCGCACTGAATGTGGGAAGATACTCGGCCGGAATATAATCCGAATGCTTCACGAAGTGTAGTTTGGGCGCATTCAGATTCAGCCAGTCGGGTATCTGCCCGCAGGATATAAGATGGACCTTGTTCACCCACGGGGCAAACTTCTCGACACCCCGGAACCAGTAGCGCAGGTTTTCCCAATTCCGGTAGCGTTCTACTCGAATGTCATTCATACTATGATCTTGAGGGAGATAAGCATTAAACTCTTTCTGCCATTCCGGATCATTGCTATCCACCCATGTCACTACAAAATCTATTTTTTCCATGTCCTCTTTGCAATCTCAATTTCTTCCATTAACAATCAATGGAGTCTTTTCCTCGCATAAACGGTTTATCATTTCCATTTCTATTTGAACTCTTTCCTCCCAAGAAGGCCATGTTGCGATTGTCTTTCTTGCTTCCAATCCCAATCGGGTAATCAGACCGGGGTCTGAAAGAAGTTTTATTATCGCGTCTTTCAGTTCTTCATACGTTTTTATCACTATTCCATTTTTCCCATCTTTGATTAATTCACGAGTAGCGCCCCGATCCAAGGCAATCACACATTTCCCACAACTCATTGCCTCAAAAACCGGATTAGAAAGACTGCTGATACTATTCATACTAATAAATATATCAGCAACGCTCTGATATCTGAATATATCTTTATGGTAGATTGCACCAACAAAACTTATACGATGAGAAATTCCCAACTGAGATGCCTTTGTTTCCAGCTCATTCCGTTTCAAACCATCGCCAACAACAACTAATCGTGTATCGGGTAAGATTTTCGACACCTCATGGAACGCGTCTATTATCTTATCGACATTTTTGGAACTGACAAGCCGAGATACAGATAGCAAAAGTTTTTCATTGTTTGGAGCAAGTTCTTTGTATAACCGATTGTCTCTTTCAAGAGTTTCCGCTTTATCGATTCCATTACGAAGAAATGCTATTTTATCAGGAGATACGCCTCTCTTTAGCGCATACTCATACCCATTTGAGCCGTCGTCTGTAATGATATATAAATCTGTAGGATACCAAAAAGCGGACTTACGCACTAAATCAGGATGGCCGGGAGCACTTGGCATTCCAATACCATAAAATTTCGAAACATATTTTACTTTAAATATTTTTGAAAGCAAGTATCCCACAAAAGCCAAATAATAAGAATGGCAACAGACAAGAACCACATTCCTGTTTTTCGCCATTCTTATAGCATGATAAAGAAAAAGCGGATAAATTATGGGGAAATAAATAAACAGCATATATAGTCTTGTATAGGCGAAACCCGTCTTAGTAAACGGGTCGTTTATTTTAACGACTTTTATCCCCGGTTCGGAATCGTCCGGACTTGCATAAGGACTATTGGTTATATAGATATTGTCATATCCATTTTTTACCAACCCCTGTAGAGGCAGATAAGTGGAAACTCTTCCTTTACCTTTCCCCATATTCTGAATGGGAAAAGGGGCAATATGTATGATAGTTTTCTTTTTCATCATGGCATCTTTCTTAGAATATGAAACACAAGGATAATGGAGAGAATATATTGAACTGTAAGGGCGAGACTGTAACTGACAATGGTATTGGCGACAGAGAGACTGCAGAAATAGGAAATGACGAGACATAGCGTTACAATCACTATTCGTGACACTTCGAGCCAGAACAAGAGTTTCTGCTGTTCGAACACATTGAATATGCCGTCGCTTATAGGGCTGTAAACAAACCTGAAGACCAGATAGAGGCACAAATAGCGGGCGTAAATTCCCGATTGAGCCCATTCGTGGCCAAAGAAAGTTCTGAATATCCAAGGCCCGAAGCAAATGACAAGCGTGAAAGGGATAATGCTAACTGCAAGCAACCGGATCATTATCCTTCCGGTAAGTGCCGCTATCTCCGGACTGTTTTTCCTCCCTAACAATGCTATTTCACCGTAAAACGCTTTTCCTACAGATGTACATACAATCCCGACAGGTACTGACAGCATGCTGATTGCCAGACTGATCAGCCCGGTGACGCTGGCCCCATATTGCCATGCGAAATAAAGAACAGGAATACTTCCAGAGGCATTTTGAAGAATCTGGGAAGGGAGTCTGTATGACGGGAATTCGATATATCGTTTGAGTATAAAACGGATTCTTCCGGGCGTCACTTTGCGTACGTTGTCTTTAAGCCGGTTCCAGTAATTGCGGATGTATAATGAAAGCCCTCCGCTTCCTGCAAGGATGTTGCCTATCAGCAACCCTACTATGTTAAAATGCAACAGGCCGAGACCTATCTTGGTCAATGCTCCGATGATTTTCTGAACAACGGTAACTTTCGCTATGATTGAAAAGTCGCGGTAACGGATGGAGTAATATGACAATGCGTCAGCCAATCCGGAAAATAAAAATGCCAAAGGAATAAAATACCAGAAGGAATCTATGGCCTCGGAAGAGAAGAGTGAGAGAATCTGTGAATGGTACAGAAATAAAGAGGCAGCGAGTATTACGGTATTGACTGCGAGTATGAGGAGACATGCCGCCAACGCATTGATACCCACAGTCTCATTGGGATGCAATGGAATGGCGACCGTGTATTTAAACGTACAGAATGGATAAAACAAGGCACATAATGAAGCAAAGACCGCAAGCATCCCGAAGTCAGACGACGTGTAAAGGCGTGTGACTATCGGCGCTGCCATAAAACCTATGGCTCTGCCGATGCCCTCTCCCGATATGAGTTTCAGGATGTTTCTGACGAGTCTATTTTCTACGCCTGCTTCCATTATCGCTTCGCCTGTCTATACAAAGTTTTTGATAGCGTTGCAGACCCTATCGATTTCACCCAAAGAGATATAGGGATGAATGGGAAGAGAAAGAACAATGTCGCATAATTGACAAGTGACCGGGCAGTCTGCCTCAGGAATGGACTGATTCCTGTACGCTGTCTGGCAATGCATTGGAGTGGGATAGTAGACCATCGACGGGATTCCTTGCTCTTCAAGGTATGCCTGCAATCCGTCACGTTCGGCCCTGCCATCAAGCCTGACGGTATATTGTGCCCAGCTTGACAGGTAGCCGTCAGGGACAACCGGGGTTTCCACAATGTCGGCCAGCCGGGCAGTATACTCTGCGGCAACATTGTTGATGGCCGCGAGTTCTCCGTCAAATGCACTAAGCTTGACCTGAAGTATGGCAGCCTGAATTGTATCCAGACGCGAGTTCATCCCGATACGTACATTGTCGTATTTTGACGAGCCTTTACCATGCATACGGTAGGAATCCATCAGCGCGGCCCATTCGTCGTTGTCGGTGAAACATGCACCTCCGTCGCCATAACATCCGAGCGGCTTGCCGGGAAAAAATGAAGTTGTTGAGATGTCACCGAAAGAACAGCTGCGTTTGCCATTGATTGCTCCACCAAACCCTTGTGCTCCGTCTTCAAGTATCAGCAAACCGTATTGGCCTGCAATCTTGCGGATGGCAGGATAATCTGCGGGAAGCCCGAACAGGTCAACTGCGATGATTACTTTAGGGGCCAATTCTCCTCTGCGCAAGGTCTGCCGGATTTTTTTCTCAAGATCCGCAGGATCGATATTGAAAGTGGCGCTGTCCACATCGACAAAAACAGGGGTCGCGCCCTCCAATGAGACCGCTTCTGCCGTGGAAAAGAACGTGAAATCAGGGACAAACACCGCATCTCCCTTTCCGACACCCCATGCTTTCAGGGCAAGCGTCAAAGCATCAGTGCCGCTCGCACATGATATGCAATGTCTCGTCCCTACATACGCGGCAAGCTCTTTTTCAAGGTCTTTCACCTGCGGCCCCATTATATAGGCACCCGAGGCCACCGCGTCGAGTATGGCCTTGTCCATGTCGGCTTTCAGAAGCTGATACTGCTGTTTTAAATCCTTGAATCGCATGGTCAGATTTTTTTCTGCAGATTATCTCTGTCAAGTCTATATTCTCTTCCGCACGGGCATTTCAAGGTCTCGTCGAGCCGCTTACCGCATTCACACACCCATCCTATCTGCCGGGCAGGCACACCGGCCACAAGCGCATAATCCTTGACATCTTCAGTCACAACAGCACCGGCACCGACCATGGCACTTCGGCCTACGGTGTGACCGCATATAACGGTACAGTTCGCTCCTAACGAAGCACCCTCCTTGATAAGTGTTTTAGCATATACACCATGCACAGGGAAATGCGCACGCGGAGTCAATACGTTAGTAAACACACATGACGGGCCACAAAATACATTATCTTCAATCTCAACGCCCTCATACACCGACACATTGTTCTGAATACGAACACCGTTACCGATTCTGACATTGTTGCCGACATTCACGTTCTGCCCAAGGGAACAGTCGCGTCCTATCGCCGCCCCGGCCTGCACATGACAGAAGTGCCATATTTTCGTCCCCTCTCCAATAATGGCACCTTCATCAACGTAACATGACGGATGTACAAAGAAACTCCTGTCTTCCATATCAGATGATTAAAGAGTTTCAATATTGCTCCGGTCAGCGAGATTTCCGGTTGCATTCCTGATATCGAAAACGGCCTTGGCATGACGCCTTACGAATTCGTAATCCAGACCATCATAGGAGGGGGGGGTAGTAACCACCACTAAATCAGCGTTTTGCACGAGGAAATCCGTCAATTTATCCTCACCTTCATATACCTTACCCTTATAACGGCAGCGGGATACACACGGATCGTAGAATACGGTATCGGCACCCTTAGCACGCAACTTGTCGATGATACGAAGCGAGGGGGACTCACGGCAATCATCGGAACCCTCCTTATAAGCGATGCCGAGTATAAGGATTCGTGAGCCTTTGACAGATTTGTCGAAGCGACGGCTGAGAATCTCTTCAATACGGTCGACACAGTATCCGGGCATACTGTCATTGACCTCCATCGAAGCATCTATCACCGAAAAGCGGAAGTCATGTCCGGCAGCCTTATAATTCAAATATACAGGATCGACGGGAATGCAATGTCCGCCTAATCCAGGACCGGGATAAAACGGGGCGAAACCGAACGGCTTGGTTTTTGCCGCCTCTATCACCTCCCAGACGTCCACCCCCATTTTATTGCAGAAAATGGCAAATTCGTTGATCAGTCCCACGTTGACATTGCGGTAGGAATTCTCAAGCATCTTGGCCATTTCCGCTACAGCAGGAGAGGAGACCCGGAACACCTTGTTATCCAACACAGCCTCATACATGGCTGCAATAAGTTCGCCGGCATCATTGCCGATCGCCCCCACTACTTTGGGAATATTCCTGATGTTATAGATTGTGTTTCCCGGATCAAGACGCTCGGGAGAGAAGCCGAGATAGAAGTCTTCGCCACATTTCATGCCCGAGGATTCGAGAATCGGTTTCACAAGCTCCTCAGTAGTGCCGGGATACGATGTCGATTCAATGACAATAATCATACCCTTGCGTAAATGATCCGCAATGGATTTAACCGCTGCCTCAAGACAACTTAGGTCAGGCTGGCGCATTTCATCAAGCGGCGTGGGCACGCAGACGGCAATAAAATCGGTATTGCGGATTTCGCTGAAATCGGTAGTGGCGGCAAGCAAGCCTTTATCAACCAGCGTTTTCAAATCATCCCCGGCTACATCTCTTATATAGCTTAATCCCTGGTTTACCGAATTGACCTTTTCTTTTTTAACATCAAATCCTATAGTCCGGAAGCCGGCTTTAGCCATTTCAACTGCCAGCGGCAATCCCACATAGCCAAGCCCAATAACTCCGGTCACAATTTCCCTATCAGCAATTTTATTTAAAAGTCTTTCTCTGATATTCATTAGGTTTCTTGCGTTGTTTATAATGTCGGAGATCGGCTTGCCACAAAAACTTCACAGACCGCCTCTTTCGTCCATTCCTGCATATGCAACATTAACC
>VSPV01000007.1 GCA_009775605.1 Paramuribaculum sp.
TACATGGACAATCTCTATGTGTCGGTATTTGCGGTGCTGCTCTATCTCGCAACTATTATTCTTCTCCGGGTGCTGATTGATAAAGGTGGACGTAAAGTCATTACTGCTTTTATATGCCTGTCGATAGTATTTATGATATGTCTGGTTTGGGACAATTACGCGAAAAGGGAGCCTGCGGTTTATTTCCTTAGAAACTCTATGAGGACGGATATTCTCGTGGATGATGGAACGTCACCTTGCCTTACGCTCAGCTCCACATCAAAAGCTCCTGTTTTTGAGGATATAATGGACAATGTGCGCTGGCGTACCCGTGACTATATGGGTAAAAGGGATATAGATTCGATATTTTTATCGAAGGGAATTCCCGCTATGATTGTGCTTCCTGACGGAAAGAAAATTAAAGTGGAGAGTGGAATGGAATCGGAAGAAACGGGAGTTGGTTGTGATTATCTTCTCGTGTGCCGCGGGTACCGTGGAAGAATAGAGGAATTGGTGGCAAAGTGGAATCCGGACACTGTGATTCTGTCATCAGATTTAAATCCTTTAAGGGCTGCGCGTTATAGAGCAGAGGTGGGAAGGCCTGTCGTTGACCTTCGGGAAAGATCGTTCAAAATTCCTATCTCCTCAAATCCGAGCCGGAAATAATCTCTATTGATATCCGTGGGTTTAAGTATTTCGTCATTATAAATCACAAGGTCCAGATCGATAGTTACAATCCCCGTACTACGGCTGGACAATGTTCGTCCGTGATTATTCTCATAATCTTTCAAGGAAGTAATGATTTCATCCTTGTTAAGAGGCGTGTTTCCCACAATGACAGCGTTGCTATACCTGCGGCCTACAGAGATTGCTTTCTTCCCCACGGGATCAGTGATATAAACCGAGGATGCCACGACATTAGAGAATATTTCAGAGCACCATACGATTGCGGATTTTACGGAGTTATCCGCATTGTGTGAATTGCTTCCTATTCCTATGGCTATTCGGTTCATTGCCTGTGAGTAGAAAAATAAGCTATTTACTATCGTACCGAAGGTTGTCTTCTCAGAGTGATAAATGTGATTTCGGGGGTTGCGCCAAATCTCATCGGAAGGCCAACAGTGCCGGCTCCGATATTGACATACAGTTTATGCATGTCAAGGCTGTCGGAATATAATCCTCCCCACGTAGGGTATTTGAAAACGGCGGGGGATAGTCCTAAAACCTCAATCTGCATGGCATGGGTGTGTCCTGAAAGAGTCAAAGGAATATCGATTCTCCTGTCGGCTATGCTGTCGGTCCAATGGGCCGGATTATGGGAGAGGAGAATCTTAAAGCTGCCGTCGTTGATATCGGGATAGGCTTTCGCGAGTGAGCCATAGCATTTAAATGGTGGATCTCCAATATTCTCAACGCCGATTATCACGATGGAATCGTTACCCCTGTGCAACGTTGAGGACTCGTTAAGCAGAAGTTTCCATCCCATACCGCGCTGGATTGATACAAGGCTGTCTACATTGGCTTGTTTTGCGAGGGGAGAGTCCCATTTAAAATAGTCGCCGTAGTCATGGTTGCCAAGTATGGAATAGACTCCATAGGGCGCTTTCAGCCGGGAGAGAGGGGATATGTGAGGGCGTACTTCCTCGGTGCGGGAATTTACAATGTCGCCTGTGAATGCTATTATATCTGCATTCAGACTGTTGACCTTTTCAACGAGTTTAGATGTAAAAGTGGTATCGGCAGCGTAAGTGCCGGTGTGCAGATCGGAGATCTGGGCTATGGTGAGACCGTCGAACCTCTCCGGTAAATCAGGCACAACAATCTCCACCTCGTTAACCTCGATTCTGAATCTGTTGATGAGAGCGCCCCACCACATTCCTGCAAAAATAATTGCCGCAAGCGATACCCCGATAATGCTCAGGGGACGCCATTGCTTGCTTCTCCATATCTTGGGCAAAAAGGATATGATGTCGAACAGCCCAGCTATTAATTTAGCGGTGGAAAAGGAAAGAAAGATGAACCCCGACCACATCATGAACCTTACGTTCGCGTCAATCTGTCCTTTGGATATTGTGTGGAATCCAAAGAATAGAAGTATATAGAGAAAAACGGAGACTGCGGCGTAAGTAATGGACAAATATTTTTTACGCCTGTGGCGCAGTCGCAAAAATAAATAAATGTCACATAATACAACGAGACAAAGCACTATGCCTAAGAAACCGGGGATTCTCATTTGTCGGAAAGACCTTTCAGTCAGGTATTACAGTGCCGCATCTTTTGCCGGAGGCGGCAATCTTGTTTTTTAGCGGGTTGAAATACATTGTAAGCATCATTTCCCGCATATAATCGCGATCCATTACCGAAACACTGTCAAGACGAACCTTGTCAAGCTGCTGTTCTATGTAGTTCTGGAAGCTGTGGAGTTCTTCTTCTGTATACTCTGCGTGGTATTCCTGATTGTGGTGCAGGAGGTCGTGAGCAATATAATTGATGGGGAAAATCTTGTAGTTGGAATGAATCTCGCAGTCGATTGCCGAGCAAACGCTTTTCAGAATCTCAGCCTTATCGGTATCAGCAGGAAGTTTCGTGAGGAAATCATTTATGCCGCGACCAATCTGAAAATGCACTCTGCCCTTGGGCTGCAGAAGTCCGGTCTCCATACTGAGCAAATCGTCGTGAGGCGATTTTTTGAATGCGGGATCCAGGCGTTTCAGCAGGAACTCGGTGGCCTTCAGATAGTCGTTGGGGTCATACTCGTATGAAATAGCCACCGGTATTATATTGGCGCTGATGATATTTTCAAGCAATGTCCCTCCGCCCTCGAGACCTATCATTTTGATAAGGCTCTCCTGGGTTACATCATTGGAGTCCTTTGCTCGGCCTTCCCGCTGTGCAATCCAAAGGCTTTCATGCTTCTGGTTGATACAGTAATGTATATATGCAGAGAGCTGTTTTGCGGCGGTAAGCGCCTGAGTGATTTTGAGATTGCGCTTGACTATAAAGCTTTTGTTGAGCTTTACCAGATCGGTAATCCAGTCATAAATCAACAAATTGTTGCCGATTGCAACTTCCGATGTGGGGAAGTCGTGGGTCAGGAAGCAATAGTTGAGAAAGGAGGCGTCGAGCACGATATCACGGTGGTTCGACATGAAAGTATAGCTTTGGTCATGGCTGATGTTGTGGAGGGCGCCGCAGGTGATGCCCGATGTGGTGCGTTTTGCAAGCATCCCGAGGAAGGAACGCATCACTTTGCTCTGAAACTCGTTGCCGTCCTTGACACTCAGAAGCACCTTTACAAATTCAGGATAGTCTACATCGGGCATAACATATCTTACCGCATGCTCGAACCCTTCTTCGTGGACAAGATGCGCCATTCTTTCCTTGAATTCCTCCTGCCCGTAAGGGGCTATATCGCTGAAATCATATTCCATATTCAAATCTAATCAGTAGTTCGTAAATAACCGTTAGAAGTCTATTATTATCCAAAGGTAACGATTATAATCAAGTAAAATAAAATTCTTAATGTTATTTAAGATAATGCACGAAAAGGCTCCAAACGTGTAACGACTCAGCTTTCCGTTGCGGAATTCCTAATTCCTGTTGCTCCGGTGTAAACCCTCCAGCGCTCAATCATAGACTGCATATCATCAGGAATTTCAGATGAAAAGAACATCTCCTTCCGCGTGCGGGGGTGAACAAAGCCGAGGGTGCGGGCGTGGAGTGCCTGACGGGGACAGATCTTAAAGCAGTTTTCCACGAACTGGCGGTATTTAGCCGTTCGCTCCCCCCGGAGTATCTCATCGCCCCCATAGCGGGAGTCGTTGAGAAGGGGATGCCCTATATGCTTCATGTGTACACGAATCTGGTGCGTGCGTCCCGTTTCAAGAACGCATTTCACCACAGAGACATATCCCAGTTTTTCTATTACGCTGTAATTGGTAGCCGCATGCTTTCCTTCAGAGCCGTCGGGAAACACTGTCATCTGCAGCCTGTCCTTCGGATTCCTGCCGATGTTCCCTTCGATTCTGCCGCTTTCGGGCGAAGGTATCCCCCAGACCACGGCTACATATTCTCTTCGGGTGGTTTTCTCGAAGAACTGTTTGCCGAGAAAAGTCTTGGCGTCAGGATTCTTGGCTACGACCAAAAGTCCTGAGGTGTCTTTGTCTATGCGGTGCACGAGTCCGAGGCGAGGATCGTTGACGTCGTAATTCGGGTTGTTTCTGAAGTGCCAGGCGAGTGCATTGACAAGTGTACCGCTGTAATTGCCATGACCCGGATGCACAACGAGGCCCGGCTGCTTGTTGACTACAAGCACATCCTCGTCCTCATAAACTATGTCCAACGGAATGTCTTCGGCTATTATCTCGAAGTCGTATCTGGGGCGATCCATCACCACGCTTACCACATCGAGAGGTTTCACGCGGTAATTGCTTTTTACCGGTTTGCCGTTCACAAGTATGCAGCCGGCTTCGGCTGCCTGTTGGATTCTGTTGCGGGAAGACCGCTGAAGTCTTTCCACCAGAAACTTATCGACGCGAAGAAGCTGCTGTCCCTTGTCGGCCACGAAGCGAAAATGCTCGTAGAGCTCGCATTCCTCGCCGTCTTCGACAGTGGCCGATAATTCGTCGTCCGGTATGATGGGCTCTTGGGACTCTAAAGATACTTCCATTACAAAAGGTCAACTTGTTCTACCGGTTCTGTGGATAAAGAAGCGGAATCAGGCATGACATTGCCATCGCCTACTTCAAGCACAATATGGGAATCGACGGCGATTCTCGCGCCGGCTGATAACGGCACTCCATTACGGGTGGCTTTGAGGACAAGATCCTTAAAATCCGACGGTACCATTCTTACGGTTATGTTGTTGATTCCAAGACCCTGCAGGGATGACTGTGCCTGACGAAGAGAGATATCCGTAAGATTGGGGATGGTTACGGATTTAGGACTGAAGGCATTTATGGTCACGTAAATGAGGCGGCCGTCCTTAACTTTTGTCCCAACCTTGGGATTCTGTTCAACCACGGTTCCGGGACGCGTGGAGGTATCGTATATAGAGTCGGTGAGTTCTACGGTGAATCCTTCGTTAACCAAAGTGTTTCTTGCGTCCTGGAAACTTTTGCCTTTTACGTCGGGCACAACAAGATATTCACCATGATGAGTCCATGAGTCAAGCCACAGTGTGGCAATCCAGAGAATCACAATTCCTACGCCACACATGATAAGTAGATTGACAAGCACCTTATACCAAAGGCGGTCGGAGCGTTTGACGGTCGGCTTATTTTCGGTATTCACTTAAATTTCAGTATAAATGGTATGAATTAGGAAAGAGCTTGAAGAATTAATCTCTTCGGCTGGTGCAAAATTACATAAAATTTCCAAATGCACACAGAATGCATCAAAACTCCTGCTAAAAGAGATATGGAGAGAGTTGTGCCAGATCTTTTTGTGTGATAAAATATGTGATATGATTAGTGGCTGATGCAAACATTCATCAAAAAAAGTGGGGAACCGGCCGAAATATAGAATATTATTATTACCTTTGCGGCCGAAAACAATACAAAACCAAATTAATTAACTAATTTAATGGCAACAAAAATCAGATTACAGCGTCATGGTCGCAAGAACTATGCGTTTTATCCCATTGTAATCGCCGATAGCAGGGCACCACGAGATGGTAAGTTTATTGAAAGGATAGGTTCCTATAATCCGAACACTAATCCTGCTACAATAACATTAAACTTCGAACGGGCTTTGTATTGGTTGAACGTAGGCGCACAGCCCACCGACACAGCTCGCGCTATTCTTTCCAACGAAGGCGTGCTTCTGATGAAGCATCTTCAGGGTGGCGTGAAGAAAGGTGCATTCGACGAGGCAGAGGCACAGCGTCGTTTCGAGGCCTGGAAGCAGAAGAAGCAGGCATCTGTAGATGCAAAGCGTTCTTCCATGGCTGACAAGAAGGAGCAGGAGCTCAAACAGCGTCTTGCCGACGAGCAGGCCAAGAATGCCGCCAAGGCAGAGGCCGTAGCCAAGAAGAAGGCTGAAATAGCCGCCGCAAAGGCTGCCGAGGCAGCTGAAGCCGCCGCTGCTGAAGCTGCAAACGAGGCTCCCGCCGAAGAGGCACCCGCCGCTGAATAAAAATCAGCGATAAGGTAAAGCTTACAGAATCAGACGAGGTCGCACCTGATGGTGTGGCCTCTTTTGTTGTCGGTTTTTTGTCTGATATTGCGGGCCGACTGTGATGGTTGCTGTCATTATTTACATTTATCCCGTATATATTGTGCAATGGCGAAAATTCATTAAATTTGCACCATTAAAACCAATACAAATACTCAACAAAATGTCGGAAAAGGAAATTGAAATAACCGAAGAGAAAAAAGGGTTGAACTTTGTGGAACAGATAGTTTGGGACGATCTGCAGGCCGGAAAGAACGGAGGCAGACTCAATACGCGTTTCCCCCCGGAACCCAACGGTTATCTCCATATAGGTCACGCAAAGGCGATATGCATGAATTTTGGCGTTGCCGAAAAATTCGGAGGTACATATAATCTCAGGTTTGACGATACCAATCCGGCCAAAGAAGATGTAGAGTATGTTGATTCCATAAAGGAGGATATACATTGGCTTGGTTTTGACTGGGGTGACCGCGAATACTATGCGAGCGATTACTTCCCGAAGCTTTATGACCTCGCCGTCCGGCTCATTAAAGAGGGAAAGGCTTACGTTGACGACCAGACCTCGGAGGAAATCGCCGCCCAGAAAGGAACTCCTACGGAACCGGGAACCGAAAGCCCGTTCAGAAACCGTACTCCCGAGGAAAATCTCGATCTTTTCGAGAGAATGAACAAAGGAGAGTTTGAGGAGGGTTCGAGAGTGCTTCGTGCCAAAATAGATATGGCAAACCCCAACATGCACTTCCGCGACCCCATCATGTATCGAATAATCAAATATCCCCACCATAGGACCGGCAATACATGGAACGTCTATCCCATGTATGATTTCGCACATGGCCAGAGCGATTATTTCGAAGGTGTGACACATTCAATCTGCACACTGGAGTTTGAAGTGCATCGTCCGCTTTACGAATATTTTGTAAAGGAGCTTGCTGATGAAACCTATTGCCCCCGACAGATAGAATTCAACCGTCTGAACCTCACTTATACAGTGATGAGCAAGCGTAAGCTGCTTCAGCTCGTCAAGGAAGGACTGGTGAGCGGCTGGGACGATCCCCGCATGCCCACTTTGAGCGGTATGCGCCGTCGTGGATTCACACCTCGCTCAATCCGTAACTTCGTTGACCGTATCGGTTATACAAAATATGAGGCCCTTAACGACATCTCGCTTCTTGAGCATGCGGTGCGTGAGGATCTGAACGCTATATCAACCCGAGGAATGGCTGTAATCAATCCGGTCAAGCTCGTGATAACCAACTATCCTGAGGGTAAGACCGAAATGGTTGAGATGGAAAATAATCCTGAGAATCCTGAAGAAGGAGTTCATTCCATGCCGTTTAGCCGGGAAATTTACATCGAGAGAGAGGATTTCATGGAAAATCCCCCGAAGAAATTCTTCCGTCTGGCCCCGGAAGCTGAGGTAAGGCTTAAAGGCGCATACATAATCAAATGCACCGGTGTGGTTAAGGATGGAGATGGAAATATTACTGAAATCCAGTGCACGTATGATCCGGAAACCCGAAGCGGAATGCCCGGCAGCATGAGGAAAGTAAAGGGTACTCTCCATTGGGTATCCGCATCTCATGCCGTTGATGCCACCGCAAGAATTTACGACAGGCTTTTTGCCGTCGAGAATCCCGGAGCAGAGACCGAACGCGATTTCCGCGAACTTCTGAATCCCGATTCTCTGAAAGTAGTAGAGCACATAAAAATTGAGCCTTTCCTGGCGGAAAATGCTGTTCCAGGTTCGCATTTCCAGTTCCAGCGAATCGGTTATTTCACTCCCGATAAGGACTCCAAGCCCGGCAATCTGGTGTTTAACCGCACTATTGCGCTTAAGGACAGCTGGGAAAAAGCACAGAAGAAATAAATATGAGCGGTCTTGACGGACAACTGCCCGCAGATAAACTTTACAGGAAATTTCTCGAGACGCCTGAGACTCTTCGCGCAGAGAGATTCAGCGATGAAGATTTGCTGTGTGTCTACGATTATGCGTCGGACGTATATGACGAAGCTACTCAGGAAGCTGTACTTGAGATAGCCCGAAGTATCTATCCCGACGACGAGGAATTTCTTGTGAGGCGCGCGTATTATCTTATCCCGTCGGAAGACGGCGAGGAGATAAGGAAAATAGTGGACGAATTACCGGATGAGTCTTTTCACAGATATATTCTTCTTACCCGTCTGGATATGGAGAATAATGAGGGCGCGCGGGAAAAGATGTTCAAAATGCTTTTCAAGGCGCCCAAAAAGAGCCTCGATGATGAAATGGTCATAAGGTTTTTTGAGACCATCGATACCGAGGATGAACTCGACCGTATACTCGACAGCCAGCAGAAGATAGAGGAAAGATGCATGTATCGCGATACATTCCTTTATGAACTCGCTATATGCTGTAATGATTTTCACAGATACGAAAGGTCTCTCTCAATAGCCCGCACTTTGACCTCCATTGACCCGTTTGAAGCTAAATTCTGGTTTCTTCAGTCAAGCATTGAAGGTTATGGACTTTCTGATTTTGAGAGCGCGTCCAGTGATGCCAATTATGCGCTTGCCATATCTCCCGATTTCGATCAGGCCAAAATCCTTCTTGTATATATTACGCTTGCCCATGGTGGTGATTACGATAAAGCAATGGCATTGCTTGACGAGGTTCTGGAAATGGATGTCAACAATAATGACTCCATGGTGCTCGGGGCTCTTTTGGCCTTGCAATCCGGCAACGTGGAGCGTCTGGTTGATTATAGCGAAAAAATACAGGCATCAGGCTTGGATAATGCCGCTAAAATAGCTTTTGAAATTCTTTTTGATCCAAAGAACATAGACAAAGTAAAGGGTATCAAACTTTCAGATCTGTTCCTTCTTTTCACGGAGAGACTACCCATTGAGATGTCGGCTGAAAAGATAATTGAATCAGGAGAGTTTTCACATGAAATCATGGCAGCACTCCTTATACTCGGCTGCAAGGCTGAGAGAACGGATAATTTGGCCAGCCGCCTTCTGATTGCCGAACAGCTTGATCTTGCCGGAAGCTATGAAAATGTAATAAGGCTCGTGCAGGATAATCTGACCAACCTTGTGTCTTTCGATATCAACGGACTCGGATTACTGTATTTCTACTCAAAAGCCGGCATTGCAACGGGAAGCAAGAAGCACGTGAAATCAGATCTCGAGTTTATAATTAAGGTGGCAAAAGAGGCAGAGAAGTCAGCATTATTCTTTATGGAAAGAATGAAATTGCGAGGACTTCTCTACGAAATAGAAAAACTTTATGCTGATAATTATTAACGAGCGGATGCTCAAAGATAGGGATTGTAATCCTTTTCGTAAGCAATAGTGGTTTTAGGCCCGTGACCCGGGTATACAATTGTCTGGGGCGGCAGACTCAATAATTTTGAGGTCACGCTTCTGATAAGCTGTGACTGATTTCCTCCCGCAAGATCTGTACGGCCGATACTCCCTTTAAAAAGGGAATCGCCGGTAAAGACAATTGATGAGCCGGGACAGTAGAAGGAAACTCCGCCGGGAGAGTGGCCTGGCGTAACGATGGCCTCAAGATACTCCTTTCCGAGATAGAACTTCTCGCCTTCGGTTATGGGGAAATCAATCGTGAGGGGAGAGGGTTCAGGCATCCTTAGCCGGAACATTCGTGCCTGGGCGGCGCGCTGTTTTCCTAAAAAATCATCGGCTTCTGAGGCATGGAGGCCAATTTTGTATTTAGACTCAATATACTCGATTCCGAAAGTGTGGTCGATGTGAAGGTGGGTACAGAGCAGGTATTTCAGTTTCAGACCATGCTGCGTGACAAATGAAGAGAATGCCTCGCACTCGCGTGCATCGGACATTGCAGGATCGATTACTGCCGCTTCTTTTGAGAGGGCATCCCAGACAAGATATGTATTTACGCCGAAAAGGCTGAATTCAAAAGATTTTACTTCCAAGGCAGACCATTTTTAAAGTGCGACATAAAGGAGATACTTATCCGCGAAATATTCTTCGGGGATTAGAGTCTCCAAGGGAACTTCCAGTACCGGACGCTTGACCGCGGCAATTTCTGAGCCGAGATCTCCGCCCTTAAGACATAACAATCCATTGGGAATTGCGTTTAAGGACTCGCCAGAAATATTTTTGCGGACGAGTGGCACCAGTGAATCAAGGCGCATTACCGCCCGGCTTACAACGAAGTCATATTTCTGACGGCATTCACCGATATCTCCGTGCTGGAAGCTGACGTTTTTCAATCCGATGCGAGATGCTATGTCGGAAGCCACTTTAATTTTCTTACCTATACGGTCTATGAGATGAAAATTACACTGGGGCCACATTATTGCCAGAGGAATACCCGGGAATCCTCCTCCGGTACCCATGTCGAGGAAGTTTGTGCCGTCAACCGGCGAAAGGAACTTGGCAATTGAAAGCGAATGGAGTACGTGGTGGAGATACAGATGCGTAATATCCTTCCGGGATATCACGTTTATTTTATCGTTCCATTCGGAATACAGGTCATAGAGTTTACCGAACTGCTCCTGTTGCTGCGGGGACAGCTGTGGGAAATATTTGTTTATCGATTCCATACACTATAGGTAAGGTTTGAATGCTCGAATAGTTTGGTGCAAATATCGGAACAATTTGTTAATTTTGAGAAATAATTGGAAATACTGATGGTAAAATTAGGAAGAATAAATACCCTGAAAGTTACGCGCCACGTTGATTTCGGTGTGTATCTCGACGGAGGGGAGAGCGGTGAAATCCTGATGCCCGCAAAATATATCGACAAGCCACTTGAAGTAGGAGAAGAAACGGATGTGTTCGTCTATCGCGACGGCTCACAGCGTCTCGTGGCCACCAAAGAGAAGCCTCTGGCCATGGCCGGGGAATTCGCATATCTGGAATGTGCGGCAGTAAACCGTTTCGGGGCCTTTATGGACTGGGGTGTGGTCAAGCAGCTTCTTGTCCCGTTTTCAGAAATGAAACTTCAGATGAAGCAGGGACGCAGATATATGGTCTATGTATATGTTGACGATGCATCCGACCGTATTGTGGCCTCAGCCAAAATCGAGAAGTTCCTTGGGAATGTATTTCCGGAATACAGAGTGGGTGAGACGGTGAAAGCCCAGATAATAAAGCGCAATGAGACGGGCTTCTCCTGCATTGTCGACAATCTACACAAAGGTATGATTTACCTTAACGAATCGTATGAGGATTACAAACCGGGTGAGATAATAGATGCAAAGGTAAGGCAGGTGAGACGGGATGGTAAGATTGACCTTACTCCCGGAGGAAAATCGCTTGACCGCACCCTTGATGTGGCCACAAGAATCGAATCCATAGTTGAAGAGGAGGGGAGTCTGGCCCTATGCGACAGTTCTTCACCGGAAGAAATCAAGTTAAGATTACATTGCAGTAAGAAAGATTTCAAGAAAGCGTTAGGACACCTTCTTAAGAATAAAAAGGTATCAGTAAAGGATGGCGTTATCCTGAAACAGTCTTGACGAGAATATGAAGGTTTATCCTCCGGCTGAAGAATTGCGTGATTATGTGCGCTATTATTGGGTTGAAGAGCGTGTGGCCCCAGAAAAGGTACTGACATTTCCTATCGGGTGCTCTCAGATGATTTTTCATCGGAAGTCACCATTCTATATTCCTGAATTAGGTAAGTTTCAAGATAGGTTCACCATCAGCGGGCAGGTGAATTTCCCTGCGCATGTTAAGTCGGAGGGCGAAGTGGAGACAATTGTGGTCGTATTCTACCCTCATACATTGGGAATGTTTATCAATACGCCGCCATCAGCTTTCTATAATCTTGAGGTTTCAGGTTATGATTTGGGAAAAAGAGATTTAAATGAGCTGGCATCAAGGGTTTTCCAATGTGAGCGGACTAAAGATTGTATAGTTTTGATTGAAAAGTGGCTGTTGTCGAGAATCAGACCTACCTTGAATATGGCGCGCATCAAAGATGCGGTGAAACTACTGATGGTTTCTCCGTCAGCTCGCGTAAATACTCTTGCTGACCGTGTCTGTCTTGGTAAAAAGCAGTTCGAACGAGTGTTTCGCGAACAAGTAGGAATGAATCCGAAAGAATATGCACGGGTTGTCCGCTTTCAGAAATCTTTATGGTTATTGCAGCGCGGTTATGAAGATTATGTCGGCATAGCCTATGAAGCTGGTTATTCTGATCAGTCGCATTTCATACGCGAGTTCAAAGCGATGGGCGGTCATACTCCAGCCTCACTCAGGAGTTATTGTATGCCTTACTCAGATCTTTTTACGAATCCGGCTTAGTATCCGGTCCATAATGTCTCTTTTATTCTATCGTAGAAGAGAGCAGGGATATAATTTTGCCTCAAAAAACAATGATGAGTGAAATTGACCCGGCTCAGACCACCAGAGCCTATGCCTACGAAATGTGGATGAAAGCGCCCATGCCGATGGTGACGTTGATTAAATCTCTGGATGTTACGAATCTGAAGCATATCAGCCGTAAGAGTGGATTGAAATTCAACATGCTGATGTGTTGGTGCATCGGAAAGGCTGCCTCTCAAGTCAAGGAGTTTTATATGCTTCCGGTCGGTAATAAGCTCGTTAGATATGACGATATTGCCGTAAATACCATAGTGGCCAACTCGCGAGGCGAGGTGAGTTCATGTGATATTCCGTTTACGGATGAGCTCTCCGGATTCAATGAAGATTATCTGCGCTTAACGCGTGCGGTTGCCGAGACATGTGTCAACCATGATATAACCGACCGTATGGTAATCGGGACATCGGCCCTTACGCGATGCGATTTAGACGGAGCAATAGGCATGTACAGCGGAATCTTCAACAATCCGTTTATGATTTGGGGGCGTTACCGTCATCGGTGGTTCAAGACATATCTTACAGTTTCTTTTCAGTTTCATCACACTCAGATGGATGGCGCTCACGCTGCAAATTTTCTTGAGATTTTGCAGCATGAAATAAAAAGTTGCGATAATATTTGGTTTATAATATAAACTGATTTATATTTGCACTGAATTAAGACGGTAATCGCGAGTACCGCCAAATTTTATCAAAATATGGTTTATATTATAAACTAATTTACCAACTTAAAACTTAACAAAAATGGAAGAAAAGAGACTCACAGAACAGGAGAGCATCAACATCATCGCCACGATGATTTCACGCACTAAGGAACGCTACATAGGTGACGGAAACATAATGTTGCTCTGGGGATGGCTTATAATTTTAGTCACTTGCCTGGTGTGGCTGATGCTGGCACTTACGCGAAATCCTGCATGGAACTGGTTATGGTTCCTAATTCCGGTTGTGGGGGGAATTGCCACTCCTATCATGGCAAAAAAGTCAGAGTACAAGCGTGGTGTCACAACCTACTCCGATAAAATCTCATCCCAGATATGGTTGACCGTAGGCATAATAGCGATAGTTTGCACGATTATCTGTCTCGGTTTCGGCATAATGGGAATAAGAGTGTGGACACTGATGTTTATTTATGCTCTGATTATTGTTCCGTTTGCCGAAATAGCACAAGGTCTTATTGTAAGGGAGAAGTCGCTGATAGCGGGTGGGGCCTGCGGAGTGGTTATCGGGCTCTTTACGACGAGTTGTCTGATATGTGACATCCCACTATTTGCCTACTGGTTCCTACCGATGTATATTCTTGCTTTTGCCTGCATGATGCTGATACCCGGCTACATTATCAACCATAAAGCACGCACCAAATGAAAGAATTAGACCCACTGTTACACTCGCAATTGAGGTTGGCGGTAATGTCTATTCTGATGAATGTGGAACAGGCCGATTTCGTTTACCTCAAGGAAAAAACCGAATCAACAGCCGGAAATCTGAGTATCCAGATTGAAAAACTGTCCACCGCCGGATACATCTCCGTAGAAAAGGGCTTTTCAGGTAAAAAGCCCCGAACTGTATGCCAGGTGACTGAGAAAGGACGCGAAGCATTTGAACGTTATGTTGAAGCATTGAAGACATATCTAAATCTCTGAGCGAATTAATTTCATTCGGCATGCAACTTAAAGTATGAGAGGTAAAGTATTTTGCCTGACATCCTTTAGAAATTGCCGGAAACAGTCACAACGAAAGCCGTCCAAGCACCGGACGGCTTTCGTTCCATAGCGTCAAATTGCCCAATATAGCTTTTTTAAGGGGTTTATAATCTCTAATTGAAAAAAAATTGCCAACTTTGCATTAATATAAGTAAATAGATAATAAGATAAAAGCGATGGAATTTACTGCAAGTCAAATCGCATCCCTGTGCAATGGCGTGGTGGAAGGCGATGGCGACGTAAAAATCAATGACTTTGCCAAGATAGAGGAAGGAAGGCCCGGGGCTATATCTTTCCTTGCAAATGTTAAATATACCCATTATCTATACACTACCAAGTCCTCGGCTGTATTGGTAAGCAAAGATTTTGTACCTGAACAACCCGTAACGACTACACTGATTCGTGTAGATGACCCATACGCAACTGTGGCACATCTGCTTCAGATGGTTCAACAGATGATTACACCGAACTATACCGGTATCGAATCTCCTGTTCATATAGCTGAGGGGGTTGTGGTCCCGGAAGATGCGTATGTCGGTACTTTTACCTATGTTGGAAAAAACGTAAGAATCGGTAAAGGTGTAAAGATATATCCCCAGTGCTACGTCGGAGATAACGTGAGCATTGAAGAGGGCACTGTTCTGTATCCCGGTGTCAAGATTTATCACGGATGCAGAATCGGGAAACGATGCATCATTCATTCCGGTGCAGTTATAGGTGCCGACGGTTTTGGATTCGCCCCGACCGAGCACGGATACGACAAGATTCCCCAGATAGGTAATGTTGCCATAGGCGACGATGTGGAAATAGGCGCCAATACAACCATTGACCGTGCCATGATGGGAAGCACCCGCATAGGCAATGGTGTGAAACTTGACAATCTTATTCAGATTGCCCACAACTGTGTTGTTGGAGAGATGACGGCAATGGCTGCCCAGGCAGGCGTTGCCGGATCTACAAAAGTAGGTGCGAAGTGTCTGATTGGTGGCCAGGTAGGTCTTGCCGGACATATAACTGTTGGCGATGATGTTCAGATTGCAGCCCAAAGCGGTTTGCATAAGGATGCAGCCAGTGGGTCTCGCCTCTTTGGAGCGCCTGCCATAGACATTAAGGAAGCTGCACGCCAGACTATCTACATCAAACGTCTTCCTGAACTTAATAAGACTGTAACCCAGCTTAAAAAGGAAATTGAAATTCTGAAAAACAAATAATATAACCAAAGCGATGAAACAAGTGACACTTGCCGGGAGCTTTTCAGTAAGCGGAAAAGGACTCCATACCGGCAAAATGATAAATGCCACCTTCAAGCCGGCGCCTGAGAATCATGGTTACAAACTTCAGCGAATAGACCTTGAAGGAGCACCTGTACTTGCTGCACTTGCCGAAAACGTTGTGCAGACAACCCGTGGAACGGTAATTGCTAACGGCGATGTTACAGTAAGCACTATCGAGCATGCAATGGCAGCCCTTTATGCAGCGGGTATTGACAATGTGCTGATAGAGCTTGACGGTCCGGAAATGCCCATTCTTGACGGAAGCGCCCGTGTATTTGTTGATAAAATAAAGGAAACCGGCCTTCTCGAGCAGAATGATGACAAAAAGTTTTATGTTATAAAACGTAAGACGGAGATAAAGGATGAGGAGACCGGTGCTTCCATCATAGTTCTTCCCGACGATGATTTCAGGGTAGAGGTAAAGGTAGAATTTGATTCTCCCGTAATTCCCAACCAGTATGCATCTCTTGAAAAGCTTTCCGACTTCGACAGCGAGATTGCTTCGAGCCGCACATTTGTTTTCGTAAGAGAGATCGAGCCTCTTATAAAGGGCAACCTCATTAAAGGAGGTGACCTTGAGAATGCGATTGTGATATATGACCGTCAGATGGACCAATCGGAACTTGACCGCCTTGCCGATGCCATGAATGTGCCTCGCAAGCACGTATCGGAACTGGGTTATATCCAGGAACGTCCGTTGTTTGCCAGCAATGAGCCGGGACGTCATAAACTGATGGATCTTATCGGCGACCTCGCACTTGTGGGACGCCCTATAAAAGGATGTGTGATTGCTACGAAGCCTGGTCATACAATCAATACGCGCTTCGCAAAAATGATAAGAAAGGATATCAAGCATCAGGAAATCCAGGCTCCGGCTTACGACCCCAACATCCCGCCGCTGATGGACAACATGCGTATCCGCGAGCTTCTCCCTCACCGTTATCCATTCCAGCTGGTTGACAAGATTATTGAAAAAGGTATAAACTATATAGTAGGAGTAAAGAATATCACCGCTAACGAGCCTTTCTTCCCCGGACACTTCCCCCAGGAACCCGTACTCCCCGGTGTACTTCAGATCGAGGCAATGGCTCAGACCGGAGGCCTTCTGGTTTTAAGTCAGGTAGAAGATCCGGAACGGTATTCCACCTACTTCATGAAAATTGACAATGTCAAGTTCAGGCAGAAGGTTGTTCCCGGTGACACCTTAATCTTCCATATTTCCTTCATGACTCCACTTCGTCGCGGTTGCGCGGTAATGAAAGGCTACGCATTTGTAGGCGACAAGATTGTTACCGAGTGTGAGTTCATGGCACAGATAATTAAAAACAAATAATTACATGAAACAACCATTAGCATATATTCACCCCTCCGCTAAAATACATCCCAGCGTTGTAATAGATCCCTTTGTGACCATAGAGGGAAATGTGGAGATAGGGGAAGGCACCCATATCTGCAACAATGTGACCATAATGGATGGTGCACGTATTGGAAAGAACTGTCTTATATATCCCGGTGCGGTAATCTCGGGTATTCCACAGGACCTGAAATTCCGTGGAGAAGAGACGCTGGCCATTGTAGGCGACAACACGGTAATCCGTGAATGCGCTACTGTGAACCGCGGTACTGCGTCCAAAGGCAAAACCGTTGTGGGCAGCAATTGCCTTATCATGGCTTACTGCCATGTGGCTCATGACTGTGTGGTGGGAGATAACGTAATCATGTCAAACGCCACGCAGCTTGCAGGCGAGGTGATTGTCGACAATTATGCTGTGATAGGCGGCGGTACGCTGGTTCACCAGTTCTGCCACATCGGCCCCCACGTGATGATACAGGGTGGCGCCCTCGTGAACAAGGATATTCCTCCCTACGTTAAGGCTGCCCGTGAGCCCATAGCCTATGCCGGAGTGAACTCAATCGGTTTGAGGCGTCGCGGTTACAGCAATGAGCAGATTTGCGACATACAGGAGATTTACCGTTATCTCTATCTGTCGGGACTCAACAACTCCGACGCCGTGGAGCGCATAGAGGCTGAGCTTCCTGCAACAAAGGAAAGAGATGAAATCATACTTTTCGTAAGAAACTCCAAGCGAGGCATAATAAGAGGATACGTTTAATTCTCTTTTGTATCAGGTATAAAAATCAGGCCGCAATCCATATGGGTTGCGGCCTGATTTGCTATTGAGCGGGAGGAAGTATCCCGTGATTTTACTGGAGACGGTTTACTACGTTGAGAAGCTTGTGGCCAAGGCCGATGGTATAGCCTTGCATCACGAATACAACTCTGTTGAAAGTATCAGCCACAATAAATATCGGGCGTCCGTCGACCGACAGATCGAATTCCTTGATAAGAGCTTTGGCAATCTCGTCGTCAGGGTCAATGCCTCTGATTACGGTATTTGGAAGAGCGGGGAGTGCCTTAAGATTCATCTTGTCGGCAGCTGCCTGATCGGCATTAAGAAGGACGATTGGACGTCCCCACTGTTCGAGTTCGGATTTTACGGCTGCGATATCGCGGAGTGCATGATTGGTAGGCTCGCTGTTGGGAGCAATCAGACCAAGTACATAATAGCCGCGACCTGTAGCGGAAAGCAACGACTGTTTCTTATCAGATCCGAGGCGCTCAAACAAAGACTCGGCATTGAAAGAACCGATTACTTCAATTTCATCCGTATTGTGACGCATTACAAGGGGAGTCACAGTTTCTTTACCTGACTCGACATCGAAGAATGAAACATTTGTAAGAACACTGCCATCGGCAAGACGCTGTCCTGAAACAAGCATGTAATTGCCCGGATCGAAATCGATGCCATCCTTAAATGTGTTGCTCCAGGAATTTCCTTCGTCGAAATTCAGGAGTTCCGGACGACCGTCGACAATCTTTGAGATAGAGAAATTAACGTAGTACAGCGGATCCTTTACATGGCTGTCGGGGGTAAAGGTAAGTTTCAGTTTTCCGGGCTGAGCTTTCTGCTCTTCAACCGCATTGCCGAATACCACATCGTTCCAGGGACCGTTACCCTCACGCCACTGTGTCTTTCCGGTTACCGGGTCGATGCGGGAGGATATACCAAAGCTTCTTGCTCCGGCCACGAAGAACACATCGCGGGAGAATGCGGAAGTAACGGGATGAGCGAGCACGGCGGCAGGGCTCATGGTCACATTGTCGGGATACCATGTCTGGTCGGCTCTGATATTCTTGCGCACCCAGTCGGCCCAAAGCTCAGGATTCTTCTTGAATTCCTCACGCTGTTTCTTGGTGAATTTCTTAAGGAAGGCCTCGCGGTAGGGGGTGAGAGCTTCCACGAGTACGCGGGGAGAAATAACGTATTCAAAGTCGTCACCTTCAGAGTTGGCTAAGTGTGAAGCAAGAATCGAGGTGTCGACATCGCTGCGGTCCTTCATTGTGAGGGTATTGAGGAGCGTAACAATGCGATCGCGCTGTGCCGGAGTGGCTGACTTAAGGTAATTCAGGAGGTTCCAGCCATTTCCGCGGGCGTCAACAAGAATTTTATGCAGAATAGAATCGTTTACGCCTTCAACAGACTGAGGTGAATTGGAAGCGAAGCTTGCCACATAAGCACCGCGGATAGAATCCTCCACGGCCATGCGGCGGCTGTTTTCAGCGGCCATCTCCTTGCTAACAGGAACATCTGCATTGCGTGGAGCCGGGGGAATGATATGCATTTCCATGGTGCCGGTGCCTTTGGTGTTCTCAAGCTTTACCTTGATAGGTTCTCCTTTGCCGACAGCGGCCTGTTTGATTGCGAATTTCTTTCCGTCGGAAGCCCATATAAGCACATCTCCCAGACCGGCTGAAAGTGAAACCTTGCCGTTTTCGCCTGTAATCTGTGAGGCGATGGGATAGAATTCAGCGTAATTGTAAATGCGGAAATCAACGCGGGCACCTTTCACCGGTTTGCCCTTCTCGTCTGTCACAATCACGGTGATATCATCGACGGGGGCATAGTTCGAGGTTACATTCACATCGGTATGACCACCGATTTTCTGAAGCACGATATCCGAACCGTTGTAATCTCCGAACACACGTGCGTGCATGAGCATGCCGCGCGCGGCGGGGGCGTTGAACCATCCCTTGTTGAGTACCGGTTCGGGTTCGCACGCGCCGAGGAAGTACCATTTTCCGTCTGCCCAGACTTCAACCCATGCGTGATTGTCGTCGGTATGTGCCCATCTGGGAGTGTAGACCTGACGTGCGGGAATGCCCATTGCACGGTAGGTGGCTACGCCGAAAGTAGATTCCTCACCGCAGCGGCCGATTGCTGAACTCATGGTAGCGAGAGGAGCATGGGTGCGGCTGTCGGAAGGCTGATAGGTAGCTTTTTCATGAAGCCAGTGGTTTATCTCCAGAATGGCGTCCTTCATCGACATGTTTTTGATGCGGTCTTTGAGCTCATTGTAGATGACCGGGCGCGACATGTCGAGAGCCTCGTTGTTGATTCTTACGGGGAGCACATAATGACGGAATTCAAGGTCGGGAACCTTCTTGCCCCAAGGCATCTCGTTGCGGGCTTTGAGTGCATACTGAGCGTTGGTCTTGAAGAATTCGCCGGAATTGTCGGTCATATCGGGGAGCGCCATATAGGCGTAGAGCATTTCAAGACATTCTCTCTCCTCAGGAGTGAGGTCTGTCTGGAAAATCTTGAAGAGTTCAGGGTCGTTGATTTCAGTTTTTCTTTTTTCGAAATCCGCCTTGACCTTCGCGTCGGCAATCTGGGCGCTTGCCGAGAGAGCAACCGCAATTGACAATGCCGACGAAATAAGGAGTCGTTTCATCTGTTGATTGGTTTAAGGATTATAGTTATGTATTATCTGAGCAAGTAAGGCCGCTTTTTCTTCGCTGGTGGTGGAGCGGGAGAATTCGTCGGCATCATCGGCTCCCATTTTTGCGGTTTCATTTCTAAACCGCATGGGGCTGCCGATGGTATGGGAGGCGGAAGCATGCAGCTCATTTACTCCGGTGGATTCGAGTATATCAAGAGCATTGCCGGGATTGACGCCAGAGGCAGCAATGATAGATATCCGTCCTGAGGAATATTCATTAAGCTTACGGAGCATTTCTTTGCCTTCGAGGGCCGTGGGCTTCAGGCCTGAGGTGAGGATTTTATCGAATCCCAGACCGGCAATTGTATCGAGTGAAGCAAACGGGTCTTTAACCATATCGAAAGCCCTGTGAAAAGTAATCTTCATGGCTCCGGCGGCAGTTTTGAACCGACGGCATGCCTCCACATCAACTTCTCCGTCCGGAAGAAGAGCGCCTACAACCACTGCGTTCGCTCCGGCATTGCGGGCGAACTCAATGTCAGCCACCATCTCTTCAATCTCAGCCTCATCATACACGAAGTCTCCGCAGCGCGGGCGGATGAGAACGTTCACCAACGGCCCGTTTACTTCGATGGCAGCCTTGATCTGGCCCGCGGAGGGGGTGAGGCCACCTTCGCTAAGAGCACAACAGAGTTCAACTCTGTCGGCTCCGGCCGCCTTCGCAGCATGGACACTTTGAATATCGGCGGCGCATATCTCAAGAAGATGCTTCATGTCGTGTTATTTGGTTGTAAGTTCTATGATTGTATCGATTTCATCCATCGATTCCGGAAGAGTGACGGTGACACCTTCTTTTGTGGATTTGTATTTCACAGGAGTTCCATTGGAATACAGCTTGGCATTCTTGACTTTTGCCGTGAGAGGAAGGTCGAGGGTTTTAAGCGACGGGTCGAACACATGAACAAAAAGACGGTCACCCTTGCGTGTGGTTACACCCCACTCCTGCGGAGCGATGTCGCCGGCAGCGGTAGCATAGATTGTCTCACCGTTCTTTGATGTCCATTCGCCTAATCCTTTGAGGCGGTCAAGGGCTGTGGCAGGAAGGCTGCCGTCGGGTTGCGGGCCAATGTTAAGAAGCAGGTTGGCGCCCATACCGGCTGCCTTTACCAGATATCTTACGAGCGTAGGTACATCCTTATAGTTCTGGTCGGCAACCTTATATCCCCACATTCCGTTCATAGTTTCGCAGGTTTCAAGTGGAAGGCGGGAAATCTCTTGACCCGATAGGCCGGCTTTATTCTCTCCGGGCAGATCGCGCTCGAAAATCTGAATGTTCTCTCCCGGGAAAGGAGTGGTGTGATGGTTATTTCCCACCAGACAGGATGGCTGAAGCTTATGTATAAGGGCATACTGTTCAGGAAGTCCCCATACATATTTGTCCTGCTCATAGTCATGATCCCACCAGCCGTCAAACCATATTGCTCCGATGTTACCGTAATTCGTCAGAAGCTCAGTGAGCTGACGGTTCATGAAATCGGTGTAGCTTTTCTGATTTATTTTTGTGGAATCCCTTCCGGTAGAATGGCCGGTGCGGCCCCAGGGATAGTCCTCACGTGTCCAATCGAGGTGTGAATAATAGAAATGGAGTTTTATACCCTGCTTGTTGCACTCTTCGGATAACTCCTTGAGGACATCGCGCTTGAAAGGGGTAGCGTCTACAATATTATAATCGGATTGCTTGGTGTCCCACATCGAGAATCCGTCGTGGTGGCGTGATGTGATACAGATATATTTCGCACCCGAGTCCTTTATGGCTTTAACCCAGTCGTGGGCATTGAAATTGGCAGGATAGAAGCCGGAGGCAGATTTAGCATATTCTTTTGCATTCAGACCTGAATTAAGATACCACTCGCCTTGAGCGAACATGCTGTAGATACCCCAATGGATAAAAATGCCAAAGCGTGAATCAGAGAATTCTTTCTGGGCTTTTTTTATTTCGGGGGTAGGAGTGTAGGGGATTGCCCGGTCAGGATGAACCGGAGTTTCCTGAGAGAGGGCTGCAAGTGGAGAAAAGGCAGTTGCAAGTAATGTGGCAACTAATAATTTTGGAAATTTCATGGGGTGTAAGGTTTGGAGTTTTTTGGCCGTATTGTGTGGCCGGGAATATAAAATCAAAAGGGGGCTTGCGGCTGTATTGCAGCCGAAGACCCCTTTTGTAATGAATATGATCAGAACGGAAGATCGCTGTCGGGATCGGCAGCCATACCGGTCATGTCAGGCACGGGCGGAATGGGAACATCCACAGGCGCGGTTGGAGCAGTGCCTGCTTTCTCGGCCTTCCAGCCACGGATGCTCGTGTACCAGCGGCCTTGATATTCACGGCTCTCAATATCGAAGCTCAGTGTAATATCATCGCCTACAGAGAGGGGATACTGGTCGGCGCGCTCGCCGAAGAAGTCGAAATGTACCTTTTTGGGGTATGTTTCTGCGGTTTCGAGAACATATTCTCTTTTTTTCCAAGGGTTTCCGGAGGCTTTTGAAACGCCGGAAACCTCAGGGAGGGCTACAATTATTTTGCCTTTGATTTCCATAAAATATGATAAGTAAGTTTATTAATTCAACATTCTGCCTACAAGGGCATATTTGATACAAATTTAACACATAACGGAATAAGATGCAAATTATATTTTCCGGCAGTCCATTTTCTTTCTGATTTTGAAAGTATGGCGAGATTATTATGTAAATTTGCGGTAGATGGAATATAAAAAATGAAAATATGAGTCAGGAATCATGGTGGACGGCTCCTACCGAAAGTGAAAACGGCAAACTTATAATGGTTACCGGAAGAAAGGACGTGGAATCATTTCGGAAAAATCCCAAATTCAGTATCAGAATAGAAGTTACATGGAAATATGAATCCGAGGCTGACGGAATGCCTGACAAAGAGACCTCAGAGGAGATGGAACAGGTGCAGGAGATTCTGGAAAATATGTTCAGAAAGGATCCTGTGGCCGTCCTGACGGGTATATTTACCGGCGACGGAGAACGTAACTGGATATTCTATTCTTTAAGCACCAATATATTCGGGCGGAAATTGAATGAGGCTCTTGCCGACCTTCCCACATATCCCCTTACGATTTATTGTGAGAATGATCCTGAATGGAAGGAATATGATGAGATGAGCGAGGCAGAGGTCTGTTAGAAGGCTTCGCCTATAGCGAATACAAGGCCTGAGGTGTGTTTCCCGAAGCCATAGTCTATTCGGGCGTTTACGTTGTGTTTGAATTCAAATCTCAGGCCCACGCCGCAGTTATACACCCATTCGGGTTTGATTTCCTTATGCTTGAAGTCTTTTAACGAGGAGAAAAGAGCAGCTTCTCCAATCCACAGAGCGACTCCCAGCCTTCGGTAAACGTGTTGGCGCAGCTCCGTCTGAATGGTTATCTGGCTGTTGTCCATATAGGAGCCCATGTAATATCCGCGCATTCTTATGCCGTCTGATGCAATCATTTCCCTCATGGTCCAGGGGGCCTTTGAACTATTGAATTTGCCTCTGAAGTCAAAGGCCACAATTGCTCCTTTCCAGGCTCTCAGATAAGCATCGGCTACAACTTCGTGGCTGTTGAAGAATGAGGGAGCGTTTCCCAGAAATTTCGGGAAAAACATCGGGCGGTAGCAGACATAGAAGCCCTTGGTAGGAGTAACGAGATTATCGCGGGAATCAATTTCGATTGAAGCGCCAAGCCCCGTCACATAATATTGTTTCCTCTCCCCAAGCAGGAACTCGGGACGGGTAAGTTTCCGGGCATCGGTATAATCTGATTTTATATTGGCCCCGATGAACAGGGAGTGGGTAAGACGGTACACATATTTGATGTCAAAATCTATCTGGCGACGGTCGTAGGCTGATTTGGGATTATTGGCGGTCTCTTCGGAATTAATGCCCCAGAAATCAAGACGCTTTTTATAGATTTCGATTTTATAATTCAGTCTTGACCGGTTGTCGGTAAAAAGGTTGTTTCCCTTAAGGGTAAGGACATAAAATCCGTTTAACGACGCATTGAAGGAGGCAAATACGTCCGAAGGGCCCACGATGGTGTCATTGCGGTCAAGACGATAGAGCCCAGACATCATGGCGCCGATACCGAAAGACGCTTCACGGGTATAAGATGGAGATATTCCGAAACTGACATCGAATTTCTTTTCACGAGAACGATCCACATTTCCGCGTATGAGGGAATTAAGATAACTTCTCATCCAGGAGGGCGTGCCTCTGAGCAGACCGATAGAATCAGCGTAAATGGTGTTGTTTTTAATGGAGTCTGCGTGAATCTTTTCCTGAGGATGAGATGCAAAGACGTATCCTCCCGACAAACATAATATGCCGAGCGCAATTATCATTTTTCTTAATCCGCTTGCCATCCTCAAAATTTTGCAGTGCGAAGTTACCCATTTTTAATGAAAAAAGAACCATGAACGGAATTATTCATGGTTCTTTATGCTTCAAATAAGGAGCAATTACTTTATCCTATTTAGACCTTCAGGATTCTGGAGTAATAGATGGCTTGTTCTCATCATTCTCTGTTGTCGAATCAACCGGAGCCTCATTCGGTATGTCGGTTTTCTCGGAAGAATCCGTATTGTCTGAGGTTTCGGGCTGTTGGTTTTCCTGAGCGGAAAGAATCTCATCGGTTCTGCTTATCCAGGGACGCTTGCCGAATATTTTTTCAACATCTTCGGTGAAAATTACCTCACGGGTAACGAGGGTCTGGGCGAGGCGATGATGACCTTCGGCATACTGCGTGAGAATATCCTTGGCACGTTTATACTGCTCGTTGATTATGCGGGACACTTCGCTGTCTATCATCTTAGCGCGCTCGTCGGAATATGGTTTGGAGAAGCCGTAATCCTGACCGGTGGAGTCGTAGTAGCTGAGATTGGGAAGTTGCTCGCTCATGCCATAATATACCACCATGGCATAGGCCTGTTTCGTGACACGCTCGAGGTCGTTTGCCGCTCCGGTGGAGATATGACCAAGGAACAACTCCTCTGCAGCACGACCTCCGAGGGTGGAACAGATTTCGTCAAGCAATGCCTGTGCCGGAGTAATCTGGCGTTCCTCGGGAAGATACCAGGCGGCTCCGAGAGCTTTTCCACGGGGCACGATAGTAACCTTTATGAGAGGATTGGCATATTTGAGATGCCATGAGACGGTGGCGTGTCCGGCTTCATGTACGGCGATGGCATTTTTCTCTTCATCAGTGGTGATTTTGGAACGTTTCTCAAGGCCACCTACAATGCGGTCGACGGCGTCAATGAAATCCTGTCGGCCTACGTTTTCGTGGTTATGACGCGCGGCTATGAGGGCTGCCTCGTTACAAACATTAGCGATATCGGCTCCGGAGAATCCGGGTGTCTGACGGGCAAGAAGGTCGACATCCACGGTGTCGTCAGTCTTTATTTTTGCAAGATGTACCTTGAAAATGGCAACTCGGTCGGGGAGGTCGGGGAGATCAACATAAATCTGGCGATCAAATCGGCCTGCACGCATGAGAGCCTTATCAAGGATGTCGGCACGGTTAGTGGCGGCAAGTATTATTACACCTGAATTTGTGCCGAAACCGTCCATTTCCGTAAGGAGCTGATTGAGGGTGTTCTCTCTTTCATCGTTGGCACCCATATTGGGATTCTTTCCTCTGGCACGACCCACGGCATCAATTTCGTCGATGAAGACTATGCATGGCGCTTTTTCTTTTGCCTGACGGAAGAGGTCGCGTACGCGCGAAGCTCCCACGCCTACGAACATCTCTACGAAATCCGAGCCCGACATGGAGAAGAACGGCACGTTGGCCTCGCCTGCGACAGCTTTCGCAAGAAGAGTCTTACCCGTTCCGGGAGGGCCGACGAGAAGAGCGCCCTTGGGTATCTTGCCGCCAAGATTCGTATATCGCTGAGGGTTCTTGAGAAACTCCACGATTTCTTCTATTTCGGTTTTGGCCTCAGAAAGACCGGCCACATCCTTAAATGTGACCTGAATGGGTCCATCTTTATCGAAAATCTTTGCTTTGGATTTGCCTACGCTGAAAACACCTCCGGCTCCGCCGCCGCCATCCTTTCCGGACATACGGCGCATCATCCATATCCAGAAAATTATCAGGAGAATCATTGGGCCGAACGACCACAGATAGGCAGAATAATCAGAGCCGCGCTGGTAGTCGACAGTTCCGGTAAATACACCTTGCTGTCGCCATGCCTCAGTTTTTTCATCGAATTTGCCTACATCGGGTATAGTGGTGACGACGTAAGCCTCATGTCCTTCTCCCGGAGTGAAATTCTTGAACTGCTGTTTGGCAATAGAATCAGAAAGAACGGCTTTAGCCTCCTTCCGAGTGGATAGCACGGTTATGGATTTTACGCCACCATGTTCCACTATGTTGCAAAACTGGGTATAGTTTACCTCTTTCGATATGGAGTTATCATCAAGATACAGCATACCGAGAAGGAACACTAAGATAATGGCATACATCCAGTACATACTGAACCGGAACATCGGTTTTTTAGGCTTTGGGGTTTGCATCGGAAAGCTTATATTGTATTTATTTCAGAATAAATTTCTACTGTGTGGAGCGGAAGGCTCAATCAAGATCCGGAATTTCGGAAACCGGAGCATCGCTCCAGAGTTCCTCAAGATTATAATGCTGCCGCTCTGACGGCAGGAAAATGTGGACAAGAGTATCTCCATAATCGATTACAATCCATTTTGAATTCTGATATCCGTCGTAATTGTAGGGCTTGATATTAGAAGTCTGGAGAAGATGTTCGCGGACATTATCGGCAATCGCAGAAACCTGCGTGGGGCTTGAGCCTTCACAGATAATGAAATGCGAGGCAGCTGCGGATTCATTTCCACTTAGGTCTATATGAGTGATTTTCCTGCCTTTCTTATCCTGGATTCCGTCAATGATGGATTTAATGAGTTCTTTAGAATCTGTATGGGATGTGTTAAGCATCGCGATGAAGTAATAAATAATTTACAAATTTAGGTAAAACTGAGTTTCTTATCAATTATATCAACAAATATAATGCCAAAAAGGTCGGGAAACTCCACGAGTGAAGTATATTTAATGAGTTTAACAGGGGAAAGCAACAGGTATTAACTTATTCGTATTTGAGAGTGTTGCCTGGAGAAAGCCGTGATATAATATGGGATGGCAAGATGAGCACTATAACAGAAATAATCATCACGGAGAGATTGAGCAGAATGATATCCCGGAGACTGAAATCCATGGGAACGAAATCAAGATAATATGCCTCGGCATCAAGAGGAAGAATGTGAAATTTTGTCTGGCAAAGAATCAAAGGCACAGATATTAGATTACCTATCAGAAGTCCTAAAATCACTACTTTCTGGGCAATGAGGATAAATATAACGCGAATCTGAGAATTGGTCGCTCCCAGCGCTTTGAAAAGGCCGATGGCCGAAACGTTGCGGAGCACGATAATGAAAAGAGCGGATATGAGTGTAAAAGCCGAAACAACCGCCATGAGAATCAGAATTACAACCACATTCGTGTCCAGAAGGTCAAGCCAGCTGAAATACATGGCTCCGGATTGCAACACGTTTTCAACCTGATAAATATAATTCAGGCCGTTTTCGGAACTGTATTTTTCCAATGCATTGTAAAGTTCAATGGTCTTCTGGTCGATGTCCTCTACCTTAAGACCGCTGATTTCTATGGAAGTCCCTACGTTATCTTTAACGCGGAAAATACTTCTCAGCATCTCTGAAGGCACTATTGCAATACGGCTGTCGAATTCGGAGAAATGAGTGTTGTAGATTCCGCATACTGTTGCTGCACGAGAACGCAAACGGTTATTGTTAAGGAAATGACAGAACACCTTGTCACCAAGCTTTAATCCAAGAGCGGTTGAAGTAGCTTCTGAAACCGCAATTTCATTTTTCAAGCTATCATTAGGCATACGCCCTGAGACCAATGCCTTGGAAAGGAAATCGTAAGTTGAGCCTTTGTTAAGGCCCTTTATTATGACACCTGAAAAGTTATCGTCTGTTTTAATTATGGCCGGCTGGTTAAATACCAATTCTATACCGGTCGTTCCTGTTGAGGCTGTGATAACTTTCTCCAAATCTTCATTTAATGTTATATTGCGTGTCAGACCGCCATCTGCATCTACCACAGTTGAATAACCATATACCGATATATCGGAATTAAAACCGATGATTTTATCAGTTATCTCTCTCTTGAATCCCGAGACGATACTTATAGACAACAGCATTATGGTGAATGAAATAGCTATGCCGGCTACTGCAATGCCAGTCCCCGGTGCTTTGAGCCGGGAGGACTTTCTTCGGCACATGCGCTTTGCCGCAAAGCTTTCAAACACCATATCAGAGCGATATTATATTAAAGTATCAATCAGTCCTTCCAGGGTAGGCTTTCAGTGCTTCCGAAAGCACTTTGAGCGCCTTGGCGAGTTCTTCTTTTTTCAAAACATAGGCCATTCGCACCTCATTTTTTCCCATACCGGCCGTAGTGTAAAATCCGGAAGCGGGAGCCATAAAGATGGTGGCACCCTCATATTCAAATTCCTTCAGACACCATTCGCAGAATTTGTCGGCATCGTCAACCGGCAGGCTCACCACGGTATAGAATGCACCCATGGGGATGGGAGAATAGACACCCGGAATGCGGTTGAGGCCGTCAATAAGGAACTTACGGCGCTCGACATACTCATTATATGTCATAAGCATATATTCCTGAGATGCGTTGATGGATGCCTCGGCTACAATCTGGCCGAGAAGAGGCGGGCTTAAACGGGCCTGACAGAATTTCATCACATTTTTCTTCAGCTCCTTATGTTTGGTGATTATGGCTCCTATACGGATACCGCACTCACTGTAACGTTTGGAAACAGAGTCTATCAACACAACCTGCTCCTCAATTCCGGGGAGATGGAAAGCGGAGATATATGGCGCACCGGTGTAGGTGTATTCACGGTATACCTCGTCTGAGAACAGAAAGAGATCATTTTTCTTGACTATATCACGAATCTGATTCATCTCTTTCTGAGTGTAGAGGTAGCCGGTGGGATTATTGGGGTTGCAGATAAGTATGCCCTTTGTGCGCGGAGTAATCAGTTCTTCGAACTTTTCTACCGGAGGAAGAGCGAATCCTTCCTCTATGGTTGAAGGAACGGTCACGATTTTAGCACCGGCAGATATGGCGAAAGCCATATAGTTGGCATAGGCTGGTTCGGGGACTATAATTTCGTCACCTGGATCGAGGCATGCCATGAATGCAAACAAAACGGCCTCAGAGCCTCCGGTGGTGACGATGATATCTTCAGCATTAACGTCGATTTTGAACCGATGGTAATATTCGGCAAGTTTTTCGCGGAGGGAAAGGAGTCCTTCCGAGGGGCTATACTCCAGTACCTGACGGTCGATATTCTTCAATGCGTCAAGCCCCTCCTGAGGTGTGGGAAGGTCTGGCTGACCGATATTCAGATGTATTACTTTCACGCCGCGTCGGGTGGCTTCATTTGCCAACGGAACGAGTTTTCTTATAGGGGAGGCAGGCATATCAATGCCTCGCTTTGATATCTTTGGCATATAGGAAAAGTTTACTTCGGGAAATCTCCCGCTCTTATGGTGCAAATTTAACCAATCTGCATTTAACATCAAAAAAAGCCTGCCCCGAATATGGGGCAGACTTTAAAAGAACTTTAAAAACGGCTTATATCAGAATTTTATACCGAGCGATAGTACAAACGAATTATCGGCTTGCTTGAGCGTTGCATCGTAAGGTGTTGCGCCTGTCTCCCCGCTCGGAGTGAAGGCAGAGAATGTAGAGTTACGCGCTTTGTGTACGTAGGCAAAGTCGGCGTAGAAGCCCTGATATCTGTATCCTAATCCGCAGGTGATATATTGTGCGGAATTATCCATGGTGTAGGAAGGGATTGTGCCGGTATCGCCGGGATTCATTGTCCAGTCGGGCATATAGGAATCAGCTGAGTTGGTGCGGGGAATACCGGCCGTGGGAGTTGACTCGTAGGCATAGCCGGCGCGCAGGCTAAAGCCGGCGGGGAGGCGGTATTCAGCGCCGAGACGTATTATATTGGCAGCCTTGTAGTAGTTTTCAATGTCATTGTTGATGCCGGTCTGGTTGTCGCCATTGTCATTTTTTGTGACCATCTTCTGATAAGGACGGTATTCATAATCCATGCTGATAATAGCCTGAGAGCCAATTACGCCCGCTGCCGATACCATGAGGCGCCAGGGAGTACGGAGCTTCCAGTCGTAGTCGTCCTGAGGGGTGTTGGCATATCCCGGTTTAGCGGGACCGTCAGTGTATCCGTATCCATAGTCAACTTCCGCTATTGAAGTCTGGCTTAGATTATAATATGTAGGGGTATGCACGGCAAAGCCAAGTCGGAGTTCGTTAATGGGCCGGAAAATGAGACCTGCCTTAAAGTTAAATCCAGAGCCGGAGATACGTTTATAACTGTTCAGACCAAAGCCGAAATCACCCGATGTCTCGACTCTTCCGCTACCTTCCGGAGATGTGATGTAGCCACCGGTCATATCTTCTGTATAATAAACATTCTGACGATATTCCATATCAGTAATGCCGAATCCAATACCCCAGTAAACAATATCGGAGAAATTGCCACCGAAGTTGATATTGTATTCATCAACATATCCGCTTTCATCAACATTATATGTGGATATACCGCGGCTCTTGCCATCTTCCCATAATCCGCCATACATAGTGGAAGGCGTATTGGCATCTCCATTTGTGGGGTTGATTACATAAGAATTGAATGCAAGAATGCTAAGCCAGGGAGCACCTCCACCTTGCATGTAGTTATCTACAACGTCATCGGAGGTGGCACCGCCAAGAAGATCGGAGGAACAACCGTTGGTAAACGCGGCAATATGGTTGGAAAGAGACCCCTGCATGGTGGCGCTGCCGTTATATCTGCGCTTAAAAGAGTTGGTACGTCCGTAGGAGAAACCCCAGTTGAAAATTGGCATGATTTCACTTCCGGTGGAGACAGCCCCGACATATCCGAGATTGCTTACTGAAACGTTGGTGCGGTTGCGGGAATCGTCGGGTGAAGAAATGCTTCGGGAATCGATGTCGAGAGTGATACCGATGTCACTCTTGCGGTACACACCTATACCACCTGGGTTCTGACCGAGAACGGAGAGATCGCCTCCAAGGGCACCGAAAGCTCCGCCCATAGACATAAACCGAGCTGTTCCTCTGAGGTCATATCTTGAAATCTGATAGGCGTCATAGGCAGTCTGTGCGCCCATGAGCAAGGGGAGAGGAGCTAAAGCTGCAATAATTATGCGTCTGTTCATCTGCTAATTATTTTTTGGTTATGTAAATATCAATCGAGGGTTATTATATGAATAAAAACAATTGCCGGAGGATTAAAGTTTTTTAATCGGCTCCGGCAATGATATGGCGTTGAAACATTTAATTCCTACTCTTCAAGAGGGAGGGATTTCGGAGCGTTCAGATTGATTAATGACGACCGCCACGGCTTCCGCCTCCACCGCCTCCACGGTAACCGCCACCGCCGCCAAAGCTGCCTGAGTTACCTCCGCGGAAGCCACCATTATTGTAGCTGGGAGTAGAAAATGAGTTCTGATTGGAATTGGTGTTACGGCTCGGGCGATAGTTGGAGTTATTGTTATTGTACCGTCCGGGACGCTGTCCGCTGTTAGACGGGCGTGTATTGCCAACCGAACCGTTTCCGTATCCGGGACGGGAATTGCCGGTAGAATAACCGGGGCGTACATTCCCTACGTAGCCATGATGGCGGTCGTTGTAAGGAGGACGTACATTACCGATACCAGGGCGCGGGGGGCGCGAGGGAGGATACCATCCGCCCCATCCCCAGGATGGACCCCAACTCCATGACGGGCCCCATCCCCAGCTCCAATAGGGATCCCATCCCCAGCCTACACTCCAGCCAAGAGAGGGCCCCCACCAGTAATTATTCCAATAATTACGCCATGCCCATGAGTAGGGATAACCGTAATAATAACTGTCGAAATAGGGGTTGCCCCAATATCCCGGAGTGTTGACAACTATGCTCACGTTGGCAGGCTGGGCATAATAATACTGGGCGACATCAGGGTCGGAAGAGGCCGTAACTACGTCGGGGTTATGGAATTTCTCGATTTGTCGTGTCCATAGAAAATCTATGTTTCCTATAGAGTCGAAAGGTATCGAGTCCGGAGCGAAAATGCCACGGCGGTTGTACTCGTCGACATCGCGGGTGGATGAAGACTGAACGGGCGTATACGTATCAGCCGCAGGATAGTCCGCAACCGGATAGTATATTATGGCATTGGGCTGAGTGCGCGTCGTTTTCTTTTTTACGGGTACGGCTTTCTTTGCTTTGTCGGGGTTGAAATAGATATCATCGTCATCGTAGGATTGTGCCGAGACAAAACTGAATCCCCCCAAAAAGATGAGAGCCGGGATAGTCAGAAGTCGTAATTTCATAAGCCTATAGTATTAAATATATCAAATGATTGCAGAAAGGATTGTTAATCGGTTCCAGAATTTTGACATCTCAGGCCTGAAAAGGTTTAAGGCCTTTCTGCACTCGTTTTACAAATTTAGCAATATAAACGAATTAATCCATTATTTGAAGTCGCCGATAAGGCAAATTTAACAAATATTGAATAAAAGAGGCTGTGTCGTAATTCAGTTTTACGGCGCAGCCTCTCTTTTCGTAGCATTGAGGTTTGGATATTTTTTCAGGCGA
>VSPV01000070.1 GCA_009775605.1 Paramuribaculum sp.
ACGAATCCTGTCATGGATAGCAACATTCTATTATGTATTTTTTACAAATTTACTAATTGCAGGGGAAAAATATCTAACTTTGCCGCAAATTTTTGAATCATGGCTTTAATTCTGAATATCGATACTTCAACATCGGTCTGCTCCGTGGCTCTGACCGCCGAGGGAGCCGTCCTTTGCCATTATGAGGATTTCAAGGGGCGTAATCATGCCGCTTTGCTGAGCGGCTATATAAAAGGGTGCCTTGACTGGGTGCGCGACCACGAGATGAAACTCGAGGCTGTAGCTGTGTCCATGGGGCCCGGCAGTTATACCGGTCTTCGCATAGGCCTTTCCGAAGCCAAGGGTCTGGCTTTTGCGCTGGATATTCCTCTGATAGGGGTCGATACCCTGAAGATAATGGCGGTTCACACCATGTTCAATTTCGATATCGAGCCCGACGACAGATTCATGCCCATGATCGATGCGCGCCGGATGGAAGTCTATACCGCTGTTTATGACATGGCGCTCCAGACCGTCGAGGCTCCGCATCCCCTGATTGTAGAGCCCGACAGTCTTGACCGGGCAACCGCCGAGGCCGCTCCTGGCCGTCTGCTTGTGATGGGCGACGGAAGCAACAAGATCAAAGATGTGGTGCGTACACCCGGTGTGGTGTTCGTGGATGATGTGGCGCCGCTGGCCGTCGATATGATGCCTCTGGCTGAAAAGGCTTACCGCGACCGCGATTTTCTTGATATAGCGTATTGTGTGCCGGAGTATCTGAAAGAGTTTCAGGCCACTAAGCCAAAGAATCCGCTCGGCAAATAAGGGAGTGGGATAATAGTCCGAACGCTGTCCGTAAAGAAAAATCAGACGGAGCATTCAATTTGATTTTGAGTGCTCCGTCTTTTGTCGTTGTAATGGTTGAATAATGGGTTACGAGCGGGAAATCTGGAGACCTTTGCGGCAAAGGCTCATCTCCACCATTCTCGCACGCGGATTAGGCGTGTTTTCCTGGAGGATACGGCGTATGCGTGATGCGGCATCGGTATCCTTTGCAACCATATAGAGGAATCCGCCGCCACCGGCGCCGGGAAGTTTCAGACCTAAGGTGTAATCTTCCACAAGTTTTATTATTCTCTTTACGGAATCGGGATTGGTGCCGCTGTCAAGTTTCTGATTCTGGATCCAGGTCTTGGCCACAGCTTTTCCGTAGGCTGTGAAATCGCGACGCTGGATTGCGGCTGCTGTGTCAATGGCGTGTTCCTTCATCTCGCCGAGGAGCGTGAGTGTGGAACCCGAGTTGAGGAACATCCGCTGCACGATCTCCTGAAGGATATGCTTGGCGGTGCGCGTCACGCCGGTATAGTAGAGAAGATGACACGGAGCGAATTCCGGGTCGGCGAAAAGTGCACCCGTGAGCCAGTTGACCGAAGGTTGCTGCAGGATGCCGGTTGAGGTCTCAAGGAGCTTGACGCCTCCGAGAAGACCGCCGTACTGATCCTGCCATCCTCCTCCCGAGGTAAGGAGCTGCTCAAGCACAAGCGTGCGCGTTCCTATCTCGCTTTCTCCCCACCCGAGGCGGCAGAAGTCGTTGAGCGCGCCGAGCACCGTCGCAGCCAGAATGGAGCTTGTGCCCAGACCTGAGCCGGCCGGCACGGCCGAGAGAAGGGTTATTTCAATGCCGAAGCCGAAGTCGTCGAGCTGCTGGCGGAGTGTGCGGTAATTTTTCTCGCAGAAACCCGGAGCGAAACCGCAGAGGGCGAGCGCCGCTTTGGGAATGGAGAACGGGGAGTTCACGCGCTTGAAATCAAGCAGTGTCTCGTAGTCGTCGATTGTCTCCGACGCACCGAGGTCGATGGAGCGCAGTATTATCTGACGGTGCGGCGCGGGTTTCACGAATACCTGAAGGGGGGGCTGGCCGTTGAGTTCCACAGCCAGATTCACCACTTTGCCGCCGTTGAAAAGCGAGTAGGGGGGAGTGTCGGTCCATCCGCCGGCCACGTCGATTCTCACCGGGCTGCGGCCCCATACAATCTGGTCGGAGTAAACGTCGGTGGTGGGAAGCACCGGCTTGCTCTGTGCCGTTTCCAGAATAGCGTCGCGGAGGGTACGGAACGCGCGTTCGCTCTCGGATTTGTTGTCAAGGAGGCGACCGCGTAGTATGGCGTTGCGTATCTGGAATTCCACAGGTGCATTGCCGTCGACCGGCGCGGGTGCAGGCACATTTTCGCGTTGCATGAGAGTGGCGAGATGGTCCAGGTCGAGCTGATAGAATACGCTCCGGTTATAATTGCGGCCGAGCAGCGAGATGTTGTTGCGCTGGAAGTCGATTCTCTGCTCCTGAGCTCTGCGCAGGTTGGCGTTGTCAAGGAGCATGTCGGCCGACAGTTTTTCGGCATTCATCCACAGCTCGCGGGCCCGTGTGTCGGAAGCGTCTGAAACCATCCAGTTGATAATGCATTCTGCATCGTCCGGATTGGTTATTACCGGGAAGATGGGTGCCGACTGAAGATCGGCCTCCGGCATGGTCACGCCACGCTCACGGCACCATTCCGTGACAGGTTTCCCCATCCAGAGGGTGGTGTCTGCCGAGGTGGAGCCTCTCATGGCGTCATCGTAGCCATAGGGACGGATGGCCCACCCTTTTTCCCCCACTGGTACCATGTCCACGCACACGCTGTCAGGCAGGTCTATCTGCCAGTCGTTGCGGGGAACGCCGGTGATTATGTGGTTTGAGCGCAGAAGCCATTTGGGACCAACGCAGGCATTTTCAATCCAGATGTTGGTGTTGGCGGCCGTAAGGCGGGAGCTGTCCACCATGCAGTTCTGTATATACTGCGCGCGCCCCGGCTTGGTGCTGCGGTGGAACACGAGCCTCTGGTCGGCCACGAGGTTCTGCAGGGCGAGTGTGGACGAAAGGAGCTCGCGCGAGGTGCCGAAATGGTAGAATTCGCCGTCGGAAAGCGGAATGATTACAACTTTCAGGCGGTTGATTTCTTCGTCGTCGGCCGACGGGTTCTTCCCGAGGGCGCATCCGAACTCCGAATAAAGATCGTAGAACTTATAGGAGCCGTCGGGGTTATGCGAGCGGCGGCGAAGCAGTTCGAGAGCTTTGTCGCTGAGCAGCCACAGGCCTATATCCATCAGGAAGAGATGTGTCTGGGAGAGTTCCGCCAGCTTGGCCGGTGACGGCTTCTGCAGCATGAAGTCGAGCTCCTCAGGCGATTCAATCGGGTTCATGAACACTCCGTGGTGGGAGGCGAGCGTGGCGTCTACCCACATGCCGTAGCATACCACATCGGCATCGGCAGGTATCTGAGGCAGGCGGGAGTTGGCGCGGATACATACGTCGCCGCTGGCTATGAGTGTATTGAGCTTTTCGGGAGCCTGCAGCATGATTTTTTCATAGAGGGGCAGCTGCAGGTCCAGCAGGGTCTGGTCAATCTTCTCGCCCACGGCCCAGCGCATCACGGGAATCGGTGTGAACACTTTTCCTATGGGTGCGTAGGCGGGGAGGCGGCGGCTTTGTCCGCCGGCATGGATTATGATTTTTTTGCCGGAGGTGTCCCGGGCGCCCGACTGCTCGTAGCGGTCGAGAAGCCATGCGGTGCCGGCGCCGGAACCCAGACGGCTGTCGGCAGGATCGCTCGTGCAGAACCATGATTCCTCCGACCATTGTGGAACGATGTCGGATATGCAGTTTACAAGATTAGAGGGGAGTGACAGAAGTTTCTTCATTGTTTATCAGTCCTGGTATAAGTTATGAGGATTTACAAATTTACGATTTTCCGTATAATTGAATACCATACGGCATAAAAAAGTCGCCGCAAGCGGTGCCTGCGGCGACTTTTATGGGTTTCTTATTCAGAAAGATTTATTCTGCGGGGTCAAGAATCACTGTGATGTAGTTGCCCTGACCCAGGAACTGTTTTGCCCAGTTCTGGATATCGTCCACGGTAACGGAGTTGATGGTCTCGATGTTGCCGTTGAAGGTATCCACGCCGTTGGCGAGCCATCCGTTTATGGCACCGAGCCAGCTGCCGTTGAGTTCTTTTCCTTCAGTGGCTTCTTTCACCATGAATTCCTTCACAGGATCAAGTTCGGTCTGCTTTACGGTAGAGGTGAGGCTGTTCATCTCGTCCTTGATTATACCGAGCACTTTTTCCTTCATTTCGGGTTTCATGGGGAATGCCGTGAGAAGCTGGCTGTTGGGAACACTGTTGCGCGACTGCAGGCCTTGTGCGCCGATTGAGTATACGGCACCTTCTTTTTCTCTTACAATGTCGTTGAGACGTTTTGAGAGAATCTGGCCTGCCATGCTGGCAAGGAAGTTGTTGCGGCCGTTGTAGGCAAGTTCGCCGGAAGCATCGACGTATGCCCAGGTCTGCGGAGTCTGCATGGAGGTGGTATAGGTCTTGGTGATGACGCCGTGGTTCATCTCGAACTGTTTGTCAACGCCTTTGAATTTGCGCAGGGCCGGATCGTTCTTGCCGGGAAGCGAAGCGATATACTGCTCAACCATGGGCTTGAGCGAATCGGGATTGACATTGCCTATGAAGGTGAAAGTGAATTCTCCTGCATTGGAAGTCATGGCCTTGCATATGTCGAGAATCTGCTCGCGGCTTGCGCCCTCCACGTCGGCAACCTCAAGAGTGCGGAGGCGGGGGGAGGAGTAGAGCGTTTCATACAGGCGTTTGCGGAACACTGACTGGGGATCGTTCTCTTTGTTGTGGAGCGAGGCAATCTCACGTTTCTGAAGAGCTTCGAATTCCTCGGAGGTGAAGTTGATGGAAGTGAATCCCATATAAATCAGCTCCATGAGGGTGGAAAGATCCTTAGGGGTGGAGAAGCCGTCGAATGTGCGGCTGTAGAGGTTGAACGAGGGGTCGAGGGTCACCTGTTTGCCTGAGAGATATTTGTTGAGGTCGGTGCGGGTGTAGGTGCCGAGTCCGTAACGGCTAAGGGCTGTAGGCATGAACAGAAGTGATTTCAGGTATTCGGAGCCGTAGGCCGAGGTTCCGTTGTTGGCGTAGGCTGAGAAAAGCACTTCGTTGTCCTTGAAGTCGGTGGGCTTCACAATCACGGTGGCGCCATTGCTCAGAGTCCATACGGTGGCGTCCCACTGCTTGCTGTGCTCTTCCTTGACAACCTTGCCGGGAGCGGGGAGCGAGGGAATCAGGGGTTCGGATTTTACTTCTTCCTTGTAGGGCTCGATAGTCTCGGCGTCAACAGCGGCGAGAGCGGCGGCTACTTCCTCCTCGGTGGGGTATTTGCCTTCCTTGTTGTCAGGCAGGAGCATGAGAAGAATGCGGTTGTCGTCGGTTATGAGCTGCGGAAGAAGCTGGTTGAGCATCTGTACCTGCACCATGCCCGACATGTTCTGCATGAGCTTGAATTCTTCCTCTACGGTGGGGATAGGCTCGTTGGAGAGGAAGTTGGCAACGTATTCCTGTACGTATTCGTTGCTCTGGCGCTTGTTGCGGTTATTGTAGGCGTTTTCGAGCTGCGACAGATATTCGTCGCGCTGACGCTCGTATTCAGTCACGGTGAATCCGCCGCGTTTTGCGCGGAGCACCTCGCGGTATACGGCCGAAATTGCCGGAATGATTTCTTCGGGAGCCTTGGGAACGGCCACAAGGTCAACGCTGCTCTTGGTGCGCGCGAGCAGGAAGTCTCCGTACATTACGGCTGCCTGTGCGAATGGTGCGTCAGGCTTTGACTGGAGATCGGCAAGACGGGTGTTGAGCATCGAGGTAATCATCCGGGTCATGAACTTGGTGAGGAGGTAGGCCGGAGTGTTCTTGAGCGAATCGGGGAATGCCTCGCTCTTGATCATGAGCTGGGCTATGCTTATGGGTTGCTCGGGGTCATGGCCAATGGCATAGATGGTGCCTTTGGTGTCCTCTACGGGGAAGTAGATGCGCTCGGCGGGATTCTCGGGCATTTCTATGTCGGAGAACATTTCCTTGATTTTGTTCTCAATACGGTCCACGTCGATGTCGCCCACCACGATTATACCCTGAAGGTCGGGACGATACCATTTTTCATAGTAGTCGCGGAGTGCCTGATGTGGGAAGTTGTCCACCACTTCCATGGTGCCTATGGGCAGACGGTGACCGTAGATGTTGTTGGGGTAAATTTTCGGAAGCAGGTCGGTGAGTATGCGCATCTGACCCACATTGGTGGTGCGCCATTCCTCATGAATTACGGCACGCTCGGCATCGATTTCCTCGGGGAGGAGGAGAAGGTCGTTGGCCCAGTCGTGGAGAATGAGCAGACAGGAGTCCTGAACGCTCTCGCGCGCCACCGGCACATTGTCGATGTTGTAGATGGTCATGTCGACGCCTGTCTGGGCGTTGAGGTTCTGACCGAATTTCACGCCCACGGACTCAAGCCAGTTGATGAGGTTCTTGCCGGGGAAGTGGGTGGTTCCGTTGAAGCACATGTGCTCGAGGAAGTGGGCGAGGCCCTGCTGCTCGTCGTTTTCGAGCACGGAGCCCACGCGCTGGGCGATGTAGAAATCGGCCTGTCCCTTGGGGAGCTCGTTGTGGCGGATGTAATAGGTCATGCCGTTAGGGAGCCGTCCTATCCTTACGTCGGGGTCGGTTCCTAACTGGGGCATCTGCTGGGCGGTGAGTGCTTGCGGCAGAAGCATCACGAGCGCCATGAACAGAGATAGCAGTAGCGAAGTTTTCTTCATAAATCGGTTATTGTGATAAATAATTTTGGTTTCTATAAAAACGCATCTGTGAAATCAGACGCAACCACCGGGATAAAGTTGCACGGGGTGACGAAAATTTTGCAGAAAAATTATGCTTCCGCAAAATCCGCCGTACTTACGGCATGACGCGGAGAGCCGATTATGATGGCTCCGGCCAGACACAGACAGAGCGCCCAGGGATAGAAGAGATAGGGCCACGGGGCGGCGGGAGAGATTTCAGCCATGCCGCTCACAAGGAGGGTCTGGGCGCCGAACGGTATGAGGCATTGGGTAATGCAGGAAGAGGTGTCGAGCAGCGAGGCGGCGCGGCGCGGCGATATGCCGTAGCGTGTGGCGAGAGAGCGGGAGAGGGAACCGGTGGTGAGAATTGCCACGGTGTTGTTGGCCGTACACAGATTGACGCACGATGTGATGACGGCTATTGCTGCCTGCGCTCCACGGTAGCCGAGACCACGCGTGGTGATGAGCGACAGGAGGTAGTCGATGCCTCCTGCAGCCTTGACTATGCCGAGCATTCCGGCGGCAAGAAGGGTTATGACTATTAGGTCGCTCATGCTCTCTACTCCTTTGCCCATAAGCCCGGCGGCTTCGAGCGGTGTCATGCCGAAGGGGAGCGAGGCTGCCAAAGCCGCGATTATTCCGCATATGAGCACCACGGTAACGTTGACTCCGCAGGCAGCCATTCCTATCACCAGCAGATAGGGAAGCACCAGCCTTACGTCGCTCCACGCAAAAGAGGCGTTTTGAACGGCAGCCGTGCTGTCAAGACCTATCACGGTGTAAATGGCAAGCGTTATCACGGCCGCCGGGAGCGCAATGCGCAGGTTGGCATGGAATTTATCGCTCATCCGGCATCCCTGTGTGCGCGTGGCAGCGATGGTGGTGTCGGAGATGAATGAGAGGTTGTCGCCGAAAAACGCTCCTCCGAGCACAGCGGCCGCATAAAGTGGCACCGGCGCGCCCGCGCTCTGCGCAAGTTCGACAACCAGAGGGGTCAGGGCCACCACGGTGCCGACCGAGGTGCCTATCGACATGCTTATCAGGCATGCCGCCAGAAATATGGCGGGAAGCACAAAGTCGGCAGGAAAGCACACCAGCGTGAGCCGCACGGTGGCGTCGACCGCTCCCATGCCTTTGGCGAGGGAGGCGAATGTTCCGGCGAGGATGAAAATCCACACCATGTAGAGAATATTGTGGTTACCGGCGGACTCAGAGAACGTTCGGATGCGTTCCTGAAGCGGATGGCCGCGGTAGATGGCTATGCTCCAGATGGAAGCCGCCACAAGCGCTATGGTGATGGGTATGGCGTAGAAGTCGCCTATCACCAGAGATGCTCCCACATAGAGCGCGAGAAACATTAGCGCCGGGGAAAGCGCGAGCAGCCCGCGGCGATGGGATGCTGCGGGCTTTTGCTCGGGTAATTCGGGAATTTTATAGTCGGTATTTTTCAATATCAGTGCCTTATAAGACCGCAAATTTACTAAAATCTGCGGAAAGCAGGCAATTATATAATGAATTTCCGTTCTGTTCAGAAAGAATATTTGAGCATTGCGGCAATGCGGTTGGCGCGTCCGCGCTCGCCGTTGAAGTCGGTGCGCACGCCGTGCAGGTAACCGAGAGCTATCTGCATGTCGGGAATTATTTTATAGAATGCAGTGGCTGAGATATAGTCGGAACCCCTGTAAGCTTCGTCGCCGAGATAGTTTGTGCCGAGCACACGAGTTTTGGAGTAGGCCCCCGCAAGGTATATATCCTTGGTAAGATTATATGTAGCGCCCACTTCGAATGCATATTGGCGCGGAGCCTCCATTGCGCCTCCTTCGGTATGCACCAGATCAAGACCCGTCGCCATATCGTTGACATAAGAGCCGTAACCGCGGCCGTAAGAGCCCTGATAAAGGAGAGTGAAGCCGGGAGCCACATAGAATTTGCCGGACAGCTGGGCCGCCCAGCCCGTTACCGATTTGTTTTTTTCTGCAACGAGGTTTCTGTAAGAAAGAGACCGGAACAGTCCGCTCAGACGCACATGGCTCTTGCCCCCAAGCCATGCATACTGGACGTAGGCGGGTATATCGGGACAGCGTGGATTGATATGCTTGCTGTATTCGTCGGTGGAGTAGCTTGTAGGCGGGTTCTCGATAGAGATTGCGGCTGACCAGTGGCTTCCGAAATGCGGGTTGAACCGGACCAGTACGTTGCGCCGGAATGTCTCGCCCGAGGGGCCGATATTGTCAATGCCGGGAGTGCCTACCGCGGCATCCATGAGAGTGCTGTTGGCCAGACCCACGGTGAAATATCCGGCCGACACGTATGCCTGCTTCAGACGGAAACCGTAGCCTTTGTAGCCGTTGCCGGTGAAATCGCCGAGTATATACATCTGGTATGTGCCTATTTTATCATTGCGTCCCACCAGTTGCAGGAATATGGAAGAGTGGTTGGCATTGGCGTAGAAAGCACTCTTCTGGTCATCGCGGTTGGGAACCGGAATGTCATATGGAATGAAGTTGGCGCCTTGGTCAATAGAGCCTCTCACATCATACTGGAACGATACCTTGGCATAGCCGCCGATTCCAAGGGCTATCTTTCCCTCGCGGTCAAGGAAGAGGAAGCGGGGACAGTTGGGCTCGTTGAAGTGCATGTCCTCCTGGTTATAGAGCACGGCTACCAGACGTCCGGCCGATGCTCTGTTGCCGGTCAGAATAATGGCACGTTCGGGTATCAGAAATGTGTCGGGATACTGGCGGGGATGGACAGCCATTGCCAACGCCGGCATGACTAATGCGGCTGAACAAACCAAGGCTTTAAGGATATTCATTTCTTAATATTTTTGAATCGGGTCAGTGTTTTTTTTAATACCATTAAAACATCTGATCCACCCTTAAAGTTTCCGCAAAAATCTCTCAGCCAAAAAAAAGAGTGAGAGAAAATATCACTATATTTGCGAGTGAATTAGCTAAGATAGCTAAAATAGCTAAAGTAGCTAAAGTAGCTACCATAGCTACCATAACTCCTCTAATCCCTCACCTAATTAAATCTCCACCATGCCTCCCGATTTTGCCCGGTCCAAGACAAGCTGCCGCAAGCTTCACGTCTTTCGCAAGGCCGAGGCCATCTATGACCTGACATATTATTTCCTGCAGGGCCATATAGCCAAAACTGACCGAACTTACGACCAGATGCTGCAGGCAGCCCGATCCGGAAAGCAAAATATAGTGGAAGGGCGCTCGGATGCCGCAACTTCCGCTGAAATCGAAATCAAATTGTTTGGTGTGGCACGGGGAAGTCTTCACGAGCTTTTGAACGACTACGAGGATTATATGCGTACGCGCCGGATTCTGTTCTGGAATCAAGATCATCCCCGTTTCGGAAATTTGCTGAGAACATGCCGCGAACATAACGATACCGCTTATTACACGGCTATTGCCGACCGGCTCAATGATGAGGAGCTATGCAATCTTATGTTGACCCTGATAAACCAGACTATCGCGATGCTCAACAAGAGGCCAATAGATTTCTTCGAGGCAAGCTGCGGAGCATGCGCGCCTCGCTTCCCCCGAAAGCGTGGGGTGGTCTGTCGGGTTCCCATGCTTACGCACATTGCGTCATCGCCATTCCCAGGCTCGCCGCAGGTGGGACAGACAGCGTTTTCCCCGCAGCTTGCGCAGCGGGTTTTACAACCCCCCGCGGCTCCGCCGCTCCGAGTTGGCTTACCTTATACATGTGGTATTGCAGACATATTATAACAACCATTATATTGCATTGACCTAAAATAAGGTTGCTGGCAATCGTACAGTAAAAAAAGCAAGGCGACGCGCCGGAGGGGCACATCGCCTTGCGATAGTATTAAGCAGGTCGCGTTATTTCTTTTTCAGAAGGTCGTTGACCTTTTCAGAGGCTTTGTCGGAAGCCTTCTGGGCGGCATCGCTTACTTTGTCGGAAGCTTTCTGAGCTGCGTCGGAAACCTTGGCGGCAGCTTCATCCTTGGCGTTTTCTACGGCTGCGCCTGCAGCTTCTTTTGCTTTGTCGACGGCCTCACCGGCTGCTACGGCAGCGCTGTCGCCTGCGGCCTTTACGTTGTCAGCGGCATCGCCTGCGGCTTCTTTCACTTTGTCAAGAGCTGTTTCGGCTGTAGAGAGCGCGCCGGCAAGCTGGGGAGCCTTGGCTTTTACCACAGGCTCTATCTGCTCGAGATACTTCTTGGCTTCGTCAACCTTGCCTTCACTCACGAGTTTCTGCGCATAGGCTTTGGCCTGGTCCACATACACCTTTATGCTATCGGTGTTGGTGCAGTTCTCGATTTTAGCTGCGAGATCTTTTTCGCTTTTTTCTGCTTTGCTTGTACAGCTTGCCATGAGAAGTGCTCCTGCGGCTACAACCGTGGCCAGAATCAGTTTTTTCATAATCGGAATTTTCGTAAGTTAATTGAATTTTGGGTTATTAATCTTAAGTATAACTTACGGGCTGCCATAAAAGTTCTTATTTCTTCTCAAAAAAACTTATCAGAAGGAATAGTTGAGGCCGATTGAGGCATTGATGGCGTTGCAGCGGTAGTCGGCCACGAAAGTTTTCTCGTAAGGCATTCCGACGCTTTTAAGCAGAAGGTCCTCATGGGTGATGGAAGCTCCTTTTGAGCCGAGTCCGGTCACGTACAGCAGGGAGAAGTCAATCGAAAGACGGTCTATGGGACGGAATGAAAGTCCGGCCGACGGCTCGATTTTGGTCATGCCGGGTGTCTCGGGATTGTAGTTGTGCTTGTCGACAGGAGTGGTATCAATCATCATTCCGAAACGAAGGTCGAAGCGGTGGGTGAGGGCGTATTGCGCACCAAGACGGAAACACCAGGCGTCGCGGTAGTCCTTTGCGATATGCTGGTTGAAGGCAGACACTTTCTCATCCAGGAAATCGATATTGAGGTGCTTGTATGTTTTCCAGCCGGTGAGGGCAACGTCGGCGGCAAGAGTCCATCGGTCGGTAGGACGGTATGAACCTCCTATGGTAAGCACCCAGGGCAGAGGCATGGCTGCGCTGAAATTAGCCTCGTTGATGAGACCGAGTGAGCTTTCAAGCGCAGTCTCGGCAAGTTTGTTGGCATAAATCACCTTTGCGTCGCCGGCTTTCACTTTCATGAGCTGGCGTGAACGGAAGTTGGCGCCGAGGGTGACTTTGCTTGACACGTCGTACATCACGCCGGCATTGAATCCGAAAGCTACCTCTGCTTTGCCGTTGAGGTTTACGGTGGCGGGAGCGGTGGTGCCGAAGGGTGTCACGTCCATTCCCATGCTCTGAAGCTTCGGAAGCAACACGCTGTCGAATGTGGTGCCGCTTATGAGGCCTTTGTAAAGGTCAACTGAGCCCCAAGTAATCATAAGACCGGCGCCGACGCTCAGTTTCGGTGAGATGCGGTAGGAGAACGTGGGCTGAATGGTGTAGGTGGCGAGCTTTACTTTCTGATTAAGCTCGGCACCGGGCCAGTTGTTGGTCCAGTTGATTGACGATCCATAGGGGGTATAGAAGGCTATGCCAGCCTGCAGATTGTCGTAGATACGGAACGAGGCTCCTAATAAAAGAGGTGTAGAGATGTTGTTGTGGGCGTCGTATTTTGAAGGGAATTCTGTGGTATTTCCCATTATAGTCGACCGGCAGTTGCGTGCCGATACGTAAGGCTTGAGAGCATTGAAACTTCCGGTGAGGTCGAGTGTCTTTGACGAAAAACCAAGTCCGGCCGGATTGAAAAACATGCTTTCGGCGCCGAGCTTGAGGGCGGTGCCGGTGTGGCCCATGCCTCCCTGTTTAGCACTGAGGGTGTTGATCTGATATCCTTCGGCCGATGCCGAGAGGAAGGTGATAAGTGCCAGTGACGATACAATAAGTTTGTTAGAAATTCTCATAATAAAAATAGTAAGTGGCTCCACACGGAGCGGATTTGGCCGGCAAAGGTACGGAAAAAACCACTGAGCGCCAATAAATGTGACATTTAAGCTGCATTTGTGCATAACAATTGCCACAGGTTGCGAATCTTTTTATATAAAAATGAAAGGGTTACCGTTTGATTTCCTATATTTGTGAATCGTACCTGAGAAACATTTTCAATCCCAAATCATAGTCATGAAAAAGCTTTTTCTTGCATTCGCACTACTGACGCTCATAGGCGCCGCTTCATGCTCGAGGCGTACAGATGTGAAGTCGCCCGACTGCCGTTTTGAAGGTTTCGGCACCAACG
>VSPV01000071.1 GCA_009775605.1 Paramuribaculum sp.
CAATATGTCAATTTCGTTAATCATCATCCGATTGGGCGGATAAAATATTCTCTAATTTAATTCAACCAACAGGTAAGTTCCCCTTCATCAGTAGTTTTTGCAATCTCGTATGAAGTCAGGACTTGCCCTGATAGAGAGTAAGCGCCTGTTCCGCGTAAGCTAAGAGGTTCTTTCTTGTTTTCCGTCGCGTCCCATATCTCCCACCATAAATCATCGGCATACAAGGGTTTGACGATTAGTCGAGCTTCTACGTCAAGAAAAAACAGACAGAAAAAATAGCCGCCCTCTACCTTGTAGTTGATATAAGAGCTTTGGTGAAAGCCATATTCCCGGCTCACGCTCCGCCTCGCATCGGCCATTATTTTTCTATACTCCTTGTCGGTCATTGCCTTGCTATTCAAAACCTGTGGTTAATGCTTTAACTGTGTAATTCCAACTACAGATGTATAGTGCCCACATCAGTCCAATACCAATGAAAAGGCATACAAGCAAAGCGATTCCGACATCTTTAAGCCTGTTTCTAAAAGCATAAACCACATTTGCTGACTGAGCAATTATCAGCAATACATTCGCCGCCAAAAAGCATCTGTGAACGTCTGCCGTACCTCCTACAAACAGCACAGCAAATGCTGCCGCGAATATAACCGCAAATAATATGACAATCACCCATTTTGCTTTGTATATCAATTTCATCCCACGTTTCTTTCCGATAAACAAATTGATTTGGCACTATATCATATACAGGGTCGTATCATTATTGCGCGAAAGAGCAGGAGTCAATAGATATGACGGTTTGCTTGACCTTGCCTCTGTTCCCTATCATTGTGGCTTTTTGTCTTACAACGGAATAGGGCCAGCCGTTGACCATATAGTCAATTTTCAGATAATCTTCATATGTGCAGTCCACATTTACCTGCGCATCGAAGTTTTCATTAAAACTGTCAGTGATACTGTCATTGGAAAATGATTCAACAATGCCGCCAACCATTTCCTTTAATTCACTTCGAGGCAAGATACTGGTTACATCCTGCACAATACTATAGGTCCCGTCATCGGCATCAACGGTAGCGGAGGTAAAAGTTGTGTTTTCATATTGATTGTCGGTGGCGTCTTCATGCTCGGTATTTTCACCGGGCTGCATTGACAGACCGTGATACATGAACAGCATATTAAGCTCTTCAAGATATCCGTCAACCAACTTATCTGTATCGACATTCTTTGTGTACTTTTTTACATCGACCCCCATTTCCTTTAACCCCTGTATTTCAGGAATCTTTGCAAATTCATTCATAGCCTCCTTGAAAAGCAATCTGGCTTGTTTCTTTATTTGCCCCAGATTGTTGTATTTGGTTATCCGGCCATATTCATCCGTCTCAAAATGAACTGTCGTGCCTACAATTTTTCTGGCAAGTCTGGCGGTTATCTGATTCTGGAATTTTTCAATCGCAGAAGCGGAATCGGGAAGTGTGTCGGTAGGAAAATCCAAAAAAGTATAGTCCATCTTATACCCGTTGGAGGTTGAATCCACAACGTTTATGCGTGCTATCATTGAGTATGACGCAGTGAGAACGGTATCGGTGCCGTTTAGCCTCCATGCGGATTCGTTGACACGATATGTTACCGTGTCGTGCTTATTGAACCATGCAATTACATTTATTGTGGAATCCTGTGAATCGGTGGTTTCTGGAGCCGATGATGTCTCGCCATGCATGGTAATGCTGATTGTCATAGCCAGCATAATTAATGGCCAGATGATTATTCTTTTCATGCCTATTTGATTTCAATGTAACTTAACTTGAATTGCTGGAGCGAGAACTCCCGACCCAGTTGAGCAAAGCTACAACGAATAATCGACATTCGATGTGACAAATGTCCCATCAGAGTATGAAAATCAGCGTGAAGCGATGTTTTTCCTTAAATATCCTCACTTTCGGAGGGATCGGCGGCACTTTCAGCCTCTCGGATGCGGTGCAACTGACGGCGGGAGATGCCTAAATAGGAGGCAATATCCTGTATGGGGAGATTGTGGGTGATGCATGATTACACGCAAAGTCGGGTATTCATGAAATCAATCATTGCCCAAATTACAAAGGCTATAAAGAGTACAAAAAGACTTCCGCAAATTGCTATTGGCAGCCACCACTTTTTGCAGTTATCATGCTTAAGCTTTGCACTGATCAGTCCGCTAATGACAATCAATGCGAAACCAAGCATCAATATTATTTCAATTTTCGACATAAAAATCAAGCTATTGAGATGATTACCAAATTATAGTATAATCCCATTCCTGAACATCGCTTGAATATGTAAAATCATAATTGATGTCTCCGCCATACGGACTGCAAAATCGCAATTCAAAAGTTTTGTCGTTTACATCCAGTAGAAACCACATACCCTTATACTCGTAAAAATCATCGCTAACAGGCTTCAGCCCCAACTCCGAAAGTGATTGGCACTGCATTTTGTGGGCTTTATTGTATTCGTCTAGAAGCCGTACCACTTCATTGCCGGCCTGCAATTTTTCATCATGTAATTTACCCACGCCACTAAATTCAGAAAGACATATGACTCCGATTATCAATGTTACGGCATAGACAATCCCTTCATATTTTATGATCTGCCACTTTTTCTTCTTGGTATAACATTTAACAAATAATAAAGGCAACTGAGATATCGCAAGAAAAAACGTAACACAGGTTACGGCTGCAAAGACCCGATAGAGCAAATAATTCTTCCAAGGATGCAGATTGATGTTAAGAGCAGAAACATCCGCATTTCCTCCCAGCCAGAAAAAGAGGGCTACAAATAAAAAGATTATCATAATCCCAAAAATCGCTCCTTTATATAGCCACAGACCATATTTCGGACTTTTTACCATTAGCCCAAAAGACAGAGCTATTGCAACAACTAATATTAGCATTATCAATGTAACCATGTCCCAAAGTTAAAATGAATAATCGACATTCGATGTGACAAATGTCCCATTAGAGCGTGAAAATCAGCGTGAAGCGAAGAATTTTCTTAAATATCCTCACATTCGGAGGCATCGGCGGCACTTTCAGCCTCTCGGATGCGGTGCAACTGACGGCGGGAGATGCCCAGATAGGAGGCAATCTCCTGAATGGGCAGATGGTGCGTCACGCCGGGATAGCGGGAGACAAGTTCATGGAAGCGCTCTGAGGGCGTCTTTACAAGCATATTCAGATAACGGCAATAGGCCTCCTGCAACAGATTGGAGGAAACCTCGGCCACGAAGCCTGGATTGCACTCTACGATGAACCGCCGCGCATCTTCCGTCGTCACCCGCTGAACCTCGGCATCGCATCCGGCAACAATGGAAGTAAGAGAAGGTTGGTCGAACAGGAATCCCTGCACATAGTCGGTAACCACCTCGCCCTCGAAAGAGAAGCCCGTTACTACTTCCTGCCCCTTTGAATTAAGAGCCACATAATTGAAATATCCCGACTTTACCACACCCACATACCGGCACAACTCCCCCTGCTGAACCATCCTCTCGCCCTTGGCATAAACAACGCTCTTGCCATTAGCCGCGACATAATCCATCAGCCCCGACAGGTCAATCTTCGTCAAAAAATCATTGATATGCGCCATATTCTTCCTTTATTGGGTGGTACGTCTTTGTTATACACTATGCTGATTGGACGGAAGGAATTTATTCTGTGATGTCGTAGCGAATTATTTCAGTGCATCCGGAACGAACCTCATCAATTATTTCACGGCATCGGGTCTCAGGCAGTTTTATTTTTGTGCCAACAGTGATAAAGTCGGATAACCGGGGATGGCCTGTACCGTTGACGGATGTTGCGTGTTCTCCGTTATATCCTTCGGTGCATAGAGTGAGGTCGTATGCCGGTGCAAGGCGCCAATGCCAGGCTCCTGTGTCCGGGTCTCTCACTACATAGAAGCTGAAATTCTTGCAATGGTCATCCTTGTTGTCGGTAAGGTAATTGAACAGCATGCGGCGATACATCTGCTCCACATCTTCACGGTTTTGCGTGACATAGCCAGTGAGTGCGAGAAGATTTGAGTAGTCCAGGAATGGTTCTCTAAGCGAAATGCACAACAAGCCGCCTGCTGTTGCGGTGTGAAGCCGTTTGCCGTCGATGTCGATGTCGAACCGCCGGGAGGCGAAGTAGCGTCCGTTGACAAGGCGGAAATCTGGTACAATGATTCCGCATTTTCGTGCGATTTCATTGTATCTGTATTCCTGCATTCCCATGTCGGACGGGTCGTAAGTATGTCTGAACTTGACAATCCAGTGTCCTTCTGAATCTGAAAATATCGCTTTGGGGCGTGCGCCGCCGCTGTTGCCGCTATAGTATAGCAGCAGCTCGGCATCGTTGTCCTGCTGCTCTTTTAATACTTCCAGAGCAATCTGCTGGAGCTTGTCGAAATCGGTTATGGATTGTTCCTGCTCAAGGTTAATCGCCGGAGAGTAGGTGAGTGCGCCCATGCCGTTGTCACCCACAATGGCGAGCCGGTCTAATGATGACAAATCTGAATCGTTTATGCCTTTGCGCAACAATGCCTTGTGAAGAAGGTAACGGCCGTAGCGGTCAGGCAGGCTGTCTTCGAAAATACCGAAATTGCCATAAAAAGGCTGAGGCTTGGCAATAAATATGCCGGGCTTCAGCGGCAATTCAAGCGGAGATATGCTGAATCCGTTGGCGAGCCAAGTTTTGTCGTATTCAAAGACATTCAGACGGTTATCCGGTGTAAGCGACAATGTGCCGACCGTCTGCCCGCGAAACATGACTTTAAGTTTGTCGGTCTTTCTCATTTCTTCATGTTTTTAGGGTATGCCCTTTTGTCGCCGCTTTTACGGCGAATCATATCAAGCTCTTCCATCGTGTCAAATTTGGAGGTGTCGAATAGGCTGCGGACATCCGGAGCATATCCCAGAGCCATCGCCAACTTGATAAGTGATTCAAATGCTATAAGACCTTTCTGCTCGAAGCGTGCCACTGTTGACAAAGGAACTCCCGAAAGTTCGGATATGCGCTGCCGGGTTATATTCTTCTCTACTCGCCGTTTACGGAAGCTCTCCGCTACCTGCTGAGCTATATCATCCGCATTATCCAGTGTGAAGTTGTCCAATATGGATAATATATTATCACTATTTGTATATTGTATCATAATATTGCCAATATTATAATACAAATATAGTCAATTGTTTTGAGCCTGGCAAATCAAATGATTTCAAACCCGCAAAATGTAGGGCTGCTCCATGGAGCAGCCGCCCATAGAGACACTCTCGTATAAATGGTCTAAACGAATCTGTGGGGTTGAATGTGCGGGTTAGGGCTTGCGGTTGCGCACGGAGCGGGTTACGTTGCTGCGGCCGGTGGACTGGCGGCGGACTTTGGTTTCTTTCGCCGGTTTGCGTTTGGTCACTGACGGGGTTTTGGGACGTTTGGTCGGCGTTATCGATTTATGAGACGCATTACGTTCTGTCGCGGTGGAATCGCTGTTGACCTCCTCGAGCGAGGGAACCCAAAGGCCTTTTTCAAAGGTCTTAAGGCGCTGCTCTATGCTGTCGCGTGCGTGCTGGAGCGACTCGGGCGTCTGGAAAATCTGCGCGAGAGGACGGTTGCGGCGGTCGCCCGTCTTGTATATTTCGCCTTTGTAGAGACGCAGGTTGATGTAGTCGGCAAGAGAGTGGGTGGCAAGATTGTTGTCGTCGGAAGTGGCGATAAGTGTGGCGGCGAGATATGGCCGCAGATCGTCCATCCTTACCCAGAATGCCGGATAGCGCAGCGGTTCCAATCCTATGTCGGCAGTGCGGTGTAGCACCGGGCAGATGGCTTCCACGCGCGTCTCCATGCGGTTGGTATGGCGGTTGAATTCCCAGCGCTCTATCAGATAATAGCTTTTCACGTCATCCGACGGTATGTCGGCACTCTCCACTTCATACACGGGGGCTTTCAGCGTGCTTTCCTTGGCTTCCCGGAACGGGATGTCGAAACGTCGCATGCTCTCTGCCGGATCCACGCGGAGGCTTGGCGTAAATGACTCGCGGCCGTCCACGAATTCGTAGGCAGGGACTTTCCCCGACGCCACCAGTTTCATTACGGTACGGAAAAGGTTGTCACCGCCGTCGGCCGTCTCCTCCGGGAACGCGAGGGGTGCATTGGCGTCGTCCTGGAGCGACAGGGAGCGGTAGATGGTACGCATCCACTGCAGGTCGGAATCGTCGCGGCCCGATGGCTGTGCGGAGCGGGCGGCAGCGGTGACGTTTCCGGAAGTAGCAGTGCCCTGTGAGGCGCGGCGCAACTGGCTTGTGGATTGTTGCTGTGCGTGCGCGGTAAGCGTGCAGGCGAGGATGAGTGAGAGTATGATGGCTATATTTTTCATCTGGATGCGGATTTTATCGGTAATATGGCTATGCCGGATGGTCAGTTTACGGTTACTTCAATAGGGCTGAGCGAGCGTTCTGTCCCGTCGGGGCCCGTGGCGCGGATGCGGGAGATGAAAAAGCGCTTGCCGCGGTTCATGCGCCTGAAAGTATCGAGTTGCCGGCGCGAGAAGCGGCTGCCGTCTGATTTTTCGGCTATGGCGTTGCCCATGGAATCGAATGTCACGGTCTCGAAGCCGAGCACACGGAAGGGAATATCGAGAATATCATCGTCAATTGCCGCCTCCAGTCCTCCGGCATTCAGCAATGCCTGGCGCTGTATGGCACCGGAGCCTTTGTAGCGCCGGTCGCCACCCAGCGGAATGTAAGGCGTGGGGTCGGGGAGGCAGCGCACTCTGAATTCGGTGCGTCCCACGGTGCGCGTCGCGCCGTCCGGTGTTGATGCATTTACGGTTATCACCGCAGGTGTTCCGGGGGCCGAGGGGCGCGCGGTCCATCCGCTCCCTTTGCGCGTAAGTGTGCCTCCGCTCATGGTGGCTGTGATGTCGGACGCGGCGACGCCGGGCACGGAAATGCTCAGCGGGTTGTCTATCCCGGCATACAATACATTCATCATCGTGGCCGAGACCGTTGCGGCCGGTTCTGTTACGGTATAGGATGTTGAGAACGGATGCCGGCTCACTGTCCCGTCGGGGCGCGGCACTTCCAGATAGCCGTCGAGGGTATGACGGCCCGGAGCGGACGCCGTGGTTTCGTAATGGGATGTTCCCGCGGGAAGTTTTGTGCCGCCGATCACCACGGTGGGGCGCGCGGTGGTATCTACAGCCGCAAGCACGATTTCGGCGCTGTAGCGCGAACCGCTCATCACATTCTGCGACTGCGGTATGACGAATGCCGCCAGGCTGTTGACGGCCACATCTCCGGCTCCCACGCGGTCGCGGAGCGCGGCAAGAGCCTCGCCTTCGGCGTAACGCACATCGTTCTGCAGCTTGGTGAGCAGGGTGATTGCCGCCACGGCCGGCTGTCTGTCGAAGCATGCCTGCTCCCATTCTGTGGGAGCTGCTGCGCCCTTGGTGCGCATGGGCGCTGTGGAAAGTGCCTGTGCTATGCCGCGGCGCTTGGCGGTGTCGGCAACCGTTTCTTCCACCATACCGCGGAAACGCTCCACCTCCAGGCGGAGTGCTTTGCCGCGCCCGGTGAGCGGCCTGAGCATGACCGACGCCGCGGCATCGGTGTCCTCGCGGTCGGAGAGCGCGCGAGAATTTCCTTCGGGGCCGTCGGCCTCGCGGGCTATGGCGAGTTTCAGAGAGTCTATCTCGGCAATCAGCTTCGCGCTCCGCCGCCGCACATCGGCGGCTTTTTGCGCCGCGTCGGCGGCTTTGGCCGGATTGACGGCAGCCTGCTGCTCAAGGGCGGCATACAAGGCCGCATTGCGGCTTTCATAACCTTTTCCGGAGCGCTCCAGACCTTCGTCGACCTGCGTGAAGCTGTCGAGCACGTCGCTCGACACATTGAGCGCGAGAAGAGCCAGAAGGACGATATACATGAGGTTTATCATCTTCTGGCGCGGTGATCCGGGACGGTTGGCTTGTGACATGGCTCTGCGTTATGATTCTTTGGCTGCGGCGCCGCGGGGCATGTTTACGGTCATGGCCGAGAGCATGTTGGCGTATACGCTGTTGAGCTGTTCCATGTTGCGGGTGAGTTTCTCGCTCTCCTCGTTGTAGCGGCGCGAACGTTTCACGGCGTCCTCATACATGGCGCCGATTTCCTTCATGCCGCGGTTCACGTTCTCTATGGCCTCGAGCTGCCCGGCAACACTGCGCAGCTGTATCTCATAGATGGTGTTCAGACCGCTTATGTTGCGGTTGAGGTTCTGCATCTGGCGGGCGTAGCCCTCGGCATCCTCACCAAGGCCTGAGGCGCGGGCGCTGATGGCTGAGACGCTGTCGGTGAGGGCGGCGCTTACCTTGGCGAGCCGTGAGGCGGCTTCCTGAAGCTGCGCGAGGCTTGCCGCCACGGATTCCGCTCCCTCCAGACATTCTTCGGGCAGACGTGTGGTGCCACTGACCGGACGGTTTGCAATCGGAGCGGCGGCGCGGGGGAGGGTGACGGGATTTTCCGGCGTGATTCCGTCGAGCTGAGGAAAGACTTTTTCCCAATCGTAGTCGCGCGCGGGGCGGTCGAGAGCGTTGAGAATGAAGATGAGCACTTCCGTACCCATGCCTACGCACAGCAGGATGTCGTCGCCCGGAAGGTGGACAATCTTGAACAGGGCGCCACAGATCACTATGGCCGCTCCCACACTGTAGGCGAAGTTGAAGAAGCGCTGTCCGCGTTCGGCGGCCAGAAAGCGCTCCACGGCGTTGCGGTATCTCTTGATTTTACCCATTATTTCTTGCGTTTAGATTTGCGGGCTTTGTCAAACCCTATGTATGTGCGCACGCAGCGGAACCCGATGTAAGAGCGCTGCTCGTTCTGGTATTCCCATAGACGAAGGTCGGAGCGGATGTTGTGGGCCACGTCTTTCCACGAGCCGCCGCGCACAATCTTGCGCTTGAGGCGGTAGGGGTCGGTCTGGGCGGCGTCGTAGCGGTATTCGGGGTTCATGTCGCCCTGGAGGCGGCTCACGCTTTCGGTATAGGCCGTGGAAGTCCATTCGCTCACGTTGCCGGCCATGTCGTAGAGGCCGAAGGCGTTTGGCGCGTATGTGGCTACCTGCGACGTTATCAGCTGCCCGTCCTGGGTATAGTTGCCGTCCTGGGGCTTGAAGTTGGCATAGAAGCATCCTTTGTCCTCGGTGAAGGGAAGGTCGCCGTCCCAGGGATATTTGTTTGAGCTGATGCCGGCGCGCGCGGCGTATTCCCATTCGGCCTCGGTGGGCAGGCGGAACGGTTCTATGTGGACACCCTCGCGGCCCAGAGCGCGGCGCAGGAAATCTGTGCGCCAGTTGGCGAAGGCGTTGGCCTGTTCCCAGCTCACGCCCACCACGGGATAATCGTTGTAGCCTGCGTTGCTGAAATACATCCTCACGTAGGTGTCGTTCATGCCGTTGTCGAAGTCGTTGACCCACACTGTGGTGTCGGGGTAGACGTTGACTATGTAGGTGTTGATGAAATCGTAGTCGCCGGTGAGGCCGCGCGTGATGGTGCGGCGCACTATTGTGCCGTCGTCGTCAACATAGGCGGTGTCCTTGGTTATCTGCGGGACTTCGTCGGACACAGGAAGGTCGGTATTGTAGTTGCGGCGCGCGGGATTCAGGCGGTTGCGGCGGCGCACGGCCTCGCCGTGGTTGTAGGTCTCGTAGCGGTAATTGAGCTGTTCGGGGTCGAGTTCGGTGACTCCGGTTACGGGGTTCGTGCGGTAAAGGCTGTTGATGGCCCGCTGCTCGTCCTCGTCGGTGTTACGCCAGGGAATGGGCTTCGACCAGTTCAGTCGCGGCGTGATGGGATTCCCGTCGCGGTCTTCCTCTATGCGGAATTCGTCGTTGCCGCCGTAGGCCGGGTCGGCGAGGCGCTCGCGGATAATGGAATCGCGTACCCAGTAGACAAACTGCTTGTATTCTGAGTTTGTCACCTCGGTCTCGTCCATCCAGAAGGCGTCCACCGACACACCGCGGGCGTCGGCGCGCACGTTCCATAACGAATCGTCTTCCTGAGGGCCGGCCTTGATGCTTCCGCGGTCAATCAGCACCATGCCGCGGGGCGCGGGTTCGCTCAGGTAGACTCCTCCCACTCCGGTCACCTCTCCGCCGGTAGCGTTGCGCGGGCCTACCGCGCATCCGGCCATGGCTGAGGCGCCGAGTGCTCCGAGTGTTATTTTTATGATTGTTCTGTTCATGATATGTGTTGGCGTGATAATGCTTGGTAAAGAGGGTGTATGTTTACATTATGCGTATGCTTTTGTGGCGGGTCGCAGGCTTTTTTGAAGCTGAAAGCCTCACGGAGTATCCGGCTGTGATTTCGTGGCGTCCGTGTCCTCCGGCGTCTCGCCACGCTCTTGAAAGAGGATGGGAGTAGGAGTAGCCGGCGTGGAATCCTCGGTATTCTACCCCGGCAAGGATGGTGGCGGCTTCGGCGTTGCGCCAAGCCGCTCCGAAAGACAGTATCCCGAGAAAGCGCATGCGCCCCGTGAGTTCAACGCAGGTCAATCCCCCACCGGATCGTAGCATAGCCGAAGGCATAAGCTCGATTTTCCGGGAAAGAGGAATGGTTGTGCCTCCCATGGCCATGAAGGTGCGGGGCACTTTTTGCGTTATTTCCTTATTGGAGGTTTCATTTGCCGATGGAATATCTGATGTCTCGTCGCCGTCATTGGGCGTGGATGATGACGGGAGTTGTCCGAAGTCGATTTCGGGCGCGAGAGCATGTAGGAGAGAGATGCCTCCCCAGAATTGCGGATGGCTATAGTATAGGCCTAAGGACATGTCTATTCCGTGGCCTTTCAGTTTTGAAGTGGGAGTAATGGGAGAATTGGGAGTAATGGTAGGGCAGTCGTATTTCATGCCGAGATAGGCGGCTCCGAGGCCTGCTGAGAGGCGTCCTCCGGCCAGTTTGAAGGCGTAGTTTGCCTGAAGGGCGGCGATGTTTGTGGATGTGAGCAGCGTTTTGTCGAAAGAGGCGGCGATGCCGAGACCTACGGGGCCTATCGGAGCGGACGCTGTCAGAGCGTATGCATTGGCGTCGGGGTCATCGCCTCTGAGGCTATGGATGCCCGCTATACCGTTTACAGACAGCATTCCCGAGGCTCCGGCTGCGGCCGGATTGTAGAGGCCGGGCATGAGAAAATAATGAGAGAATGACTTCTGGGCGGCTGCGGGAAGCAGGGAGGCGAAAACCAGGCAAGCTGACGTGAGGATGGTACGGAAACTCGGCATGGCTATTCGAAATAAAAGGTGAGGACAACCATGCGGGAGGTAGCTTTGGCAAGCGATTGGGTCATTATCGCCACGCCGGGCTGTTCGTCAAGGTCGGGGCGGCGGTGCTGGAGCACATCGGCGAGGCCAAGACAGAATTTTACCTCGGGAATGAGTTTGAAGTAAGGGAGATAGAAGTCACATCCCAGGCCGAATGTGAGATAGGCGTCGGCAGAACGCATTTTCAGGAAATCGCTTCCTTTGCGGGATACGTCGAAAGCAGGCATCACACCTGCCGAGAGATAGGGCCGGGAGTTGCGGTAGCGCTGTGAGGAGAATTTAACGTCAATGGGAAGAACCACAAGCGTGGTCTTTATATTCTGGCGTTCGGTGCGGCCGGACAGCGTTTCGCGGAAACGGATGTCGCGGCTTCCGAAATAAAGACCCGGAGTAAAACGGAGGCTGAAATAGCGGCTCAGACGCATGGATGCGAGAGCGCCCACGTTGAATCCCGGCGAGTAGTCGGGTTGCGACATGAACCACTGGCTGCCGTCGTCGGCCGTCAGACCGTTGTGGGTGAAACGCAGATCCATCAGGTTCATTCCCACGGAAAAACCGAGATGCCATGGGCGTTCGTCGGCATAGGGACGGTTGAGATTATAGTCGTTGAGCGTGCGGCCCCGCAACGAGTGTGGCGCCAGCAAAGCCGCAATGAAAACAACCATTAATGAAATGTGGAACGGTCTCATCTCACATAGTTTAACATCTCTCACCTATAATTAACGGAATCCTTCCCGGGTTTATTGCCTGGCCGCACCTATTTATCGCAGGTAGTGTCCCACAGCTTGCGCAGTGGGTTGTACAAATATCGCACCTCCGGTGCTTTGCGGGGATTCTATACTGGGCGCTTCGTGGGGAGTTCTCGCCTTAATTGTAGGGATATACGCTCGTACATCCGTTTATTATCAATGGTTTGTGGTTTGGCGGCTGCTCCATGGAGCAGCCCTACATG
>VSPV01000072.1 GCA_009775605.1 Paramuribaculum sp.
ACACCATATATCTTAAGAAGGTCGAGGGGCTGTTTTCCGAGCTTACCCGAGACTGGCAAGTGCCGGGCATGGTATATGAGGCTTCGCAGCTTCAGGATATCGAGGTTCCCAATCCTTCGGAAAAGGTCCGGGAAGTCACGGGGGTATGGGGCGTGGCCGAGAGCTGCGCCATAGCCGCCTCCGAAGGGGGCACGCTTGTGATGGAAAAGACCAAGGGAAAACTCTCGGAGGATAATGACTTCACATTCGCTGTGGCGGTGGATTCGTCGGCGTTGCGCGGCGGTCACATAGAGATTGTAGGTGCCGGTCCCGGCGATCCGGAGCTCGTTTCGGTCCGCGGCAAGCGTTTCCTGGAGGAAGCCGACCTTATTCTGTATGCGGGAAGCCTCGTTCCGGTCGAGCTTACCCATTATGCCAAGCCGGGATGCACGGTGCGTAGTTCGGCAAGCATGGCTCTTGAGGAGCAGTTCGCGCTTATGAAGGATTTCTACGACCGCGGATGCCTTGTGGTGCGTCTGCACACCGGCGACCCCTGCGTCTATGGCGCTATCCAGGAACAGATGGCGTTTTTCGACCGCTACGGCATGTCTTATCATATCACCCCCGGCATTTCGTCCTTCCAGGCTGCTGCAGCCGCTCTGCGCTCACAGTTCACCATTCCGGAAAAGGTGCAGTCCATTATTCTCACCCGTGGCGAGGGACGCACGCCTATGCCCGAGAAAGAAAAACTTCACCTGCTGGCACGTTCGCAGAGCACCATGTGCATTTATCTGAGCGCCGCCATTGTCGACGAGGTGCAGAAGGAACTCCTTATGTCGTATCCTCCGGAGACTCCTGTGGCGGCATGCTATAAACTCACATGGAAAGAAGAGAAGATTTACCGCGGTCAGCTCAAGGATCTTGCCAGAATAGTGCATGACAACAATCTCTCGCTGACAACCCTTCTTGTGGTGGGTGATGCAATCGATAACCGCAATGGCCTTTCAAAGCTTTACGACCGCAGTTTCACCCATCTTTTCCGCAAATGATAATCATATTCGGAGGTACTACCGAGGGAAGGCTTGCCGGGTCGGTGCTTGACGAGGCCGGTTCTCCCTTTTTCTACTCCACCCGCGGCGCCCTTCAGCAGGTGGAGGGGAAGAATATGAAGCGCCACACCGGCGCGATGGACTCGGATGCAATGACGGCCTTTTGCCGTGAAAACGGTATAAAATGCATTGTGGATGCCGCGCACCCCTTCGCTGTCGGGCTACATGAGGCCGTGGCTCAGACCTCTGCTGTTACCGGCATCCCCGTTGTGAGGCTGGAGCGCACGTATCCTCCGCGAATCGCGGGCGTCAATGTGGTGTGGTGCGATGATTTCGACGATGCTCTTGCCCGGCTTGAAAGCGAAGGCATAGAATCACTTCTTGCGTTGACAGGGGTTCAGACCATCCGGCGCCTCAAACCTTATTGGAGCCGACACAGATGCGTGTTCAGAATTCTTGACCGCGAGGAATCCCGCGATCTGGCACAATCGGAAGGGTTTCCGGCTGACTGTCTTGTGAAATATGGCGGGGAGCTTGCCGATCTCATCCGTGAGATTTTGCCGCAGGCACTCATCACGAAGGAAAGCGGAGAGTCGGGTGGCTTTGAAGAGAAGTTCGAAGCGGCCCGCGAGTTCGGTCTGAAACTTTTTGTGGTAAAAAGGCCTGCACTGCCTTCCGGCTTCGTGACGGTTACGGGGCGCCACGGGCTGCGCAGGGCGGTAGAGAAACTCTGTCCGGGATTTTTCCCGTTGCGCTCAGGGTTCACCACCGGCGCGTGCGCCACGGCTGCCGCCAAAGCAGCCATTACCGCGCTCGTCACCGGTGAGGCCGTGAATTCCGTGGAGTTCAGTCTGCCCGACGGCGAACTGACTTCGATGGAGATTTCAGCGGTTGAGATCTCAGAAAATTCGGCTACGGCTCAGGTGGTGAAGGATGGCGGCGACGACCCCGATGTGACCCATGGAAAGATTATAGAAGTGGAGGTGCGTCTCTCGGGCCATGAAGGAATAGCATTCCATGCCGGAGAGGGGGTGGGCACGGTGACTCTTCCCGGCCTCGGTCTCGCTCCCGGCGAACCTGCCATTAATCCGGTGCCGAGAAAAATGATTGCGGCTGAGATACGCAAAGTCTATGACGGGGGAGTGGATGTCACCGTCAGTGTGCCTGGGGGGAGAGAACTCGCCCTGCGCACATTCAATCCCAAACTCGGAATCGAGGGGGGGATTTCCATCATCGGTACCTCCGGAATAGTGCGGCCGTTCTCATCTGAAGCGTTTGTGGAATCTCTGCGCAGGGAGATGGAAGTGGCTGTAGCCATAGGCTGCTCCCATATAGTTGTGAACTCCGGTGCGCGGAGCGAGCGCTTTGTAAAGACTCTTTATCCCGGATATCCTCCGCAGGCTTTCATCCATTACGGCAATGCGATTGGCGAGACAATGAAAATAGCGTCGCAGCTCGGCATCGGACGGCTTACAATAGGGCTGATGATAGGCAAGGCCGTGAAGCTCGCCGAGGGCCACACCGATACCCACAGCGGAAATGTGGTTATGAACCGTGATTTTCTTATCGGCACCGCGCGTGAGGCGGGGTGCTCGCCGGATGCAGCCGAAAAAATCGCGGGAATAAGGCTTGCCCGGGAACTGTGGACGGTTCTGGAGGATGGGGATGCACGCAGATTCTTCAGCCGGATTCTTGAGCTGTGCCACGCTGAGTGCCGCAGGCTTTTCCCCCGCGGGCGCTTAGAGGCTGTCATTGTCAGCGACAGCGGAGAGATTCCTTACCGCATGGAGTAGTTCCTCTATCGAAGCGCACACAATGCCGTTTACCTTAAAACTGTCATCGGTGACATCCACCGCAATCGGTGATTCAGTCAGTTCGTCGCCTATAAAACCTATGCGCCGCAGGGCTTTCCGTGCCATAGCCACCCTGGGCCCCGCGCCCCGCAGGTTTATGGGGCGGTTCGCACGCGTGTCAATCCTGAAAAGTCCGCTCTCAGGGTCGAACACCACTCCATCCCGCTCGAAATACCGGGCCATGTCGCCACTTAGCGAGAGGTCTTCGGGTGTGCCTATGCGCAGGCCGTTTGTTTTGTCGATAAGCCATATTTTGTCGGAAATCTGCAGCGCGAGTTCAAGGTCGTGTGTTGACAGAAACACAGCCTTCCCCTCTTCGTGGGCCATGCGCTGAAGCAGCTGCATTATCTCGACTTTGCTCGGATAGTCAAGGAAGGCGGTAGGCTCGTCGAGGAGTATTATCGGTGTCTGCTGTGCGAGGGATTTAGCTATCATCACTTTCTGTCGCTCCCCGTCGCTCAGGGTCTGTATCTGCCGTGCGGCGAATTCAGTTATGCCTGTCAGCTGGAGCGCGCGGTCCACAATCTCGCGGTCCTCGCGCGTGTATTTCCCCCAGAAACCTGTGTACGGGCTGCGGCCCAGCCCCACGAGCTCCCGGACGGTCATGTTGTTAAGCGAAGGTTTCTCGGTAAGCACCACACCGATGGTGCGCGCAAGCCGCCCCGCCGAATAATCCCGCAAAGGGCGGTCGGCGATTGTAATGCCACCGTGAAGCGGAGGAATAAACGAGGCCAGCGTTTTCAGGAGGGTGGATTTTCCTGCACCATTGGGCCCGAGCAGGCATGTAAGCTCCGATGTGCTCAGAATGGCTTCGATATGACGGGTTATTTCTATGTTGCCGCCGCGTGAATGATACCCGGTGGTGACATTATGGAGGATTATGGCGGGAGAGTGTGCGTTCATATCGAGCTTTTTCGTTTGTTAAACAAAACCCACATCACCACCGGGGCTCCAATCAGGGCTGTCACCGAATTGACCGGCAACGCTCCCTCGAATCCCGGCATTCTCGCCACGAGGCTGCAGAGCAGTGCAAGCGACGCTCCCGCAAGCATCGAGGCAGGCAGAAGTGTTGCATGGTTTGACGTGCGGAATATTCCCCGACACAGATGGGGCACCGCCAGCCCCAGAAAAACTATCGGGCCGCAATAGGCTGTGACCACGGCCACAAGGACTCCGGAGCATACAATCACGAGCATTCGCGCCCGGTTAATGTTCAGGCCCAGATTCCTTGCGTAGGAGTCGCCAAGAAGCAGCAGATTAAGTGTCTTGATGAGAAGGAAGGAGAAGGGGAGGATGATAAGCATGAGGACTATGAACACGGTGGTCTGTCCGCCCGACACACGGGCGAAACTTCCCAGTCCCCATATCACGTATGCACGGATATCTTCCTCGGCACTGAAGAATTTAAGTACGCCGATTATGGCGTTGGCAATATAGCCTATCATCACGCCCATTATCAGGAGGGTGACGTTGCCCCGCACTTTACGCGCCACAAACGCAATCACAGCCATCACCAGCAGAGAGCCTATGATCGCCGACATGGTTATGGCCACCTCGCCTATAGCACCGAGTTTGCTGAGAGCCACATGGCCAAGGCTTCCGGAAAGCAATATCACGAAAGCCACGCCCAGACTCGCGCCCGAACTGATTCCGAGCACCGACGGACCGGCCAGAGGATTGCGGAACACCGTCTGCATCAGCAGACCGCTCACCGCGAGTCCCGCTCCGGCCATTATGGCCGTCAGGGCCTGGGGGAGACGTGACTTCAGCACTATGTTCCGCCATATTTCTGATTCTTCCCCGCCGCCCGAAAGGATTGCCAGAACGGAGCGCGCGGGAATGTGCACCGAGCCTAAAAGTAGGTTCAGCACAAGAAAAAGGATAATTGACAGCACGAGAGCCGCCATTAGCATCATCGTAGTCCGGCGGTTCATTTCAGTATATGGTAATATACGGGTTTGTAGTCCGGAAGCAATTCGGGATGGAAAGCGTATATCAGATCGGCAAGTACGGTTTCTGGCTCAACAGGCATGCTTTCGTAAAACGGAACCTCATTCATGTTGCAGTAAATCACCCCATGGTTTTTCCATGCGTCGAAATCGGTGTAGCGGTTGTCTTTCGCCTTGAGTTCGTCATAGCCGAATGTTCCGTCATGGCTGTTCACGATTCTCCAGAAATCGGCGTGTGAGGCATTGGAATACACTGTCTCGTAATCAAGCGTGACTCCACCGGATTCGTTGTTGTCTTTCAGAAAATATTCGGCTCCGGCGTCACGGAACATCTGGGCCAGGAAGCTTTTCCCTCCCACGGCATACCAGTTGCCGCCTCTCATTTCGCCGGTGAAGACCGAAGGCCGTTTATCTACCTTGGACGCCAGATTTTTCAGCTCGTCATATCGGGATTCTATGCCGTCGAAAACCTCGTTGGCCTCTTTTTCGCGGCCTGTGAGCAATCCGACTACTTTTATCCATTCAGCCTGTCCCAGAGGCGTAAGCTCTTTATAGCCGAGATGAGGCATAAGAGGAATATCCACGTTGCGGATGGCATCGTAGCCACCGCGCTTGAACGGTGAAATCAATATAAGGTCAGGGTCAAGGGCTATTATCACTTCGTTGTCGAAATTACCCTCGATACCAATCTTGTGTGTGATGCCTTTTTCAAGCTGTTTGTTCATCCTGGCGTTGTGAAGATGGCGTGTGCTCGTGATTCCGCATACCATATCGGTTATGCCGAGTTTTATGAAGTTCGAAAGCTGAAGGGAGGTCATGCATATCACGCTCTTCACGGGTGTCTCTATTCTCACGTACCCCTCCGGAGTGTCGGCGTTGGTGCCTTTCGGAACAAGTGCGAACCTGAACGTCTCGCGCTCCCGGTCTTCGGGATCATTTATTTCGAGAAGGGTCACTCCGTCGGAATAATTCACATGAAATCCCTTGGCATGGCGCGGCGAGACCAGTGCCAGTGAATCTACTCCGCATGAATCGGCAAGAGTGGCTTCGTGATGTGCTGACCGTCCGGTGCATCCCGTGACTGACGGAAGCATCGATGCGAGGATTACCGTGGCGGCTGCTAAATGTCTCAGGAATCTCATTGAAAACAGAATTTGATAATGTACTGCAAAGATAATATAAATTAGCGTATGGGCAGGTCTTGACAGGGATAGTGGAGAGCGGCCTTCTTTTCGGGTGGGAGGAAAATATGTCTTCCCGGAAACCTGTCGCAGGCTTCCGGGAAGACGGTGTTTACCAAATATGATTATTTTTAGAGATTTTCCACTACTCTTATCTGTTCGAAGAAGTAACCGGTAGCCATCTCTGCACCCTTCACGGTGGTGCCGTCGGCTACATTGTAGATGTATATCACCGGGTTGACCCCTTCGGCATCCACGCCTAAATAAGCTTTTCCGTCTACAGCCGCCATTCTCGAAGAGAATCGTCCGCTGCTGAAGGGCAGACGCTTTCCGTCGATGCTCACCGGTGTGTTCTCGATGGTAGTGAGGTCAATCACGGAATAATAATAGCTGAAATCGTCAATTCCGTTTTCCATACCATCCTCGCGAGCATAGGCCAGAGCCTTGTTCTCGCCTATGTAGATGATAGAATTGAGTTTTGCTGCCGATGTGAAACCGTCATAGCTCGGATCGAAATCCGTTGAACCTGCAGGTATCTTCAGCAGGTGGCTTTTTTCGGTTTCGTCTGTCTCAGTTGAAAAGCAGGCCACATAGAGATTGTCGTTTTCATCAATCATAGTTATGTTCTGCAGAAGTTCGCCATAGGCGCTTCCCACCATCTCGCAGTCGAGGAAGCAGGGTTTGTTGCTTTCGACGGCCATTGTCTCGGGATTGATTACGGCGGTATACATGGGTGTTACCCTTTTGGCCCGCTTGCCCTCCGACTTGGCGTAATAGAAATAGAAAAGCTTGTTGTCCGATTTTCTGTAAGCGGCAATGCCCGATGTGGTAAGTTTTTTGCCCGGAGCCGGTATCTGTATGTCGAGTGTTCCTTCGGCTATGATGGAGAGGTCCTCGGCATTGAGTTTGGTCCAGATAATTTTCTCGGCATCTCCGTCGGCTGCCATTATCAGAAGGGTATTGTCGCCGATCCAGGCATGGGTGTATTTACGTGCCGAATAGGTATTGGTCTTGAACTGGCGTTCGGCGATAGTCTCGATTCTGTTGTCTTTGATTACGTATTTACCGAAACATGTTCCTGCCACGGGCACCTGATAGTAATATTTACCCTTGAGAATGGTTTCAAGAGTGAGAACGGCATTGACCTCCGTACCGGTACCTTCAAAGTTGATTACAGGCTGGTCGGCATTGAGTGATTCCATGCTTTTTACCAGAGTCTGCACGTCGCGTCCCATACCGCCGTGACGGTCGAGGGCCACCCAGAGATCGAAGTGATAGTTGGGCTTTTCCTCGGGTTCGTCGGGATTGTCAGGGGTGTCCGGTTTCGAGGGTTGTTCCGGTTCGGGTTTGTCAGATGGTTTGGGATCGTCGCTTGAGCATGATGCCTGACCCAGAGCAAGCATCAGGGCGGCGAATCCTGTCAGAAGGAATTTCAGTTTTTTCATTTTGAGTGACTATGATTATGTTTTAAGATTTTACTTCGGGTAAAATTATGGTCTATTCCAAAAAAAGCCGGAATTTGGCGAAGAACGCGCGCCCCGGCTTCTGCAGCATGTAGTTGTCGAATGCCAGGCGGTCAAACACATTTGTGCAGTCAAGCGATATGTTGTAGCGGCTTGAATGCCATTCGTAGCTCACGGATACGTCGGTGATGCACTGCGTCGGGATTTTGGCTTTGGATTCTTTCGAGCCGTATGCCTCCCAGTTGAGATAATACCAGTGGATCCACTGGAAGTCGGCTCCCAGACGCAGACGGTCGGTGCGCTCCAGCAGCGAATGCCAGCTGTAGGAGGCTTGGGCGTTGGCGAAAAGCCACGGACGGTTTGGAACGCGGTTCTTGTAGGTGGCCGAAGGATTGCCGTCGGGTTTGTATTTGCGGAGGTTGCGTGCGTCGCTGTAGCTGATGTTGAAGGAAGTTTCCAGGCGGTCCTGAAGATTGTATGCAAGGTCGAAATCCACTCCTTTCACATCTATGGCAGGTTCATTGACATATTGCATCATTCCTTCGCGTTCGCTCACCACGGCGCGGATATAGTTCTGTACGTGGCGTATATAGCCGTTGGCCTCGTAGGTCACGGTGTTGTCGCCGTCAATATGCCATGTGCCGAATATTCCGAGATTGTAATTGTTGCTCGTCTCGGGGTTGAGCGCGAGATTGGGGTATACGGTGGTGCCGTTGCCCAGAAGCTCGCGCGACAGCGGCAGGCGCACGCTGTGCTCATACGAGCCCTTGAAGGCCAGCGGAGTAAAAAGCATGTATCTGGTTCCCACGCCGGCGCCGTAATATAATTTGGTCTTGTCGCGGTCTATCTTGTCGGAGCCGGTGATGGTCGCGCGGTCGGTCTGGCGGATTTTGGTAGTGTTTATATAGTCTTTTACGAACAGTGTGTTCTGCAGCTTGTCCTGGAGGAAAGAATTGGAGTAGGTGAAGGCGAGAATCTGTTTTGTCACAATGTCGTTGGATGGTTCGAAGCTTTTGTCGACTTCATCGTAACGTTTGTTGCCGCGGCGGTTGAGAAGGTAATTGAACGCCACGGTGTGATGCATGTTGATCTGATATGACAGGCCGGCGTTGAGCACGGTGAGCGGACGCTTGTAGACCCGGATGGAACGGGCGCCGTTGTTCAGCTCGTTGCCCGAGGCGGGAAGCCATGAACCGTCCCATGAATAGCGGCGGTAGGCTGTGTCTACGGTCTCGCTGCGGTCGTGGGTATAGGAAAAGTCCAGATGTGTGTTCAGATTTCCGAACTGTTTGTTATAGCGTGCTCCCGCACTCCATGAACGTGTGTTTCGGGTGGCTTTTCCGTAGACGCGGTTCTGCATGGCTCCGGTCTGGAGGTCTTTGTCAACTGCGGAATAGGAGCCCTGCACGAAAAATCCGTCGGCCCACGATACGTCATTGACACCCGCTTCAAGCTGGCCGAATAGCGACTGATAGTCATCGTGGAACCGCTTCTTATCCGTGAATATATATTTATCCTGTTCCTCGTCCCACACTTTCACGTCGTGCATCTTGTAATTGTTTTTCGATTTGCTGAAGCTTATGGTGGGACGGATTGCTATACTTGTGCGGGGAATGAAGTACTGGCCAGTGAGGTCGGCATTCTGAGTGTGAAATGACCCCACACCATATGACGCGTCGAGATAGTTGCTCCGCTTTCTGCGGGTGATGATGTTCACGGCTCCGCCGAGCGCGTCAGCTCCGAGACTGGAAGGAACCACACCTTTATACAGCTCGATTCTTTCAACCGTGTTGAGGGGAACATTGTCCAGCGTCATTCCCGTTCCTTTGGTATCGAGTGGAACCCCGTCTATGAAATATCGTATAGAGTTGCCTGACAATCCGTTGATCGAGAGGTCATAATCGGAACCTACGCCACCTTCGCGCCTTACTTTCACGCCCGATGTGCGGTCAACGATATCCTTCACGGTGGTCATGCGGTTGACATCAGCGCTGATTTCCACGGCATTCACGTTGAATGCGCTCTCGGCTACCTTGCGGCCTGCGGTTTTGCCTGTAACTTTTACTCCTGCAAGCCTGTAACCGGTCTGGGCCAGAGTGAAGTCGAGCGTGGAGTTCCTTTCGAGATTTATTGATAGGGTCTGCGGATCATAACCTATTGCCGAAACCTCCACACTGTATTTAGCCGCCTCCAGCTGGATTTTATATTCGCCCGTGGCTGACGCTGCAAGCTTTATGCCTTTTGCCGGAATGGAAACGGTGGCATATGGTACCGGTTCGCCGTCTTCGGCATACACGGTTCCTCTGAGGATATACGAAGCGGCTGCGCCGTAAAGCGGCGTCAGCAGCATCAGTGCGGTAAAGATAATTATGAAGCGTAACCTTGTCATTGGCTTGTTGCGGACTTTGTGGAGATTAAGGGGATTCTCACATCAAATGTCATCACAATTGCCAAAGAGGAGATTCATGAACTACAGTAGCCATGTATGCTCCACTAAAAGGATGTTTTGATGTTTTGTTTCCCGAAAACTACAAAACTGTATGTCGCTTTGGCAGGTCTTCTGACTTTTCCCTTCCCGGAGAGCCTTCCCGGCGTGAGCCAGTGGCATAATTCTTGAGGAATACGGGGAATTACAGCAGCGGGTCTGTCCAGGATTTTCACCTGATTCCCTTTTCATCGGATGCCGTTTAAATGGCATCCGACACCAAAACATCCGCAAAACTACGTTTTTTCTGCGTATTCTCCAAATCATATTTTTGTGGGCATCAGGGTGGTCAAAAAAATAGTCGCACACCGGAGCATGCGACTATTCTTGAGCTTTATTTACTCTGTAAGTTCCTTAAAGGTCGATAAGTTTCTGGATACGTGCGCGAAGTTCGTCCTTTGTGGCTCCGGTCATGCGGAGGTCGCGAACCTGTTCGCCGTTCTTGAAGAACAGGATGGTGGGAATGGACATGATGCGGTACTGGCCGCTGAGGTCGCCCTCTTCATCCACGTTGTATTTGCCTATTACTGCCTTGTCGGCGAATTCTTCGGCGAGTTCCTCTACCACGGGCGCAAGGCGCATGCAGGGACCGCACCAGGTTGCCCAGAAATCGATAACCACCGGTTTGCCGGACTCGATAACTTCTTTTACGTTGCTGTCTGTAAAATGATAAGCCATGATTTTTGATATTTATATTGATTGAATTTCAGTTTCGTTTTCTTCATGTGCCGTAGGATTGCACATGCGTCTGCAAAGTTAGACAAAAAATGAATCGCTGTCAACAGCCTTGCACGTATCTATGCCGGTTCAAGCTCATATTCCACTCCGAGATCCTCCAGCTTGTCGATAAGGTCTTTGTTGATAGGTACATGTGACGGTGAATCAAGACGCATGCTGCGGTTGGACTCCGTGTCGATTACCTCGAAGCTCAGCGACCCTAAGGCCTCGTCGGTCGATTTAAGATGCTCCGCAAGGATGTCGCAGAGGGCCGGCGGAATGGTCTGGGCCGGCAGCGAAATAGTGATTCCTTTCACAAGCGTGCCTTTCACTTTCGAAAGCAGCTCCATGGATGTGATGCGGAACCTGACGTCGGAGTTGGCGAATCTCCGTTCGAACACTCCCTTTATTATAAGTGGTGTTCCCGGCACACCATAGTTGTGGAAGTTGATGAAGTCGTTTCCGAACAGCATGAATTCATGTGTGGAGGTATAGTCCTGCACATGCATTATGCCGAAGTTTCCTCCTTTTTTTGACGGGCGGGTGGCGAAATCAACCACCATTCCCCCTAAGGTGACTTCCATGCCCTCCGTCGGGACAAGCTCGGCGAATCTCTTCAGTGGCATTGCCGTGCAGTGGAGCTCGATGTAATACGGGTCAAGAGGATTGGCCGAATGGAAGGTTCCCACGAGTTCGCGCTCTTTTTCGAGCCTTACGGCATCGACCATTCTCAGGGCCGGAATCACCGGTGGCCGTCCGCTTACGGTCATGGCGTCGTCATCGCCGAAAAGCGACATGCTTTTGTTCAGTTTGTCGGCCTTGTACAGCTGGCCGTAGCGCAGCACGGCCTCCGAGAATGTCTCGCCTTTGGCGTTCGGCTCGAGGAAGTCTTCGCGCTGTATGTGGTCGCTGAAACAGTCGAAGGCTCCTGAGAGTGCCAGGGCGTCCATCACGCGGCGGTTCACGACGCCGGAGGGAACGCGCTCGGCGAAGTCGTAGATATCCTTGAACGGCCCTCCCTTGTCGCGTGCCGCCAGGATTTCGGCCACCACATTTTCGCCCACGCCTTTTATGGCGGCCAGTCCGAAACGGATGTCGCCATGGTGGTTCACACCGAACTGGGCGAAACTCTCGTTGACATCCGGGCCCTTCACACGGATGCGCATCTTGCGGCATTCGTCGATGAAGCCGCTGAGCTTTTCTGTGTCGTTGCGGTTGCGCGAAAGCACTGCCGCCATGTATTCGGCCGGGTAGTTGGCCTTTAGATAGGCGGTCTGGAACGCAACCCAGCTGTAGCAGGTTGCATGGCTTTTATTGAAAGCGTAGCTTGCGAATTTTTTCCAGTCGTTCCATATCTTTTCCAAGGTCTTGCGGTCGTGTCCGTTGGCCTCTCCTCCCTTATAGAAAAGGGTTTCGAGGGCGTTCATTTTGTCTATGAGCTTTTTGCCCATGGCCTTGCGCAGGGTATCGCTCTGGCCGCGCGTGAAGTTGGCGAGCAGACGCGACAGGAGCATGACCTGTTCCTGATACACCGTCACCCCGTAAG
>VSPV01000073.1 GCA_009775605.1 Paramuribaculum sp.
TTATAAAGACAAAGCGAGAGAGCTTTCACTGCCAAAAAAGATTCTAACTTATACCACATCAAAGTAGATTGGGAAACTCATCAAATTTTAATGAAATACCGAGACAAGCTTAGTCGCCCAATGGCGGGCCCCATCCTCGCAAGAGGAGGCTTAATTAGCCCAGGCGGATTACAAAGGGCGGCAGGCACTCAAATCCTGTCATTCGGAGTTTCATCGCATCCTTTGATGTGGCCCTTATAAAAGAGACTGTACCGTTATTCACGATGCAGTCTCTTTTTTATTTATAATGTCTGTTGCGGTGTAGCATGTATCATCAGATTTCCGTATTGTCCGCAAGCTTCTCGGCCTTGGCGGCTTCGGCAAGAGGTGCGGGAGCGGGCTCGTCGGCTGTTGCCGCTTCAAGCTTCTTCATTATCGAGAAAATGAATATTGCCGAAACAAGGCATAGTCCGCCGAGAATGAGCCAGATAACCCAGACCGGGATGCGGCCCCACAACTCCATGGGAACGGATACAAGATAATTGCCTATGGCCGTGGCGGCGAACCATCCTCCCATCATCGCGCCCTTGAGGCGTGGGGGAGCTACCTTGCTCACAAAGCTTATTCCCATGGGCGAGAGCAGAAGTTCGGCAAATGTAAGGAGAAGATAGGTTGAAATAAGCCAGTTGGGCGACACGGCGCCGCTGGTGCCCACGATATGGATGGAGCCCACCAGCATCACAGCATAGGCAATGGCTGCGAGCACCATTCCGTAGCCGATCTTGCGGGGTGCCGAGGGTTCTTTTTTCCGTCGGGCCATCCACCCGAATATGGCAATTGATACCGGAGTAAGAGCCACCACATAGAAAGGATTGAACTGCTGATACTCCTGAGGCTGAATGCCGGTAAGCGGATCGGGGGTCGTCATATAGAAATAGGCAGTCAGCGCCACGCACACCGCAAGGACAGCTCCGCTCACTATTTTACCCGTACGCTTGCGCGACTGAAAGAGACCGAACGCAGCATAAACCCCGGCAGCCACAGCCGTGAGAGCCCATACGTTGAACCCCACGCGCGTCCATCCTCCCGCATCGGGAGATGTGCAACTCTTGGCAAACTCCGTGAGCGCCGCTCCGTTCTGGTTGAATACCATCCAGAAGAAAATCACCACGGCGAAAACAAGGAGCAGAGCCGTCACGCGCTGACGTGTCTGAGCGGGCGAAAGCTCCGGTTCCGCCGACGCGGAGTCGGCCTTTTTTACCTCGCTTTTCTTATCGAGAATATGGCGGAAGGTAGGACGCCCCACACGGTAAATCACGAAACTGATCACCAGTGAGACACACGCGAGTGCAAAAGCATAGGAATATCCGCGTGAAAGCACCGTTATATATTCGGAGGCGAACCCGGCAAGGTCGGCACCGGGATTCATACCGGCCGCTGTGGCTGCCGCCACGAGGGCTTCGGCACCGGAGCCGGAGTCAAGAAAGCCGTTGCACAACGCGGGAAGCGATGCCGCATAGCTCATCCCCGCACCTTCAAGTGCCATATTGCACATCGCCGTCGCCGCCATGGGAGCATACATCGAGCCGATGTTGATTGCCATATAGAAAAGCGAAAAAGCGGCATCACGCTGGCCGCTGTAGCGGGGTGTATTATAAAGGTCGCCTACCATCACCTGCAGATTGCCCTTGAACAATCCGGTGCCTGCCGCTATCAGAAAAAGCGCGGCATAAAGAAGCATGAGCGAACCGTCGGAGCGTATGGCAGTAGGCACGGACATAAGCGCGTATCCCGCAAGCATCACCGCCATACCCGACACCACGCACTTGGAGAAACTCCATTTATCGGCCAGCCATCCGCCTATAAGCGGCATGAAATAGACCACTGCCAGAAATATGGCATAAATCTTTCCCGAAGAGGATGAATCGAGACCGAACTTGGCCTGCAGATACAGAAGAAAAATAGAAAGCATGGTATAATAACCGAACCGCTCTCCGGTGTTGGCAAGGGCAAGGAAGTAAAGGCCCTTAGGCTGATTGTTGAACATAATTACAAAATGGTATAAACAGGTTTGGCGTATGGATCATGAGTTTATTTCTTAATAAACCCTGAGCACTATGCTTATTTCATGGCACAAACTTACCCATTATTTCCCGTCATCCCAAATGGATTGTCTCTCCACACTATTTTTCATGTATTTCACAAAAATATAGCGTTAAAATTTGGATATTAGCCGACACGTGACTACATTTGCATCATGATGGGTAGAAGCCCCATGCTGCTGCGCCCATATCATACAGTTTTATCATATCATTTTCAGCTATGATCCATCTTCATCTCTACAAAAGCAATTTCGGCGGTGACGTTCCTCCCGGAGGTGCGGAGATGAGGCGTGGATAGCTTTTTCCACCAACATTTTCAACCTCAGAAATGCCCCGGCAGCCCGAGGTGCGTTCTTTCGCATCCTCTCCCCTGCAGCCGGGAGCACGGAGTTCATTGACATGTTGGTGACGGCCCCGGAGGAAGGCCTCCGGATCAGTGATAATTAAAATGATAATTCAACCCGGAAGGCCATTCCTATGGCCCTCCACCAAAACTGTATGATTATGAATAATAGACTATCCCCCCTATCAGCATATAACATTCAGATATATGCATACAACGAAAGCGAAACCTCCGAAAAGGATTTCGCACAAAACCTCTGTTACGACGACCGCCGCGACTTCCTCACGGACGAATCTTTCCGCGGCATAGCCATCAAGCTCGGCTTGAGAAACCAAGGTTTTTTCAAAGGCGCGCGTAGAATGATCTCCGTGTCGATTGTCGACCTTTCTGCCCGCATTCCGCTGGCGAAGCAGGAAATAAAAGTAGACATCTCCCGGAATGATTATGCCAAGGAGATATTTACATATTTTCCACTTGACATGGATAAAGGCCCCCTGTTCCGCACGTATAGAATAATGGTCTGCGATGAAACAGCCCGCAGAATGATATGCGAAACGGTGTTTCATCTGTTCGACGGACGGTCTTTGCGTCATCCCGCCCAATGGTATAAGGCCTCGACTGGCGGTTTGCGTCTTTCCTGGATGTCAGATCTCTTCAAGACACTCGACACTGACGACGACTGCACTTATTACGTGAAATTCATTCTTTCCCAACATATCACCTCCGTTCCGCCTGCAATTCTGCCCGAACTGGAATTGAGACTTTACCGTCCTGACGGACAGGTTGAGATCCAGTTTAAGGAACCCGGCTATATTGATCCGGGAAACGGATGTGACAAAGAGCTTTGCGTGGAGTTTCCGTTTACCACCTCCGAAGGGAACAAAGGGGTGCATTACGCCGAACTCCTCTGCATGGAATACGCAATTGCGGGATTCGCATTCGATACCCGGCAGCAATCCGCGCCCGGCGGCTGGCCCGACTATCTTCTTGTGCCCATGGATGAAGTGAACCTTGATGATGCCAAGGAAAGACTCGAGGTATTCCTTCATCCCGAGAAATCCAAAATCTCACCGACGGTTCGAGAGGAAGATAATCTTGACTCGCTTATCGACGACTTCATAAACTCTGAGCGTGATAAGATGAAGGATGACGAGACATATTCTTCCGAACCTGACAAAGAGGAGGATAAACAGCCGGAAAAGGAATCCGAAGAAGAAAAATATGATGACGCACAGTCTTTTTCCTCATCCCTCGACAACCTTACCGGCCTGAAAGCCGTGAAAGAGAAGCTTACGGTGTATGAACATGTGGTGCGCTTCAACCGTCTGCGTGCCGACAACGGGTTGCCTGTGGCACCCGCGCCGCTCCATGCCATGTCTCTCGGTTCGCCCGGCACCGGTAAAACCACTGTTGCCAAAATCATGGGAAAAATGCTTCACAGCCTTGGGGTGCTTTCCAAAGGGCATGTGGTGGTGCGCGAGCGCGCCACTCTTCTGGGCCAGTTCTACAACTCTGAGGCCGAGAAAACCATCGCCGCCCTTGAGGAAGCCCGGGGAGGCATTCTGTTTATAGACGAGGCTTACCAGCTTTATCAGCCCGAGGATCCGCGCGACCCCGGCAAGTTCGTGATAGAGACTCTGCTGACAGCGCTCGCCGACGACTCGCAGCGCGACTGGATGCTGATTCTGGCCGGCTATACCGATGAGATGTTACGGCTGTTCAAGATGAACCCGGGCTTCCGTTCACGCATTCCGGATTGCAACATCTACCAGTTTGACGACTTCTCGGAGACGGAACTCATGCAGATAGCCGAGAACTATCTCACCCGAAGCAATTATGTGCTCACTCCCGAAGCTCATGCCGCTCTCAGCGACAGACTGAAATCCGATTTTGACCGTCGCGACAGAAGCTTCGGTAATGCCCGGCATGTCATGAACATGATCCAGACCGAGATTCTTCCGGCTATGGCTGTAAGGGTAATGGACCAAGGGCTCTGCGATGAAATTTCGTTGACGGAAATCCTTCCGGCCGATATTCCCGCGCCTGTCGTTAAAAAAGAGAGTGCCCGTATGCGTGTAGGTTTTGCCATATAATTTGTAAATTCTTCTTACATTAGCGTTATGTTTGTTTCAACCATTGATATGATGCTACGCCGACGCTTTTCAGCCCTGAGGGTTACGGCCCTGTTTCTCGGGGCGGCCTGTTGCACGATGACAAATGCCCAGACCGGATTGTTTGACGCTACAGAGGTGGAATATACCGCCGGAGTGTCAGGAATCTACAGCTCCGGAGACTTCGCGCCTTACTATATGGCGTCCAATCGCGGAGGAAGAGTGACCCGCAGCAAAGGCATCCTCACGGAAGCAGCCGTGAGAGTGTCTACCGACTCAACGCGCCGTTTCATCCTTGCCGCCTGGCTTGACTTGGCTGCGTCCCGAACTTCGGCCGTCGATTACGACCGGTATTCAGCAGCCTCTTCATCATGGAGCCGACACGCTCTGCGCTCACCGGCATTCTGGCTCCAGCAAGGCTACGTTTCCGGCCGATACCGCTCCATCGCTTTCATGGCCGGAATTCGTGACTATGAATCGCCTATGCTCAACAACCGGCTGTCCTCAGGCGACCTCACGCGCAGTCCCAATCCCCGCCCCCTTCCGGAAGCGGGAATCGGACTCGCCGGCTTCCGGAAGATGCCGTTTACTTCGGGATGGCTTGAAGTTGATGGCTGGCTGTCCTACGGGAAATACACCGACAATGGATGGTGGCACGACCATTTCAACCATTACAATTACCATCTGGCACAAAACCAATGGCTTGTGTACCGGAGGCTTTACCTGCGTTCCGACGCTTCCAAAAGGTTCTGCATCACAGCCGGAATCCAGGCGGCGACCCAGTTCGGAGGCTACACGGAGTATTACGAAAACGGAATAAAGACACGCACCGACCGACGCTCCACGCGCCTCAAAGAATTTCTGAAGGTAATCATCCCGACTTCGGGCGGCAGCGAGGATTTCTATACCGGGAACACCCTCGGCTCCATCGACATAATGGCCCGCTACCGTATCGGCTCGATCGCCGACCTGCGTCTGTATCTTCAGAATCCGTGGGAAGACGGCTCGGGGCTGGGCAAACTGAATGGCTTCGACGGCCTGTGGGGACTGGAATACCGACCGCTGAATGGAGGCATCATTTCAGGAGCCGTCATTGAATATCTCGACATGACCAACCAGAGCGGCCCCCTGCATTACGCTCCTGACTATATTCCCGGGAGCGACATAACGGCCGAAGCCACAGGCGCCGACGACTATTATAATAACTATTACTATAATTCCTACGCCAATTTCGGAATGATCGCAGGCAGCCCGATGGTGATGTCGCCCGTCTATAACACCGACGGATTTCCGGGTGTGGTGACCAACCGCATGCGCGCCATCCATCTGGGATTGGAAAGCGCTCCCCTATCCTGCCTGTCGGTGCGCGTGCTCGCCTCGTGGCGCAAGGCCTGGGGCAACGGGTATGTTCCCCTAATCAAACCCCGGCATTCATTCTCCGCCATGCTGGAGACGATGTTTGCACCGGGCGCCATAAAAGGCCTTTCAGTAAACCTGCGCCTCGGCATGGACCGCGGCACCCTTCCATCCAATGCCGCAGGAGCCGAATTGGGAATCACTTATTCCGGCAATTTCACCCTCAACCGTCATTAAACCAATCATGAAACCATTTAGCATATTTGTCATTATACTGACATCGTTACTGGCCGGATGTACTCACAACGACGGCGACATAGGCCCCCTTTTCGGCTCATGGCAACTTGAATCCATAGAGGTGGATGGAACAGTGGATTCCTCATATCCCGGAAATGTATTCTGGGGATTCCAGTCGTCCGTAATCCGCATGGCGGTAGTGAACGAGCATCACGAGCACGTGGACTACTGGGGCACATGGAAACTGGCCGACAATATCCTGACGCTCGACTACACCCACTCCAACGCCGACATGCCTCCCGGCACCAGCGACTACCGCTTCCCACCCTCAATCCACCTGCCCGAAAACGGCGTAGTGTCCCTCAGCGTCCTCACCCTTAAAGGCTCCACCCTCACCCTCCAGTACAAAAATCCAGCCGGCACAACCATCGTCTACCGCCTCCATAAACAGTTCTAATATCCCATCCGACTGAATCTTCTACCTTTCTTTCCACCTTCTTTTCCCACAATGGATAAGATTTCAGTCGTCCTATTCGGTTAACTTTACTACAGATAAGCGAATATGAAAAAGCGATATGTCAGAAATTGGGTCTGACATATCGCAAATCGTTATTTAGGAGCCCTTATGGCCGATTATTTCTTTTCTTCGGGAGCGGTCGGTTTCTTGAACTGGCTTACGATGTCGCGGCCGAAGAGAATCCAGGCTGAGGCAAGGACGGCAGCGAGGAACACGCAGCCTACAAGTATAAGGGGTTTGGAGGGCTTGGAGGGCTTGAGAGGTACGGACGACGGCTGCACCACGGTGTAGACCGGCGTTATCTCCTGAACCTTTGCCTTGGCTGCCTGGAGCTGCTGGGCGGTCTGGTTGTAGAGATTGAAGGCAAGCTGCGCCTCATTCTGAAGCTGCTCCTGCTCAATTCTGGCAGACCGGAGAACTATGCCCTGATTCTTATCCATATAATTGGCATAGCGCTGCTGTGCCTCCAGATAATCGCGCTTTGCCTCATCATTGAGCTTTTCGGCATAATTGAGGTCCTGACGGGCTTTGTTGGTGCGATAGTCGGTCACATACATCTTCAGTCGCTCAGCCACAGAGTCGGCGAGAAGTGCCGAAACCATAGGATCCTGCATGGTCACGCTCAGTGTGATGACAGAAGTCTTCGTGTCGACATCTGCCCCTACGCGCGCGCGCAGAGCCTCCACTATTGCATTCTCATCAGGTGTAAGCCGGAAGGTATCGAGAGGAGCTGCGAGATTCGATTCATCGGAGCTGAACAATGATTTGATTCCGCCTATGGCTTTGAAAGGAAGTCCCATTACGGCCGACCACCAGGGTGCTGAAGTGTCTTCCTCAAGGAATTTTCTTACCGTAGTGGTATTTTCACCATCCTTGTCGGTAACCTGTATGTCAAAAAGGCCGACAGTGAATGGAATCGACGCAACGATATCCGGATAAAGCTGAGGATAAACGGCTTCCGCAGAGCTTCCGCCGGTTGAAATTCCGGCAAACGAAGCCAGAGCTCCCAGACTTCCTCCGGGTGTCTTACCCGAACTTGCCTCAGGCGCGAGTTTTATAGAAGTGGTATATTCCTTAGGAATGGAGAACGCCACCACCAGACCTACAATTACACCGGCCAGACAGAACTTCAGGATAAGTTTGCGGGAATCCCACAGCTTGCGTGCAAGCTCAAGAAGGTCTATCTCCTGCTCTTCTGTTTCAGGGGTGTTGTCCAATTTATCTTTCTCGTCTTTCATCTTCTTTGCTTGGGAGATAGGGATTACTTAAGCATATTTGCTACTGCGGCAGCCATAGTGGCAAGCGTACCGCCTGCGGTTGCTACCGAAAGTATAGCGTTCCAGTTGACTGAGCTTGTGCCCTTCGACGGAACAATTATCTGGCAACCCGGTTCTATCGGCGTGTTGCCCTTGGCCTTGGCCGCGGTACCGTTCATATATACCACGTAGGCATTGCCTTTCTTGGCGCGCGAGCCGTAGCCGCCTGCCTGCTGAATGTAATATTTAAGATTGGCTCCTTTCTTGTATGCCACAGTGATGGGATACATCACGTCGCCCTGGATTTTCACGGTGCTCACCATCTGCGGCACGAACAGGGCATCGTTTTCCTGCAGCACGAGGTCTTCGTCGCTACCGGGATTTGCCAGAGCCTTATCCAGATGGATACCCACGCTGTAGCGGTCGGTAAGCACAAGTTTGCCTATCGACACAGAGTCAGTGTTCTGGCCGCCCTGCATGCTCTGGGCCAGGCGTATGGTCTCGTCGCGGGCCCTCATCTCATCCTCGGTCATGAGGCGGGTGAGGCTGGCTCCGCGCACATAAGCGGCATCGGTCACACCACCGGCACGGCGAACGAGGTCAGACAGACGCTCGTTGCGGCGCGCGAGAGTATATGCTCCTTCGAAAACCACCTCTCCGCCCACGGCCACGCGACGCTGCTTCATATATGTGGGGCTCTTGCGTACGGTTACGATATCGTAGGGCTCAAGTATGAATGTGGCGCTGCCGCCTCCTTTTTCCTCGTAAGCCATGGTGTAAACCTGTGAAGTCTCATTTAGAGGCTTGAGGGATTCCGGATCGAGAATTCTGCGCGAGACCTCGATTCGGGCTGTTGAGGCACCTTCGGCCAGACCTCCGGCCTGAAGTATGATGTCGTTTACGGTAGTACGCTTGACGTATGGGAAATTTCCGGGATTGTTCACAAAGCCCTGAATGGAGAAGTCACCCTTGGCGAATATCTCCCTCACACCGGCTATCTCTATGCTGTCGTTTTTCTCAAGCACCACGTCGGGAGCATTTCCGGCCATAATGGCACCGAGATCCACCGACATCACCTGACGCGTCAGGTCGGGGCCCTCGCGGAATATGAGCGCGCGGTCAGCGTAAGCGTCCTCTGCCAGGCCGTCGGCCTCACGGATAACATCGCGGAGAGTGGATACTTTCGAACCCAGAGCAAACGAGCCGGGACGCATCACCTTTCCTACAACCTGCACGCGGTTGGCAAAACGGTCAAGAATCTTGCCTACGGAGATACTGTCGCCGTTGGCAAGGTTATAGCGGCCAAAGTCTCCGGCCGACACATTGTGAACCTCGAATTCCTTTCCGTTGCGGCGGGTAAGGGTCACCATGTCGGAATAGGCATCGTCGCCGAAACCGCCGGCATAGCGTATCACGTCGGCGAGGCTCTCGCCGTTTTTCATCTCATAGTACATTGGACGCTTCACCTCTCCGGCCACATTTACCAGAGTGGAATATGCCGGAACCACAATCACGTCGCCTTCGCGCAGACTGATTCCCGTGGCGTCCTTGCCTCCGAAGATATAGCTGTAAAGGTCAACCGTACCTATATTCTTGCCGTTGCGGCGCACCTCTACATTACGCAGCGAGCCGATCGGGGAAACACCGCCGGAATGATATATGGCGTTGAACACATTTGAGAACGGCGACAAGCGGTAGGTGCCGGGGGTCTTGACCTCGCCGAGCACATTGACCTGGATGGTGCGCACCTGCCCGAGCGTAAGGCTGATGTCGGTTTCCTCCTCCTCTACTCCGGCATATTTGTAGGCAAACATACGGCGCAGATGGTTATTTGCCTCCTCGATGGTCATTCCGTTGAGGTAAATAGGCCCGAGCTGGTCAATCACGATGTTGCCTTCCGGAGATATGGTGGAGCGGAGCCGATCCTCACTGGCGCCCCAGATGTCGATTATCACCTCATCGCCCGGGCCGAGCTGATAATCGGTCGGCGTGGCGAGATTCTGGTTCGGCTCGAAAGTAAGTGAGCGTGTGGTGAACACTTCCTGGCCGAAAATCTTTCTGTTTTTCTCGGGAACCGCTATGGAGTCAATCGTGATGGACTCAAACATCAGAGAGTCCGGCCGGAGGTCGGCTGTCGACATCTGACGGCGCATGCGGTTGTCTATCCTTGCATCAGTGCCCTGCATCTGCGACTGGGAAGACTCTTCTGTGTAGTTTTTCTTGATTCTTTCAAGCTGCTGACGGCTGACGCCACGCTGGAGCAATTCAGCTCCGATGGTCTTATCGGGCTTACCTGCAGCTTTCTGCTGTTTGACATACTGGACCACCTGCTGGTCGGTCATATCGGCATGCGTAGCCTCAGCAAAAGCAAATACAGCTGCCGCTATCAGTATGAATCTGCCAAAGGATTTCAATTCCATTTGAAAGGATATATAAAGACTGGGGTATTTTTTGAGGTATATTTAAGTGCAAAATTACGAATAAAAACGTAGCTTACAAATCGTTCAGCTACAATAAAGGCGACAAGTAACGGCTTTTATGATATTATAACAGGAATCATAAAAGTTCGCGTAAAGCCTTTGCCAGCTGGTCGGGGCATGAAGTGGGTTTGTTTCCGCACTTTATTCCTTCGAGGCGCTCTATCACTTCGGCAGCTTTCAAGCCCCGTGCCATAGCTGCAATCCCCTGGAGATTGCCGTTGCAGCCACCGGTGAAACGTATGTCGGCGATACGGTCGCCGTCCATCTCAATGTCGATCAATCGCGAGCAAGTGCCCTGTGGAGTATACTGGTATTTCATCTCTTATGGTTTTTCCCGCGAATTTAACACTTTTACTTGAGATAGTAGCTGTCCGTCACATGAATCTTCTCGTCAACCTCAAACACCCACGGACTCCCGGTAGGAATCTCAAGGTCCACAACCTCCGTAGCCGTCAGATGCAGCAGTATCATGGCGAGTCCTCGCAGACTGTTGCCGTGGGCCACCACCATCACCGCATCACAGCGGCGGAGCTCAGGCAGTATGCGCTCTTCCCAGCAGCAGCGCACACGCGCTATCGTGTCCTGAAGCGACTCCGCCACGGGGAGTTCATCGTAGGAAAGCTGCGCATAGCGTGGGTCATGTCCGGGAAACCTCGGGTCGTCGCGACTGAGAAGCGGTGGCAACGCATCGAAACTCCTGCGCCATTCATGCACCGTCTCGAATCCGAATTTTTCTGCTGTCGCAGTCTTGTTGAGACCTTGCAGAGCGCCGTAATGGCGTTCATTAAGGTGCCAGTCCTTAAATACGGGCACCCAGTCGAGCTCCATCTCCCCGGCAGCGATCTGAAGGGTATGGATGGCGCGCCGGAGCACGGATGTGAACATATAGCCCGGTTTTATTCCGGAATCCTTTAAAAGTCTACCGGCCCGGCGTGCTTCCTCGCGGCCCTTATCGGTGAGTTCCACATCCGTCCATCCGGTAAAGCGGTTCTCCAGATTCCACTGGCTCTCACCATGGCGAAGCAGTATGATTTTTTTCATTTCTCAGATATTGACAGAATACAACTACACAACGCTGCCCGGCGCAGCATTGTTTGCTGTGGCCGGGCAGCGGAATTAATGGTTTCAAATGGTTTTATCTTTTATCAGCGAGCAGCCATAAGAGCGCCTGAAGCTATGTCGCGATATGCCATTACACCTGCCTGCGAAAGCTCAACAACAGTTGTGCCCCCGCCGATTGCCGGAAGCTCCACATGGTTGTCGTCAACGAAAGTCATAAGCTTATAAGTGTTGCCGTCGGCAGTAACGTTCCAGGTCTTCTCGGATTCCTCGAAGTCGAGACGTACTATCGAACCGTCGTTTTCGCTTGTAATGGTATAGCCTTTACCGTCGCAGTCCACAAGGTAGCGTCCGTCCTTGCCGTCAATCACGCTGCGGCCCTTGGCCACGGGATTGCTTCCGCTCCAGAATTCAATGGAATTGAGCACGAGAATATCGGCGAGCGCGGAAATCTCATATACGGGAAGAATCCAGAAGGCGAAGAACACGAGTTCGTTTACAAATTTATTTCCAACCTGCTGGTTCCAGCTCAGAAGTTTGTTGGTAAGTGAAAAGCTGCCTATGCAGGAGGTGGAAACCAACGAGAGGGAAAGGGTTGCGGCTACGGCCACGGTAAGATACTTCTTTTTCATCGTTTTGTGTCAATGGGTTAGTGAGTATTAAATAGTTAATTGTCAAAGTATGAAACGGCTTAAACTTCCCGGCGGTGCAAATTCGGTTCTCACC
>VSPV01000074.1 GCA_009775605.1 Paramuribaculum sp.
GTTTTCGCTCAGAAGATTGACAAAAAAGAAGCTGCTCAGATCAAGAGCTTCCTGTCACAACCCGCAGAAAAGGACGGTACCAACGCCCAGGCTCTCAAAGTTACCGACATGAATTCAATTGCCTCCATAGAAGGTGTAACAGTTGAAAACGGTCATGTAACAGCCATTGATTGGAAAGACAAGCATATCGCCGGCAACCTCGACCTCTCAGGTTTCTCACAGCTGAAATCGGTCAATGTAAGCCGCAACAAAATTGCAGGACTCAACATTTCCAACACCCCCGTGCTCTCAGAAGTGAATGCATCGCGCAACGCACTCCGCACATTTGAAGTAAATGGTGCAAGCGCCGTACAGAAACTCTCGATAAACAACAACCGTCTGACAGATCTCACTCTCAACGGTATGTCGAATCTTAAGAATCTCAACTGCGCCAACAACCACTTCGTAGAACTCAACGCCGCCAATTCTCCCGTGCTTGAGACTCTCAACTGCCAGGGCAACCGCATCGAGTCACTGATGGTAACCGGATGTGCACAGCTTAAGAACCTTTATGCAGGCTACAACAAACTCACCAGCCTCAACCTCTTCGGCACCGAGAACCTCGCCAACCTCAACATTGACGACAATGACATCACCACAATGGTGGTAAGCGGACTTCCTGCACTCAACACCTTCGTTTGCTCCGACAACAACATGGTAACTCTGGGTGTACGCAACTGCCCGAACCTGATTGACCTGGTTTGCTCCTACAATGACCTGACTACTCTCGATGTAAACGGTTGCACCAACCTTACCTTCGTTGACTGCTCCTACAACGACCTTACCCAGCTCACTCTCTCGAACCAGAATTTCCTCCAGCGTCTGCTCTGCAACAACAACCAGCTGACCATGCTTGATGTATCATTCGACCAGGCTCTTACCTACATCAACATGCGCTACAACCAGATTTCTGACTTCCGCAGTGTAGGTTGCACCAACCTGAGAATGATTGCTTCACAGTGGAACTGGTAAGCTCAGGAAATCCTAACTACCAAGCAAAACGATATCAGCTAAACAGCTAAGATAACACACCCGGAAGGGCCGCAGGAGGGAAAAAACTCCGGCGGCCTTTCCTTTTGATTAACGGGCGCGGTTTTAGATATAGAAAAATATATTGTAATTTTGCAGTCAGCCAAATTTTGAAGATTAATGAAGAATATAAGGAACTTCTGTATCATAGCTCATATAGACCACGGCAAGAGCACACTCGCCGACCGCCTTCTGGAGTATACGAATACTGTGGGAGCCAAGGATATGCAGGCGCAGGTGCTTGACGATATGGATCTTGAACGCGAACGAGGAATCACAATCAAGAGCCATGCCATACAGATGGATTACAATTATAATGGCGAGCGCTATTGCCTCAACCTGATAGACACTCCGGGACACGTGGATTTTTCCTACGAAGTTTCCCGCTCTATCGCCGCATGCGAGGGCGCTCTTCTGATTGTTGACGCCTCACAGGGAATCCAGGCTCAGACCATCAGCAACCTGTATATGGCCATAGACAATGACCTCGAGATAATTCCGGTAATCAACAAATGTGATCTTGACAGCGCCAAGCCGGAGGAAGTAGAGGATCAGATAGTGGACCTTTTAGGATGTGAGCGGGAGTCAATACTGAGAGCTTCCGGCAAAACCGGCGAGGGAGTGCCTGAAATTCTTGAAGCCATCATAAACCGGATTCCGGCTCCGTCGGGCGATCCTCATGCTCCGCTGCAGGCTTTGATTTTCGATTCGGTTTTCAATCCATTCAGAGGTATCATAGCTTATTTCAAAATAGTAAACGGTACGATACGCAAAAACGACTTTGTGAAATTCGTGTCGACCGGCAAGGAATATCATGCAGATGAAATAGGTGTGCTAAAACTTACAGTGTCGCCCCGCGAATCGCTTTCTGCAGGAAATGTAGGCTATATAATCTCGGGAATCAAGACCTCGAAAGAAGTCAAGGTGGGTGATACCATCACTCATGTGGAAAGGCCCTGTGACAAGGCTATCTCAGGTTTCCAGGAGGTAAAACCGATGGTGTTTGCGGGCGTATATCCCATCGAAACCGAAGATTTCGAAAATCTGAGGGCTTCGCTTGAAAAGCTTCAGCTCAATGACGCTTCGCTTACCTTCCAGCCGGAATCGTCGGTTGCACTCGGATTCGGATTCCGCTGCGGATTCCTGGGACTCCTGCACATGGAGATAATCCAGGAGCGTCTGGGCCGTGAGTTCGACATGGATGTCATCACCACAGTGCCCAACGTATCATATCGTGTATATGACAAGCGTGGCACCATGACGGAAGTGCATAATCCTTCGGGACTTCCTGACCCGACGCTTATAGAACATATCGAGGAGCCATATATCCGCGCTTCGATTATCACGACGGCAGATTTCATCGGGCCGATAATGACTCTGTGCCTTGGCAAACGAGGTGAACTCGTTAAACAGGAATACATGTCAGGCAACCGAATAGAACTTATATTCGATATGCCTTTGGGTGAGATTGTCATTGACTTCTACGACAAACTCAAAAGCATTTCGAAAGGATATGCTTCTTTTGACTACCACATTCATGATTTCAGGGAGTCGAAACTCGTGAAGCTCGATATCCTTCTGAACGGGGAAAGCGTTGACGCGCTGAGTACACTGACCCATGTGGACAACGCAGTGACTTTCGGCCGACGCATGTGTGAGAAACTTAAGGAACTCATTCCCCGCCAGCAATTCGACATTGCCATACAGGCTGCCATAGGAGCTAAAATCATTGCACGCGAGACAATAAAGGCTGTGCGTAAAGACGTGACCGCCAAATGTTACGGAGGCGATATCTCCCGCAAACGCAAGCTTCTCGAAAAGCAGAAAAAAGGTAAAAAAAGAATGAAGCAGATCGGTTCAGTGGAGGTGCCTCAGAAGGCATTCCTCGCTGTTCTCAAACTGGACTGATCTTCGAACTGTCCAATTATTGTAACGAAACAATTGTGTGATACAATTGTTTGAAATTTATATGCATATAAGAGATGTCAGAAACAACTCATAACCGGAATCAGGAGGCTCAGGGAACCGATTATTCGGCGGTAAAATTCGCGGAGCATCCCTTTTTTGCCGCCAAGCAGGCGGTAAAACGTCATGCTATTGGCGGTAATATCCTTATAATAGCTACAGTAGCGGCATTAATCGTAGCCAATATCCCTGGCATAAACCAGTATTATTTTGAATTCTGGGAACAGGAAGTGGCGCTGCAGGTGGGCAGTTTCAATATTTTCAGCCATTCGGGACATGCCATGACTATGCTGCAGTTTATCAATGATGCACTGATGGCTATTTTCTTTTTCAGCATTGGCCTTGAAATAAAGCGTGAGATACTTGTAGGTGAGCTTTCGTCTTTTCGCCAGGCGCTTCTTCCGATAATGGGCGCCATAGGCGGCATGGCATTTCCGGTTCTGATCTTCATGGTAATGGCCAAGGGAACGGATTACTCCGACGGGGCAGCCATACCGATGGCGACGGATATAGCTTTTTCGCTCGGTGTGCTGGCAATGCTTGGCAAGAGGGTGCCTATCTCGCTTAAAATCTTTCTTACCACTCTCGCCGTGGTAGATGATATCGGCGGCATTATTGTAATAGCCACATGCTATTCAACACATATAGAATTCGGCTTTTTAGGGGGCGCCATAATTCTATTGGGCATACTTCTTCTGGGAAGCAAACTGAGAATAAAATCTCAGCTGTTCTATCTTGGAATAGGCGGCGTGATATGGTTCCTGTTCCTAAATTCCGGCATACATCCGACTATAGCCGGAGTCCTCGTGGCATTCTGTGTCCCTGCCACCCCGGTTTTCGAACCTCGAAAATATATAAGATACATCCTGCATGCCATTTCGCATTTCAGCAGCGACGAGAAAATGGACAAAGACCGCAAGACGATACTCGACAAAGAGCAGATGAACTGGCTGAAGCAGGTTGAATCGGCTTCGGATAAAGTGATTTCGCCTCTCCAGCAGCTTGAGGATAACCTTCATCCCGTTGTAAACAATTTCATTGTGCCATTATTTGCATTTGCGAACGCCGGTATATTCTTGCTCGATCTTAATCCGGCTTCAATAGTAGAGGGAATAAGCATAGCAATTATTCTCGGTCTTTGTCTGGGTAAATTCCTCGGAATATTTATTTTCTCATGGCTTACTGTCAAATTACGCTGGGCCCCGATGCCTGATGAATGCAATTGGAAAATGATGGCCTCCATATCGGTATTAGGCGGCATCGGATTCACGGTTTCGCTTTTTATCGCCACTCTGTCGTTCCCGGGAATGGATGCGCATTCGGTGGATCTGCTCAATCATGCCAAGCTCGGAATCGTGGTGGGCTCTGTGCTTTCTGGAGTTGTGGGATATCTGCTCCTTCATCATTTCCTGCCTAAACATCCAAAGCATTCGGCTCAGGAATAAAAGCGTTCAATGTAAAATAACCTTATAAAACAATACCAATCCATTACAAAACGTTAATGGATTGGTATTTTTATAGATATTATTTTAGGATTTAAGGTTTGTTTGTTAATTTTGACGGGAAGTGTTAATGCGAGTGCTCTGAACATTATAATTTTCACAAACAATTAGCCTTTTTAATTGTTAACATAATAAAGATTAAAATGTGAAGACATTCAGAATCTTATATATTACTCTATTGAGAAAGAAATGAAAAAATCAACCATCTGGTTACTCACTATAATAATGGCTCTTACGTTCATAGGCCTTCTGTATGTTCAGATCACATACATGGGGAATATGGTGAGAATGCGTAATGACCAGTTCTCCGAGGGGGTAAAGAGGGCATTATATGCTGTCTCCAACTCTCTTGAGCAGGAGGAGACAAAACATTTCCTCGAACAGGACGTGGCGCAGATAGAGTCATGGGTTGTCCCCTCCGTAAAGAATAGCGATAATAAAGGCGGGGTAGGGTATTCCTTTACTACTACAGGAGGTGTGGAAGGAAATCTGACCTTGAAAGGAGATCTGTCTACTCTGTCACCCCAACTCACCCACGAGATAGGCAGATCCAATAAGTCTCTTCAGGAAATCCTGCGGGGACAATACCTGTATCAGAGCGGCCTGCTGAATGAAGTGATTTTAAATATCCTTAGTCATTCAAGCAACCGGCCTATTGAAGAGCGCGCCGATTCCGCCATGGTGAACGGTCTGCTTCAAAGCGAACTCGCCAACAATGGCATAAACCTGCCGTTTGAATTCGCAGTCGTGAACAGAATCGGCGCTGTTGTCTACGAAACCTCCGGTTACAGTCAGGCGGCTGCCAATTCCGGAAGCCTTTTTGTGCAGACCCTGTTTCCCAATGATGCCAAGAACCGCATGAACTACATCAGGCTCTATTTCCCGGACAAGAAGGAATACATTTTCCAGTCTATCAAGTTCATGCTCCCGTCGTTTGTATTCACGCTCATATTGCTCGTAGTATTCCTGTATACCATTATCCTGGCATTCAGGCAGAAAAAACTCACGGAGATGAAAAATGACTTCATCAACAATATGACCCACGAGTTCAAGACGCCTATTTCCACCATATCCCTTGCCGCTCAGATGCTCAACGACGGGTCTGTGAGGAAATCGCCGAAAATGCTGGAGCATATCTCATCCGTGATAAACGACGAGACGAAACGACTGCGTTTCCAGGTGGAGAAGGTGCTTCAGATGTCGATGTTCGACCGCCAGAAGGCAACTCTGAGGCTGCAGGATGTTGACGCCAACGTAGTCATTGCCAACATAGTGCATACTTTTACTCTGAAAGTGACAAACTATGGTGGCTCAATCACCTCCGATCTTGACGCTCAGGATCCTATAATATATGTGGATGAAATGCACTTCACAAATGTGATATTCAATCTGCTTGACAACGCCGTGAAATATCGCCGTGAAGACGAGCCTCTGAATATCAGAATCGAGACCAAAAATATATCTGAGGACAACCTCGAAATCTCCATTGCCGACAACGGCATAGGTATCCGCAAGGAGGATCTGAAAAAGATATTCGAGAAATTCTATCGCGTGTCCACCGGAAACCGCCATGATGTGAAAGGCTTCGGCCTGGGCCTGGCATACGTACAGAAGCTTGTCCGTGAGATGCACGGCGACATTACCGTGGAGAGCGAAATCAATAAAGGAACGAAATTCAAATTAATATTACCACTAACAAAAAACTGACAACATTATGGAAGAACGTTTACGTATATTATTGTGCGAAGACGACGAGAACCTGGGCATGCTCCTGAGGGAATACCTTCAGGCAAAGGGGTTCAATGCCGATCTCTTCGCCGATGGGGAAAGCGGCTACAAGGCTTTCCTCAAAGGTAAATACGACTTGTGCGTGCTTGATGTCATGATGCCCAAGAAAGACGGATTTGCATTGGCTCAGGAAATACGGACTGTAAATTCTGAGGTGCCTATCATATTCCTTACCGCAAAGTCAATCAAGGAAGATATACTTGAAGGCTTCAAGATAGGAGCTGACGACTATATCACCAAGCCTTTCTCAATGGAGGAACTGGTGTTCCGTATCGAGGCTATTCTGCGCCGTGTCAAGGGCAAGAAAGGCAAGGAAATCACGATGTACCGTATCGGCAAGTTTACTTTCGATACCCAGAAGCAGGTGCTGATGGTGGATGACAAGGTGACCAAGCTGACCACGAAGGAATCGGAGCTGCTTTCACTCCTGTGCGCGCACGTCAATGAAATACTTGAGCGCAACTTTGCCCTCAAGACCATCTGGATTGACGACAATTATTTCAACGCCCGCTCCATGGATGTGTACATCACCAAGCTTCGCAAACATCTTCGCGAGGATCCCTCTATAGAGATTATAAATATCCACGGAAAGGGATATAAGCTTATCGCTCCCGAACCTGATTCGGCCGAGAAGTAAAATATAATGCCACAGATTACGCAGGCCCCCGGTCACACTGACCCGAGGGCTTGCGCTGTTTGTGCTGTGGCCAGTGCTTTCCAACCTTTTTTCAATGAATCCGTACCATTTTTATGGTCATAGCGAAGTCTGTGGATGCAATACCATGTTTTTGGTTAAATTTGCATTGAAAAACATTAAAAGCAATGGAAACAATCAAAGATAAGGAATTCAGCGGAGAGCGTCCGCTGTTTGAAACACATGACACGGAGCTGGTGAATGTGACAATCGGGACAGGTGAATCTGCTTTGAAAGAGTGCAGCAATATCGTGGCCCGGGACTGCCGTTTTGAAGGCAAATATCCTTTTTGGCATGTGGACGGATTCAAAATTGAAAGATGTCTTTTCACCGAAGGCGCAAGAGCTGCTTTATGGTACTCCCGGAATGTGGAGATGACCGATACCCTAATCGAGGCTCCCAAGATGTTCCGAATGATGGACGGCATCACCCTGGAGAATGTGAAGATACCTCATGCGCAGGAAACTCTCTGGGATTGCCGTAATATAAAACTCAGGAATGTGCAGGTTGAGAATGCCGATTATATATTCATGCATTGCGAGAATGTCGATATCAAGGATTATCGGCAGGATGGAAACTATTCGTTCCAGTATGTAAAGAATGCGATAATAAGAAACGCCGTGCTTAACTCCAGAGACGCACTCTGGAACACGGAGAATGTGACGGTCTATGACTCTGAAATAAATGGCGAGTTCATAGGCTGGTATTCCAAGAATCTCAAGCTGGTCAATTGCCGTATCTCGGGTACTCAGCCCCTGTGCTATATCTCGAATCTGGTGATGATTAACTGCACAATGGCACCGGACTGTGACCGTTGTTTCGAGGACAGCGAAGTCTATGCTACAATAGATTCTGAAGTGACGAGTGTTGTGAATCCCCGTACCGGTTTCATAAAGACGCATGGAATCAGTGAACTGATTGTCGACAAGAACGTTCGTAATCCTGCGGACTGTGAAATAATAACTGCTTAAGCTTTATAATGAGAAAAGAGTTTGATTTCAATGCTCCTGCTGTCAGACGAGGATCAGGATGTATGAAATGGGACGAAGCGCCGGATTCCGATGTGATACCTCTTTGGGTGGCAGATATGGATTTCCGGACAGCCCCCAATATAATTCGTGCCCTGTCCAAACGTGTTGAGCATGGTGTGTTCGGTTATACTTTTGTGGATGATGAATACTATCAGAGACTGGCGGACTGGTTCTCGTCGCGCCATGGATGGACTTTTGCCCGTGGACAGGTTATCTATACCAGCGGGGTTGTGCCGGCGTTGTCGGCTATCATCAAGGCTTTGACCCGTCCCGGCGACGGGGTGATTGTCCAGACGCCTGTCTACAATTGCTTCTTTTCATCAATCAGAAACAACGGATGTAAAATAATTGAAAATCCACTTATCTGCGAGGAATCAGGGAGAGGGGAGTTTACATTCAGGATTGACTACGATGACCTTCAGGAGAAGGTAAGGCGTCAGGATGCAAGAATACTTCTCTTGTGTAACCCTCATAATCCCGCGGGGAGAGTGTGGACAGCTGAAGAACTCCGGAGAATTGCCGAAATTTGCCGCGAAGAGAATGTGACTGTGGTAAGTGATGAGATTCATTGTGAGCTTTGCATGCCTGGATACTCATATACACCTTTTGCGACAATAGAGCCATCCGCGATAGTTTGTACCTCGCCGTCCAAAGCTTTCAATACAGCCGGTTTACAGATTGCCAATATTGTGTGTCCGGATGAAGGCACCCGTGTAAAAGTGGACCGTGCGATCAATGACAATGAAGTCTGTGATGTGAATCCATTCGGAATCGTGGCGCTCAAGGCCTCATATTCACAGGAAGGAGAGGAATGGCTTTCACAGCTTATTGAATATCTGCACGGCAATTACATGATGATGAAGACTATGCTGCAAGAAGCTGTGCCGGATTTCAAGGTAAGCAAGCTCGAAGGCACATATCTTCCCATGATTGACGTCCGCGCTTATGGAATGCCGGTGGAGAATCTCGAGCGTGAGCTTCTTGAACAGGCGAAAGTCTGGGTTAATTCATCGGCAATGTATGGGTGCGACGGCTTTCTTCGAATAAATATAGCCACTCAACGCCAGAACCTTCGGGCCGGGATAAGCCGATTAATAGATTTCTTTATGACGGAGTGAATCTAACAGCACAAATACAATCCGGTAAACCGCTGTCGTTCGGTCAGAAACTCAAACTGACTGCAGAATTGTCGTGGCCATCCATAATGGCTCAGTTGTCAAGCATACTCATGCAGTATATTGATGCTGCGATGGTGGGGCATCTCGGAGCCGATGACAGTGCCGCCGTGGGGCTGGTATCCACAAGCCTATGGCTCTTCTGGGGGCTCTGTTCGGCGGCTACTGTCGGCTTTTCGGTGCAGGTCGCGCACCGCGTGGGTGCAGCCGACTATACTCAGGCGCGGGCCATATTCCGTCAGGGCATCACAGCTTCTCTGGCATTCGGGACCATAATGGCGCTAATCGGCATTTCTATTTCCGGGATGCTGCCGCATTGGCTTGGCGGAGATGAGGTGGTATGTGGGAAAGCCTCAGTTTATTTTCTTGTTTTTGTGGCAGCTTTGCCTATACTCAGCATGAATTATCTGGGTTCGGCGATGCTTCGCGCCACGGGAAACATGCGGACTGCAGGAGCTCTGAATATAATGATGTGTGTACTTGATGTGATATTCAACTTCTTTCTGATATTTCCCGGTGTGAATCTTGAGATAGGAGGGTTCGCTTTCAGAACGGCCGGAATGGGGCTCGGGGTCCTTGGGGCCGCTTTAGGAACGGTATGTGCTGAAATTGTTACTGCAGGTGCGGTGATGTGGCTTGCGTGCCGACATCAGCCTGAACTGGCAATATTCGGGAGGAAATCGGATTCGAGGAATGTCACACTTCGACACTTTATTCCCACGGGCAAAATACTTAGAAATGCGCTGAAAGTGTCTGCACCGATGACATTGGAGCACGGGGTGATATGCGGGGCGCAAATAATGGTTACGGTGATAGTGGCACCTTTGGGCGTATTTGCGATAGCGGCCAATTCTTTTGCAGTCACGGCGGAGGCATTGTGTTATATGCCGGGTTATGGCATAGCTGATGCAGCCACAACCCTTGTGGGGCAAAGTTTCGGTGCTAAACGCAAGGACCTTGCGCGTCAGTTCGGATATATAACCGTCGGGCTTGGAATGTTTGTGATGACGCTCATGGGAGCTGTGATGTGGCTTTTCGCCCCGGAGGTTATGAGGATGTTCACCCCTGTGGAGGGGATAGTGGATCTGGGCGTTGAAGCATTGCGTATCGAGGCCTGGGCCGAGCCTATGTTTGCCGCCTCAATAGTAGCATACGGAGTGATGGTGGGTGTCGGCGACACTCTCATTCCGGCATCGATGAACTTTCTAAGTATCTGGCTTGTCAGACTTCCTATCGCAGCGGTGCTCGCGCCCGTAATGGGACTGCGTGGAGTCTGGATTGCGATGTGTGTGGAGCTCTGTATAAGAGGCTTTATCTTTTTATGGCGACTTATTTCAGGTGCGTGGATAAAACATGGGCTCGACACTGCGTCGGAGTTGGCTCCTTCGCAGGTCGAACCCAACATTTAAGGTTTTACTCTACTTCAGTTTATTTCAGCATAAGCCGTTTAAGAACCACTACGGTCTTACCGGCAGCATCGGTGAAGAAGATTATATCTTTATTGCCTGTGGTTGCGACTTTTTTAGCGGATTCAAGCGCTTTGAGGAAAGCCTGTTCAGTTTCCATATCGGGACACATCATACGCGTGGTGGCCAGATTGGCAAATTCAATGGAATTCTGGACATCGGGGTTAAGTCTGATATCGCCGTTGAGAATATTGCAACCGGCATTGCCATGAATCTTAAGCTCAGGAATGTCTATTACTATTTTCATCTCGGAATCCTGCGGAACGGGAGTGTTGCCTATTTTCTGGACAGCCCAGGCTCCATTTACAAAATCGAGGTCGGATTTGCGAAGAATCATCGTGGTAGCACCCGCCCCGTTCTTTAAATAAAGAAGGTAATCGGAGCCTACTTTTTCGATGGTATAGGACTCAACTGTGTTCAGCGCCATATTGAAGCCCATTTCGTATGGGGCATCGTTGCACATCATCATAGTAGAGATAAGCTCACCGGTCGATTTCATTTTACCGCCGGGGGTAACAGCAAATTCTCCATTCAGAGTGTTACAGCCGTTGTTGGCGTAACATTTTACCATGAACGGATTGGTGGAATCCTCATCGAAAACTATATAAGGGCGATTTTCGCCAGTTACATGCTGCTCGCCAACCTGCGAGGCCATCCATTCACCATAAAAAACTTTCTGAATGGTACCTTCGGTCTGTTCCACAGTCTGAGTTTTGACTACGCCGACGGTGGGTGTAGTCGTGGTTACCTTTTGCGTTTTACATGCACTCATGGCTAAAATGACAGATGCAGTTGTCAGTAGACAAACGGAAAATTTCATTTTCATCGGATTATCGTATGTTATATATTTATAA
>VSPV01000075.1 GCA_009775605.1 Paramuribaculum sp.
ACCAGTCTGAAGAGATGGCTCATATCGCTCAATTTTATAATCTGAAATCAGCAAGTTGAACTTGCGAAACTTGAATATATTTAAAGATGTCGGCGTTGTCTGTAGAAAGTAGGGCGAAATTACCAGTCTTATAGATATGCTCTATCAAACATGCAAGAGTAACCAAATGGACGGGTTCAAGATCGTGTCTATTCACATTGTTCCCGAAATGCATAACAACTCGGCAGCTCTTAAGATTCTCACAAGCATTCTTTTCAAAAACGATCTGTGCTATCCAAATATTACGCTGCAGATTATTAAACCTAATATGTCGGCTGGGTGATGCCATAATATATTTAGTCTTATTGACAAAGGTAGATAAATTTTATACGGAAACCAAGAGTTAGTGATTTTATGAGTTTTTTATACGATATAATTATCTGCTGACGCATCACATGTTCCACGTAACTTTAATCCTCAGAATGGCATGTAGCCCTCTTTTTCACAGGGGGCGATATAAGGTGCTTCAGACAGATGCTGTAAAGAATCATGTACTTAGCAAATATTCCTTCCGTAGGCTTAAATAGGCCTGGATATACGCAACGGAGGCAGACGCATTAAATCTGATAGTATTTGGATCTACAGCCAAACAATGGGAGAAGGAGAATCCCGAATTGAAACGTCAAGGACTTAATATGAGAGACTCAGCAACGATTAGCCAGCTTGCTGTTCTTTCAAACATGGAGGCTTTGAATGCTGAACTCATTAAATAATGGATGACGGATTTGCAGCAACGCAAGACTATATTACATAGAGCGGTAAAAGAACAGATGACGAGATTCAATTCAGCAGATGTCGCCAATAAATTCAGTAAACTCGAACATTTCGGAAATCCCAAATACCTGAAATAACGCATTTTGTAATTTTAATTCCCCCTAATTCGGGGGAATTAAAATCTTTTATCTCACTTCTCGATAAATTGCAGAATTTCTCTCTATCTTACGGCCAGCAGTCGGTTTCGGAGGCGATTTCGGGGATGGTGTCGCGGTGATATTGCGGGTCGAGGCCGCGGCGTTTCTGTTTGCGGTAATCGTGCAGGCATTTGACGGCATATTTGCCAAGAAGCAATATTGCAGTCATGTTCACGAGCGTCATCAGAGCCATGGTGATATCGGCCATGGTCCATACGGCCTCAAGCGTCGCCACCGAACCGATCATCACCATAGCGCCTACTGCCAGCCTCAGTGCGAATCGTAGCCGCCGGTCTGTATTGATAAACGCCAGATTAGTCTCGCCGTAATAATAATTGGCGATAATGCTTGTAAAGGCAAACAGAAGTATCGCGATAGCTACAAAAGTCGATGCCGCCGATCCTACTTCCGTGGCGAGAGCACTCTGGGTGAGTTCAATTCCGGTGAGTCCGCTGTCAAACACACCACTGCAAAGAATAATGAACGCCGTTGCCGTACATACCAGCAGCGTATCCGTGAACACGCCGAGGGTCTGGATGAGCCCCTGCTTCACGGGATGTGTCACCGCGGCTGTGGCCGCAGCATTAGGTGTAGAGCCTTCACCGGCCTCATTGCTGAACAGGCCGCGCTTCACACCCATCATCAGCGCTGCACCCATGCCGCCTCCCACGGCCGGTCCGAACCCGAAGGCATTCTCGAAAATAAGCTCTAACACGTGCGGGAAATACTCTATACGTGTAACTACCACATAGAGCCCCAATCCGAGATACAGCAGCGCCATTACGGGCACTACAATCTCGTTGATGCGCGCTATGCGCTGTATGCCTCCGAATATCACAGCGAGGGTAAGAACGGTGCATGCCGCTCCGCTTATCCAAGGAGCCACACCGAACGAGTTGTGAAGCGCGATGGCTATGGTATTGGACTGAACGGAATTGAACGCCAGCCCAAAGGTCAGAATAATCAGGACAGCAAACAGGATTGCGAATCCACGGCTTTTAAGTCCTTTCAATATATAATATGCCGGCCCTCCACGGTATGAGTGGTCGCCCCTCACCTTGAAAAGCTGCGCGAGCGTCGACTCGACGAAAGCGTTGGCCGATCCGATAATCGCCACGACCCACATCCAGAACACGGCACCGGGCCCACCCACGGCTATGGCAATCGCCACGCCGGCAATGTTTCCGGTACCCACACGACTCGCCAGCGATACCATGAAGGCCTGAAACGAACTTATGGAACGTGACGGAGGAAGAGAACGGTCGGCGGCATCGTCATGCCTGCGCCCGGAAGCAAACAGCAGCCGCAGCATCTCCCAGAGCATTCTGAACTGTGTGCCTCCGAGCCTGACAGTGAAATAGATTCCGCCGCCCAAAAGCACGGCGATCAGTATCCAGGTCCAGAGAAAGTCATTGATGGAATTAAGTATATCCATGGGTTATATCACGCTTTTTGGTATGCAAGCGTAAATATAACGTTTTTTAAGCTCAAAATACCGAGCGAAAAACGATAAAAGAGCTCAGCGGCGCAAAAATGCAGTGAATCCGATCAGCACCATGCAGAGCGGAAGCACTCCCAGACCGGCCGTAAGCCCAAAGCTGTCGGAAATCAGGCCCATCACCGGAGGTATAAGAGCGCCACCGGCTACACCGATAATCATCAGGGCAGAAACCTCATTGGCTGCATCGGGCTTGCGTTCCAGAGCGAGAGCGAACACCACTGAGAACACATTGGCGCATCCCAAACCTACGAGAACCACTCCCGCACAAAGAATCCACAGCGAGTCACCCGTAAGAAGCACTGCAAAAGCCACCAGCGCCAGAAGCACACTTCCTTTCAGAAACGCACGCGAGGGAATTCTGGTAAGCAACAGCGCACCGACGAACGTTCCTCCCATTCTTGATGCGAAATACAGACTGGTTCCGAGTCCGGCTTCCGACAAAGGAAGCCCGGTACGGTCCATGAGCAGCCCCGGTATGGTAGTATTAAGGCCTACGTCAACGCCTACAATACATACTATCGACAGGAAACACAACAGAAGGAATCCGTCGCCGAAAAGCTTAAGGGTGGAGCTGAACGTACTCTGTTCGTTTTCTCCCGAATCATTCTGAGGCACCGTGAGCCACATCCAAAGGGCCGAAAGGAGAGTGACAAGACCGAGCGCCGGAAATACGAGCTTCCAGTCCATGAACACAGATGCAGCCACTCCGGCGGCTATCGGGCCGAGAAGCGATGAGGCAGCCTTTATAAACTGGCCCCATGTGAGCACACTGCTTATACGGTCGGGAGCAACCACGCTCGCGGCCATAGGGTTAAGAGCCACCTGAAGCACGGTATTGCCTATTCCGAGCATGGCGAAAGCCACAAGCATGGTGGCGTAGCTATAAGTCACCATCGGTATCACCATAGCGGCCACGGTGAGAATCATGCCTGCAAGCACGGTATTGCGGCGTCCGAGCTTGCCCATAAGCAAGCCGGTGGGGATGGAAAACAGCGCGAACCACACGAACACCATCATCGGCAGAAGATTCGCAACCGAGTCAGAGAGTCCGAAATCACTCTTCACATAATTTGTGGAGATACCCACCAGATCCACGAATCCCATTACAAAGAATCCGCAGAGAATCGGAAATATTACTTTGGAATTTTTCATTTTCACAGATTTTCAGTTGGGGTTGCAGTCATGTCAAGCGTGAGTTGTCCTCCCTCTGCAATGGTCTTGAACGGAATACGATGAGCTTCGAAAGGCTTGCCCGACAGTTCGGCACTCTCTATATGTATATTCTCTTTCGAATTGTTTTTCGTCACAATCTCGAACTTACCTCCGGGATAATAATCCGGATTGAGCTTTATGGTTATCTTATCGAAAAGCGGACTGCCTATCGCAAAGGAAGGTTCCTTGTCCGTCAGGCCTGCCACGTCAAACAGTCCCATGGCGCCCATCACATACCATGCACCGAGCTGACCCTGGTCCTCATCCTGTCCGTAACCGTAGCCGTGGATTCCTTCACAACCGTAGAACTCGTCGAGGATAAGGCGTGTCCATTTGCGTGTGAGCGACGGGCGCCCTGCAGCGCTGAACAGCCAGGATATGTGCAGGCATGGCTGATTGCCGTGGTTGTAAACCGTCTGGAGTCCGGCGAAAGCATCTATGTTACGACCTCCGCTGAATATATCTTTGCGCGATACGGTGAATATGCTGTCAAGGCGGTCCACAAACACATCCTTCCCCACCTTTTCTATCAGGCCCTGGGGGGCGTGAGGCACATAGAATGTGTATTGCCAGGCATTCCCTTCCTGGAATCCGCGCCATACCTGCATGGGGTTGAAATCCTTCATGAATGTGCCGTCCGCCTGGCGGGGACGCACAAACCCCGTCGACTCGTCGAATATACGTTCCCAGCCCTTGGCAAGCCATTTCAGCGTGTCGGCATCTTCTTTCTTGCCCAGTTCCTCGGCCATATTGGCAAGCGCAGAGGCCGTATAGGCGTTTTCGAGTGTATGGCTGGCCGAGAACATGAATGCCTCGTCAGGACCCTCGCCCTTTTCACGATGAGGCACATAACCGTATTTCACAAATTCGCTTACATCCACCTTCCCCGCACCGAGAGGACGGTTGTTTCCGTCAAGTTCGTTCTTTCTGGCGGCCTCATAGGCAGTCTCCAAATCGAAATCCCGGATGCCGCACTGATATGCTCCGGCTATTATGGCACTGAGCATATTCGTTCCCACACCCGACACATAGCGGCTGTTGGCAAGACCGTCGCCAAGCCACCCGCTGTCCTTGTAAACCTGAAGATGGCTGCTTATGTAGTCGGACAGGAATTCAGGATAAGCAAGTGCCCACACCTGGGCGAGATTCCACTGTCCGCCCCACATTGCATCGGTATTGTACAGATTGAATTCCGGCTTGCCATCCTTTAGAGGAATCTGGCCCACGCTGCCGTCGTGGCGCGGATAACTGCCGTCGGCATCGCTTGCAAGTCCGCGACCGAGAATCGCATGATACAGACCGGTGTAGAACTTGGTTCGCTCCTGGTCTGTGCCGCCCTCCACTTTTATACGTGACAGCATCTCCTCCCAGCGCCGGGCCGACAGGGCCTGCGCCTGGTCGAAGTCAAGCTCCGAAGCCTCGGCAGCAAGATTTTTCTCAGCACCCTCAACTGATGTGTACGAGAGGCCGATTTTCACCGTTATAACTTCTCCGGCTGTTGTTTTGTAGTTGAGGAAAGCTCCGGCGCCTACACCGTTTACCTCATCCTTACCCGCAAATAGTGTCGAGTCATTGAATACTCCGTATGATTCCGGAGCCTTGTCGGTCACGGCATAGAAATAGAGGGGCACATCGGCACCCGGCTGATATTTCTTCACATATTCCGGACGGGTGACAACCATTCCTTTCACAACCTTGCCGCCATCGGCCACTGTCACTTCGGCGTCCTTCACCATACCGCTTTCTCCCGCACGGTTGCCTATGTCGAAAATCACATGGCTCGAATCGGAGGCCGGGAATGTATATCGCTGGAATGCCACGCGGGGTGTGGCGGTCACTTCGGCTGTAACGTCATAGTCATCGAGCTTCACGGAATAATAGCCCGGCCTTACCGTCTCGTTATCGTGACTGAAATATGAGCGATAGCCGGCCGTGGCCGTATCTCCGGGCTCAGTCTGCAGCTTGCCCACGGTAGGCATAAGCGTGATTCCGCCCACCTGGAACTCATGAAGATTCGGAAAACCGTCAATCACGCGGTCGCGGTAATCATATCCGGTTGCTTCCCAGCCGCTGTAATTGCCGAGATGACCGTTGGTCGACGGACCCGGCTTGGCGAGGCCGAAAGGCATGGCACCCGGAGCGAAATGGAACCACCGGCAGTGGGCCGTGCCGATTCTCGGCTCAACATATTGCGATACTCCGCTGTCGCTCTCCGCAGCGCTTCTGTCGCAGGACGCCATGCTGACAAGCGCGGCGGCGCCCATGAAAAAAATAACTGTACTCTTCATTTGTCAAGATGGTTTAATGCGTAAATATAAGCGCCGGCCGAAATAATGCGGCTTGTATTATAGTCGGAAATGAGTATGCCCGAGCGTTTGCACGAATCATACACCACCGATTCGTCAGTTCCGGGTATCCGCAGCAGTGTTTCCGCGCCTTCGGCGAAACCGGCGAAAGCGCTTTCGTCATTCAGGTCACAGACACTCATCTGCAGGCGCGGCAAATGGCGCCCGTCGACCATAGAGAGTTCCGAACGCAGCTCCGACAGAAGCGCGGGCATGAAATATTTTCTTGCACCCGCGATTCCACCGCCTATCACTATCAGGCCGTCTACCACAGTCAGCATGGCCGCAAGTGCATCGCCTGCAGCGTGTCCGAGGCATTCAAACGAGTAGATTGCCGCCTCCCTGTCGCCCTCGGCTTGGCCTTCGGCTATTTTGAAAATATCGTAGGGCGTAAGGTCGCGTCCGTCGCCCGACTTCTCGGCATAGTAACGCTTCACGGCCCTGATGCTGACACTCTCCTCGACGATAAGGGAGGGAGAATATTTGTTGCGGAAACACCAGATATCACCCCCGCAGTCATTGTCACCACGAAGCAGGGTTCCATCCACCACCACTCCGGCTCCGAATCCGGTCCCGAGGGTCACGCCTATAAGATTATGGAAACGCTTGGAGCTTCCCGCTTCCTCAAGGCGACGGTTGATGTCCGGAAGCGATCCGTACATGGCTTCGCCGTAGGCAAACAGATTGCCGTCGTTGTTTATAAACACCGGCAGACCGAACTTACGGCTCAGATACGGGCCCAGAGCCACTCCGCCCCTGAATGAGGGGAAATTGGGAAGGTCGCCTATTATTCCGTTGCGGTAATCGGCAGGGCCGGGGAAAGCGAAACTGATCGCCACGGGTGGTATGTCGGTCTGCGACGATATGTGACGCATGCCCTCCACTATGTTGCCCAGACATTTTTCAAGGTCGTGGGCTTCGGTAGGGAGATGGAAAGCCTCCCCTATCCGCTCACATCCCCTCATCGCCGAGAATACGAGATTGGTTCCTCCGGCATCCAGCGTGAGGACAACCCTCGGGTCGTTTTTGTATAAATTCATGGTACTATGACTGATGACTGGTTATTACTGCAAATTTAATCAATTTATCAATTGCGGAAACGCACTGAGGCTTTAATTGTGCCGCACTCCTTTCCCTCAGCGGCACCGTAGGGGCGTATGGTGTATTCACCCACCGAGGCGGGAATTATGAAAGTCTCGGCATAATGCACTACAAAAGGCTCAAACGCTCCCGACGGACTTTCAACCACAGCCTCGTCGCCCTCCACGAGATTGAGGACGTTGACACCACCTCCGGTATTGAGCGTAACCGGTTTCGTGAACCAGTGCCGACGCGTCTCTATAAATTCGGTTTCATGAAGGCCGGTGCGTTCCTCGCGCCATCCGTCGCCCGCGTCCACGGGTTCCACGCGGTTCACCAGATTCTCTTTAACCCATCCGGTGGTGCGCTCCCACTGAATCACGTTCTTGCCGTGGCCTATGTTTATAGGCCGGGGAAGGCCGTCGAGACCGAGGCGACCCCAGTCCCACAGCTTGAAGGTGAATATGCTGGGGGTTGCACTGATTTCAAGCACCATGGCTCCCGCACCCGAACAGTGTACAGTTCCGGCCGGAATCAGGAAGTGGTCATGCTTCTTCGCAGGCCACTGGTTCACATAGCGCGTGGCGTCAAACGGTTCGCCCGTTTCCTGCGAATGCTCGAGAGCATCTATCATTTCGGCGGGATTTATATTCTCACGCAGTCCGAGAAACACGGTGGCACCCTCCGGTTCGGCATCCAGAAGATAATAGCTTTCGTCCTGGGTATAGTATATTCCGAAAGTATCGCGGATATATTGTGTGGTGGGATGCACCTGCAGGCTCAGATTGCCGCCCTCCATGGTGTCGAGAAAGTCGAAACGTATGGGGAAATCCTGGCCGAAACGCGCCTCCACCGGAGCGCCTAAAAGCTGGCGCGTGCGGTAAAACACAAGGTCGTTGGCCGGAAGCTCGAAGAGTTGGCCTTGGATACGCAGCAGCAGGCTGTTTTCCTCCGGCACGCAGTCAAAACACCAGCCGTAGTTGTCAGGTTCGGGATCGAGGCCGCACACTTTTTTCATCCACTGGCCGCCCCAGGGAGCGGGGTCGAAAAACGGCACTACGCGGAAAGGCTTGCTGGCCGTCTTATCAAGGCCTGCCAGCACAGTGGCCGAGTCGGTCATTTTCGGCTCCGACGCATTGTTAGTGTCAAGCCAGTAGTCCACCCGCTCCATGAGCGTCTTTTTCAGATTGTCGCATACAATCCAGTCTATGAAATATCCGCGCTTGTAATGCAGGGAAGCCGCTTCGGACGAATTGCTTACGCCCAGACCGCATATTTCCTTGCGGCGGGAACGCTGCTGGATTTCCCAGCGGGCCATGTCGGCATAAACAAGCACACTATCTTCGGGTGCCAGCCTTGAGGCACCGGGACCTATGATTATCGAAAGGCCCCGGTTTTCCGCGATTTTCTTTTTGGCCGAAGCCATTTTCTCCGGGTCAAGAAAGTCGTCGATGCTGAAATTGGCACGGTGTCCGAAGAGACGGTCGTCGGTTAACCAGGGACGTGTCATCGCCTCTATCTCGGCTTCATCGCGCATCAGGTCGCGGGTGTCTGTCAGTAGAGTGTGAGGTATCTGCCCGAGGGCTTCCTTCACATCATCCGGATATACGCCCTGATAGCATTCCACCACAATAGCCTTGCGCGACTCCGACGCATGTCCGAGTTCTTCACATATTGCTTCCCATCCGGCCCACAGAGGCCCTTCGACCTCTGTGGCTGGATATTTGTCGTAATTCGATTTTCTCATTTCTTATCAGATTTGTTGGCCTCTGCCCAGTCACGGAGCATTTTGATTGCCACGGTAAGTACGCCGGCCGAGCCTTTGAACTTGCCTGAGCCGCTGGGCACACCCCCCTGGCCATACCATTCATAAAATCCATTGTTCTTAACCACACGCTCAAGCATGGGCTGTATCTCGTTGTAGGCCTCTTCCACAAAGCCGTTGGCTACAAGCTGCTGTATCATTCTTCCGCCAAACCATGTCCAGTCGCCGCCGTTCTGATAGACATAAGGAGTGGCCATTCCGCCGGTAAAGAAACCCTCGGGATAGGTGGGATAGATAGTCAGACCGATCGACGGCATCCCCGACAGCTTCACGTTCTCAAGCATCTGCTTGTTGACTGTTGCGATTTCTTCGGGTTTGAGGAGCCCGGCTTCTATGGCTATTGCCGTTCCTCCGTGATAGTGCATCTTGGATTCGTCGAAGTCAGCTGGCAGCGGCGAGGGGTCAATATGGATATGGGGCACGATTTTCTGATTGGCCTCATCCCAGAGATGACGGCGCGTGCGCACGGCTATGCTGTCGCGCAGTTCCTTATATTTGTCGATACCGGGCATTGACGGATTCGATTTTGCCAGACGATCAAGCGCTATTATCAGCATGGCATTGTCGTAGGCGTCGATTGTGCGGGTGGAATTCTCCGTGAAATCCACCACGTTGGTGGAATCGGGCTGAACGTCGCCCCAGTCGGCCGTGAACGCGCCGTAAAGCAGACCGTAGTCTTCATTGAAACGCTCGCGCATGAGATAAGATATCATGTCGTCGATATGGGCATTGACAGTCTTTCCGGCCACGGTGTCGTTGAACACCGCTGTGTCACCGGTCTTATCCACATATTTGCACAGTGCCTGAATCCAGGAAGTCTCCTGATCGGTCTCCACCGTGTTCTTGAAGCCCACATGCTTGTCATCGTAAGGAGAGCGGAACACCTGGTCGTCACCCCAGTTGAAATCCTCGTTCACCACGTAGCTGTCCACAATCTCGCCGTTGGGCTGCTGCAGACGCAGGAATATCATGAGGGCCTCGCGTATGTCAGCCGGATTATTGACCTCACATGCAGTCTCCACAAATGTGTTGAGGTCGCGGGCCCATACCTGGGAATAGCCGCTGCCGGCGTTAAAACTGCCCTTCAACGCTTCCCGAGCCATTGAGTCGACCCGCGCCATGGTAGTGTCAGAGAGTATACGGTCGGCGAGTTCAGCGTTTCTCACTGCTTCTGAATTCTTACCGGTTGAACAGCCGGTGGTTATTGCGGCAGCAACCAGAGCCGCCGGGATAAATCTGATGATTTTCATGGAAACTTTTTCTTTTTTTATTTCGACCGCAAAGTTATTGCAAAAAAATATGAAAAAATATGTAACTTTGTAGCTAATCAATTGGATTATCTTATGGCGATTCAAATTAAAGAAGGTTTCAAGGGACAAAAGCTGGCATCACTCCCTCCAAACGTAGTTACAGAGTTTGCCGACGACCCTCTTATCTCCGGCCTTTATGTCCGGAAGATTGGTTTTTTCCCGCGGGTGAAATACCATACTGTTGTAAAGCCGATGGGAGTAAATTACTGCATGCTGGTGTTCTGCACCGAGGGACGGGGATGGTATGAGATACGCAATAAACGCTATGAGGTCACATCCAACTCCTATTTCACTCTTCCTCCCGATGAGCCGTATTCTTTCGGAGCCGACACCAAGGATCCATGGAGCATATACTGGGTTCATTTTCAGGGACGTCTTGCCACCCGTTTCCTTCTGGACTCCGAAGGACCCGTTCATTTCGAGGTTGAACAGAACTCCCGCATAGACCGTCGTGCCGAAATGTTCGATGAAGTATACCGGAACTTTTTGCGCGGATACATCAAGGACTACATGATCAGTTCCTGTATGCACCTTTATCCCCTTCTGGCTTCGTTCCGCTGGCCCGACCAGTTCAGCTTCCAGCCTTATGAACAGCAGGACGTAGTCCCCTCGCTATCGCAGCAAGCCATACAGTTCATGCAGGAATGCACCCGCCAGAACCTCACCCTTGAGATGATTGCGAAACATTTCAGTTACTCCACCTCACATTTTTCAGCTCTTTTCCGCCAACAGACGGGCATGTCGCCCATCGACTGCTTCCTGAGAATCAAAATGCAGAAAGCGTGCATGTATCTTGAGCTGTCAAAGATGAAAATAAATGAAATCTCGTCGATTCTGAGCTTCAGCGATTCCGCTTACTTCACACGTATTTTCACAAAAATTATCGGGGTTTCACCCACGGTCTACAGACATCGGGAAAAAATTTCATAATACTCTTCTGATTCATACCTTTTCATACCGATGAATACTTCACCCTCTGCCTGTCAGGCCGTAAAGGCCGCAGACCATATCGGCTGGATTGACTCCCTGAGAGTGCTCGCATGCTTTATGGTTGTGTTCAGTCATTGCTGCGACGGTTTTGTTGCCCAGTTCGACGCCGACCGCGCTTCCTTCCTCACCGGCACCATGCTCGGGAGCCTCATGCGTTCCTGCGTTCCGCTGTTTGTGATGATTACGGGAGTCCTTCTTTTGCCTCTGCCCCAATCCTCCACCCTCGGCGGTTTCTACCGCCGCAGAGTGGGCCGCATCATACCGCCGCTGGTTTTCTGGTCGCTCGCCCTCCCGCCCCTGGCCTATCT
>VSPV01000076.1 GCA_009775605.1 Paramuribaculum sp.
CTACTATAAGGCCTGAAGTAGAAACATAATCTCCGTGGCCCCAGCTTTCAATATAGCTGCACCCGATCAGCCTTTCACCGTCAAGCGCCACAACGGCTTTTCCGGATCTAAGCTTCGACCCAATGTAATCGGGTGAGCGACGGGCTATGCCCGTGCCGCGCTGAAGAGCTGATTCATAAATCAACTGGCATATCTGCTCTGAATATTTAACATGGCTTTCATCGCCATATTTCACCTCAATGTTTGCCGAATCCATTTCAAGGATAATTTTGTTTATTCTTTGTTAATTTTACGCCGCAAAGTTAATTAATTTATCGTGTATAAAAATGCAATTATGCACAATGGCGCATTTTTTTTCATTTTAAGAGTGATTATTTGTCAGCATTACGTTAAATAATGTCAATTTACTCCATATACCTCTTTCCTTAATGTCAAGGCCATTATTTCTGCTTGCGGACACTTCCCTTTTGTCATAAGACATAATTCAAGTTCGTTTTTGCCGGATGAATACGGAGGCTGAAGGTATTTGAAATCTTTTATGAGCTCAAAACCATGGCGCTGATAAAAGCCGATTCTCCTGCGCGCCAGCTCTCCATCTGTCTCCGGTTCCACCTCAAGAACGACACCTTTGTCCCTGAGCTTGGTCGTAAACATATCGAGAGCACGACCGCCAAGACCACAGTTTCTCGCACTGGAATCTATCGCAAAATGCTCGATATAGGCAAAATCGCCAAAATCCCACCAATATATTATACCGGCGAACCTACCTTGATACATGACATGCGTCAGCCTGAAACTGTCTTTCCTTTCATTAGATATTTCTTCAAGGGCTGACCACTCACGGCGCTCATCTTCAGGGAAGGAACCTTCGTAAAGCTTTCTGTCCTTATCTCCTGGAGTCTTTTTCAAATCCGACAGCCTCATCCGGCGATGCCGGGTATGACTCCGTATTATGGAGCTAAAAATCAATGGCACAATAAAAGCTCCGGAGAAATCCGCAAGACCGTCTTTCCAGTCGGCGCTCCGCCCGGCATTCTCAAGTTCCTGGAACAATTCGGTAAGAAAGCCGAAGGCTCCACAACATAAGCCTACAATCAGCCATTGGCGAACGCCATATTTTCCTGTGAGTCGGCCATAATCCCATAGTATGGTTGCCGACAGACCTCCGAACATCAGAAAATGAATGACTTTATCCAGATGAGGGAAGGAAAACATCTGGATACTTGGCGGATTTGGCGTAAGAACCGCATAAAGAATGACAATCAAAACGATTGCCGAAGCAAAATACTTTGGCAATCTGTCCATCAAAAGATTGGTATGAGATATCATTATGTGACTTTTATTGGCAAATTTACTTCAAAATGTTCTACTTTTTCATGTTTTTAACTACCTTTGTATTTATAATTTATCCCCTAAACAATTTTTATGGTTCGTTTGGCGGACTTCTAAGGTACACATAGTAATACATAAGGTAAGAAATAATATGGCAAAGAAGAATGTTTTCGCATCAAAGGCAGGGATGATTGCCGCTACTGTGGGATCTGCAGTAGGCCTCGGAAACGTATGGCGCTTCCCCGCAGAAGTTCAGCAAGGCGGAGGAGCAGCTTTCCTGCTCGTGTATGTAGCATGTGTTATAATTCTGGGAATTCCCGTTATGGTCGCTGAGTTCTCTCTCGGAAGAGCCGGCGGAAGCGATGCCGTCACTTCCTTCAAAAACCTTGGTGCCAGAAAACCCTGGTGGTTTGTAGGTGGGCTTGCTGTCCTGGCGAGTTATCTTATCCTGTGCTTCTACATGGTGGTAGCGGGATGGGCTCTTGAGTATCTTTGGAATTCCCTCAACGGTTCCCTTTACGATATACCTTCCGGTGTCAGACTGTCTGATTACTTCGCGGCAGCAATGACGGAAGCCACGGCATCGCCGGTTCGCCCAATTATTTTTACCCTCATTGTTATTTTCCTTAATCTCGGTGTGCTTTTGGCCGGCGTCACGAAAGGGATCGAACGCCTCTCCAATATACTTATGCCGATGCTTGTGGTGATACTCATCGCATTGCTTGTGGTCAGTCTCAATCTCCCCGATGCCTCGAAAGGTCTGGAATTCTTTCTGAATCCCGATTTTTCCTCCATTTCAGCCACAACGGTTCTAAATGCGTTGGGACAGGCATTTTTCTCTCTGAGTCTTGGCATGGGCATCCTTATCACCTACGCCTCCTACTTTCCCCGCGACGCAAAACTCATGCGTACCGCCGTTACGGTTTCGTTGCTGGACATGCTGGTGGCAGTAATGATGGGACTTATCATTTTCCCGGCTGTCACATCCTTCGGTCTTGCAGGAGAAAGCCTGAAAGGAGCCACTCTTGTTTTCGTCACACTCCCCGAGGTGTTCGCCCGCATGCAGTTCTCGGCGTTCTGGTCGGTAATGTTCTTCACCCTTCTGACTGTGGCGGCTCTCACCTCCACCATTTCCATCGCCGAAGTTTCTGTGGCATTTGTTCGCGACAGAATCGGACTGCGACGCAGATATGCATGCCTTATAGTCCTGCTTCCCCTCCTTGTGTTCAGCAGCCTCTGTTCTCTCTCCCTTAACCCCGACAGTACATTTATAATTGCCGGAATGCCTCTGTTCGATTTCCTTGATGCAGTGGCCACCAACATATTCCTGCCCGTAGTCTCAATCCTGCTATGTGTATATGTGGGATGGGTAGCGCCAAAATCCCTGTTGAAGCATCAGCTGAATAACGACGGGACTATTCGTTCGCGGCTCTTTGTGCCATGCCTTTTCGCAATCCGCTTTATTGCACCGGTACTCATATTCATGGTGCTTCTCAATTATTTTATCTCGCTTTAAATTAATGGAATCCACCGGTTCGGAACGCAGAGGGCTAATAATTCTCCTTTCAATCATAGGACTGATTATAATCGCGGCATTAATTTCCGGGATTATGTCGCGTACCGACAAGGCATACAACCCCGGTGTTCCGGCCGATTCTTCCGTCAGCATTCATGAAATAAAATACCAGGAGCGCCCCGATACAGGCGTGGTCAAAAAGAAACGGCGAAAAACCGGAAAAACAAAAAACAAAAGCGAACGCGAGTATCGTCAAAGAGACTTCTACGGCGAGACTGTAGACAACTGAACTTATTACTGAAATTTTTGACATGGATAAGAAAAATACAAGAGCTGTATTCACAACACGTATAGGCGCGGTAGCTGCGGCTGTCGGCTCGGCTGTCGGCCTCGGAAATATCTGGCGCTTCCCCTATGAGGCCGGAAGCCACGGAGGAGGAGCTTTCATGCTCTGCTATATTGGATTTATATTTCTGATAGGCTTTCCCGTTATATGTGCTGAGTTCATTATGGGAAGGCAGACAAGAAGCAATGAATTCCGTTCGTTCCGAACCCTCGCTCCCGGACGTCCCGGATGGTCTGTTCTGGCTCTTATCGGCATCCTCAGTTCGGTAATGATTCTCGGATTCTACAGCGTAGTCGCCGGCTGGACCGTAGAGTATATATGGCTTTCCATCAGCGGCGAACTGTTTTCAGAGTCCGGCAATCTTTCCCAGACTTTCGCCACAGCCATAGGAGGCGGATGGCGTCCGGTCTTCTGGACATTCGTTTTCCTCCTGCTGAATTACATTATCCTCAGTCGTGGCGTTCAGAAGGGCATTGAGAAACTCAACAATATTCTCATGCCTCTTATGTTCGTGTTGCTTATAGTCCTTTGTATAAATTCACTTTTCATGTCAGGGGCCTCGGAAGGTTTGAAATTTCTGTTCCTCCCTGACTTTTCAAAACTTACTCCTGACGTTGTTCTCAGTGCTCTCGGACAGTCTTTCTTCTCTCTCAGTATCGGTGTTGGAACCATGCTCACCTATGCGTCATATTTTTCCGATGACACCAGGCTGGCCAAAACGGCATTCACAACCGCAATCCTCGACACTCTTGTAGCTATTCTTGCCGGAGTGATGATTTTTCCCGCGGTCTTCTCTTTCGGAATGCAGCCGGCCCAGGGTCCAGCTCTGGTGTATGAGGTTCTGCCTCAAGTGTTCCGTTCAATAAACGGAGGAATGATATGGGCATCCATATTCTTCTTCCTGCTGTTTCTGGCTTCCATATCCTCCACTATCTCCATGAGCGAAATTCAGATAGCATTTCTGATAGAGGAACTCAAATTATCGCGCCGAGGGGCGAATCTCACAGTTCTGGCCGTTGCCATGGTTCTGGGTTGCGTTTGCGCGCTCAGTTTCGGACCATTAAGAGACGCCACGCTGTTCGGTAAGACATTTTTCGATTTCCTCGACTACGTGGCATCCAACATCTTCATGCCTTTATGCGGAATGTTTATCGCATTTTTCGTGGGTTGGAAACTCGACAAACAGGTTATCAGAAAGCAGCTTTCAAACAATGGGAGTGTTACCGACAAAGGAATGCCCTATATCATATTCTGCCTGAAATGGATTGCCCCTCCGGCCATTTTCCTGGTAATGCTGAACAGCATTGATATCCTGTGAAAAAGGTTCATGGCTCATTACGCAGTTTTGCATATCATATAAAAATGCTGTAAATTAGCCTCGAATTTAGAGCATCTGATCATTATGGCTTTTCTGCCGTTCACACTTAACATAAAAGGAAGTATCCGTTTGATCGAACGCCCTCAGATTATGGGCATAGTCAATGCTACTCCCGATTCCTTCTTCCCGGGTTCGCGCACACTCAGCCGCGAATCCATCATTGAGCGCACCCGGGCCATGATTGACCAAGGCGCCGATATGATTGACATAGGAGCGTATTCATCCCGTCCCGGCGCGGCTGATGTCTCGGAAACAGAAGAACTGAGACGTCTTGAAACGGCATTGGAGGCGATACGGTCGGTAAACACCGACATCCCGGTTTCAGTTGATACCTTTCGCGCCAACGTTGCCCGGACAGCAATATCTTCTCTTGGTGCCGATATAGTGAATGACATTTCCGGAGGCTCGCTCGACGCTGACATGCTCGAAACTGTCGCGTCCCTGAAATGCCCCTATATTCTCATGCACATGCGCGGTACCCCCTCCACCATGCAGACCCTTACGGATTACGACGATGTGACTGCCGATGTCATTAAAGAGCACTCAACAATTCTTGGCCGCCTCGAAGCGCTCGGTGTCTCTGATATCATAGTTGACCCGGGCTTCGGATTCGCCAAAACCGTTGAGCAGAACTACGAATTAATGCGAAATCTCGAGACAATGGAGAATCTTCTCGGTCTCCCCTTGCTCGTCGGGATTTCGCGTAAGTCAATGCTTACACGTCCGCTTGGAATAAAACCGGATGAGGCACTGAACGCCACGACCGTTATGAACGTAATAGCCCTATCCAAGGGTGCCTCAATTCTCCGTGTGCATGATGTAAAGGAAGCACGACAGGCTCTTGTTCTTACCGGACTTGTCACAAAACAATACTCATAAGTAAGCCAATCTCGCCTTCATATAATGGATACATTTTCTATTCTCGATGCCTTCGACATAGCGCTCGCGGCTTTGCTTCTTTTCTATATCTACAAGATAATGAAGGATTCCGGAACCATCAATATATTTTTTGGTATCCTCACATTCTTCATTGTCTGGATAATTGCCTCACAGATTCTGGAAATGAAGCTCATAGGCACTGTGCTCGACAAATTCATGAGCATAGGTCTGATTATCCTCGTGATTCTTTTCCAGGACCAGATCAAGAGGTTTCTTGTAGGCCTCGGCGACCATAAACGATGGCGGTTCATCTCAAATCTTTTCCATCATGCGAGCCCCGAAGAGCGACAGGCCAATGCACGACGTCAGATTCTCCCCATCGTCTATGCATGCATGAATATGTCGAAGTCTAAGACCGGAGCGCTTATTGTAATCGAGCAGACCGTACCGCTTGAATCCTACGAACGTTCAGGCGATATAATCGACGCATTAATCAACAGCCGTCTCATCGAGAATATTTTCTTCAAAAACTCTCCGCTGCATGACGGAGCGCTTATCATAGCCCATAATCGCCTTAAATCCGCCGGCTGCATCCTTCCGGTAAGCCATGACCGCAATGTGCCGAGAGCGCTCGGCCTGCGTCACAGATCGGCTTTGGGCATAGCGCAGGCCACAGACGCTTTTGCCATAGTCGTTTCAGAGGAAACCGGAAATATCTCGGTTGCTTATAAAGGAAAACTTTATACTAAACTGACGTCCACCGAACTTGAACGTCGCCTTTCGCAACTCGTCCCCGACGAATAATCTCCTGCTGCAAGCCAACTCCATGAAGCGCGATTCTGTTATTTCCATCGCCAAAGGCATAGCCATAATTCTGATGGTGATCGGGCATGCCGAAGCCCCGGAATTGCTCACCAACTTCATCTACACTTTCCACATGCCGCTTTTTTTCATAGCGGCCGGCTATTTTTTCAACCGAAAATATCTTTCAGATCCCTGGACATTCATTTCAAAAAGAATTAAGGGACTCTATTTCCCTTTTGTGAAATGGAGTATGATTTTTCTTTTGCTCCACAATCTGTGGTTCCATTTTGGTATCCTCAATGAGCAATATGGCAACTGGACAGGTGGTGTAACACACCCCTACACTATTCATAATGCTTTGCAGAGAGCCGTTCTGATTGTAACCGGAATGTCAGGTTATGATGAGTTTATGGCCGGAGCATTCTGGTTTTTCCGCGGGCTATTCGTGGCAAGTATACTCTTTCTTCTTATTTATAAAGCCATAGACTCCACAGGAAAGTTTTCTCCTACGGGAGGAATCCTCGCCGTCTGCATGCTGTCTCTCGGCTTTACGGCATTCCATATTCTTTCCGGAGTAAAGATAAACGTCCTCGCCGGAGGTGGATGGAGAGAGACTTGGGGCATCTTTTTCTTCGGTATCGGTGCGCTCCTCAGCCACTATCTCCCGGCCATCCGCAGACACTGGGCTCTTTTTCTTTTATACCTCACCATTCTTCTTGTTTCGGCAAAACTCCATTTTTCAGGAATGAACAACTCCGGCAAGCTTGCCGACCTCATCACACTCCCCCTCACCGGAACCATCGGATTTCTTGCTGTTCACTATTTATCCTCAATTATAGACGCAAAGGATGGGCGGTTAAGGAAACTTCTCGTATTCATAGGCGACAACACCCTGTATGTATTTATATTCCATATAATCAGCTTCAAGTTAGTAAGTCTGATAAAAATATGGTGGTATGGTCTTGACCCGGCTCAGATCGGATGCCACATGGTCATACACTTCAATAATCACGACGATGTATTCTGGATTTTATATTCAATAGTCGGTGTAGCTGTGCCTCTTATTGTCGTGACTGCAATAAGGAATCTGTCTAAAAGCGGCTTTATCCGCATGCCGTATATAAAAAAAGAGCCCACGGTCCGCGGAGACCGGGGCTGAGAAGGTCAATCTATTAAGATGGTGTGACTTTTTAATAACGTCAGCAAAATGCCTTCTCTTTGGCTATATAACATCACTGTATATTTCTTTGTTCACGTCGGCTTGATTTTTTCTCAACAATAGGATACTGAGATTTGTTAAAAAATAAATTTCCGATATCCCAAATGGAAAGAATGATTCTCATCGTCGACCCTCAAGTCGATTTCATAAACGGCACTCTGCCAGTTCCGGGAGCGTTACCGGCAATGGACCGGCTCGCCGATTATATTTTATTATCCGACGAAAGATATGCCGTGAAAATAATCACTGCCGACCGCCATCCATACAATCATTGCTCTTTCAAGGATTATGGCGGTGAATGGCCGCGACATTGTGTTCACGACACAGTGGGAGCCGCCATATGGCCCTCAGTGTTTGAAGCCGCATATTCCACAGCTGGCGAGACTTTCATCCTCCACAAGGGATGCGAAAAGGATCAGGATCAATATTCGATTTTTCAGAATCCTAAGGCTGCTGATTTTATCCTCACCGTCACACGCAAATATGGCATAGGGAAAATAGACATCTGTGGCATCGCAGGCGACGTATGCGTGCTCAATACTTTGCGCGATGCATCCCGGTTTCTGCCTGATTTAGACTTTACTGTATTCCGACGCTTCTCCCCGTCTCTGGATGGAGGCAAAGCTCTGGAAAAGATTATAGACCAATACGGTTTCAACCACGATTAACTATTAAGACATGAGACAGATTATCACACATTTTACCGACGACGACCTGTATAAGTTCACCATGTGCTGTGCCGTGATCGAGAATTATCCGAGAGCGCAGGTAAAATATCGGTTCAAAGACAGGGACAATACCGTTTATCCCGAAGGATTCGCCGACGAACTCAGACGGCAGATAAAGATGCTCGAAAACGTGGTCATAACCGAGGAGGAGATTGATTTCATGAAGCGGAGATGCAATTATATTCCTTTCTGGTTCTATACATTCCTCCGTGGCTTCCGCTATGACAGCCGATGGGTCACCGTTAACCAGAATGCGGAAGGTCATCTTGAAATTGAATTCGAGGGGAGCTGGAGCGATACTATTCTTCTCGAAGTCAAAGTGCTCGCCATCGTTTCGGAATTATATTATGAGATGACCGGTCAGAGCTGCCTGATGAATCTCGACGATTTTGCCAAAAGATCCTATGAAAAAGGAGAACGACTGATTGAGTCCGGATGCATGTTCAGTGATTTCGGAACGCGGCGCAGGGCGTCGTTCGAGGCACATGAAACTCTTGTGAAGATGCTTTCACGAGCAAATAAAGATTTTTCAGGACCGGGACGTTTCGTTGGCACAAGCAACATCTATCTTGCAATGGAATACGACCTTACACCTATCGGAACGATGGCACATGAGTTTATATGCGCTATAGCCGGAATGTATGGTCCTCAGATGTCCAATAATATTGCCATGAAAGTCTGGGCCCGGACTTTCCGAGGGGCACTCGGTACTTATCTTTATGACACTTATGGATGGAACATATTCAGTCTTAATTTTTCGGAAGACTATGCCAATATGTTCAAAGGACTTCGAGTGGACAGTGGCGACAATCTTGATCAGCTTGAAAAGATTGTGGAAAAGTATCGGAGCCTCGGCATTGATCCGTTGTCCAAACAGGTTGTTTTCAGCAATGGTCTGGACACTGATGAGGCAATAGAGATCAACCGGGTTGCCTCACGTCTCGTCATGCCCTCATTCGGCATCGGCACGCACTTCACTAATGATTTCCCGGGCATCGTTCCCCGCAACATAGTAATAAAACTCGTGGCCGTGAAAATCACTGAAAGCTGGAATTTCTATAACGACACCTGCAAATTAAGCGAGGACAAAGGCAAATATACCGGCAAGCCCGAAGTCGTGCGCCGTTTCATGGAGGCTATCCATTTCAAAGAATAGAAAACTCCGCTCCCCTTTTCCCATTTTCAGAAATACACGTCTCCTGACTTTTATAAACTGCAGAAAAATGTGACAAGCAACGGCACTGTCAATTCCAGTACTATGCCATTGACTACCGCCACAACCATTGTCTGCTGGCCGCACACTTTCACTATCACAGGCAATGTGACATCCACCGATGTTACTCCCGCAGCGGCCACCGGTCCCAGTCGCCCGAAATATTTCCGGAACATCGGAGCGCACGTCAGCGCTACAAGTTCACGGCTCATATTGGTCAGAAAAGCCAGCATGGCAAGCTGAGTGGCAAGTCCCGCTCCAAGCTCCGGTCCCCTCACATCAAGAATGAGAAGTGATGACAGAGAATAATATCCCATACCGCTTCCAACAGCAAAATAGTCTTTGACGGACCACTGACCGAAAAGCATTCCCAATGCCACCGTTGCCACCAACGTACCGGCTATAGAGAAAAACGGAAGAAAAAACAACGGTGCATCTATCCCCCGTAGTGTACCCATCATGTTGTTATGACCGAATTCGAACCCTACCAGTGCCAGAAGCGCATAGAGCGTATAGAGAGCAAGGTCATGCGCTCTGACAGTTATATCATCCGGTATGATATGAAAATGAGCAGCCGCAATTCCGGCCGCAAACATCAGTATGGCAATCAGACTACCTTTCATTTTCGCTTTCTGTATCGGTCAAGAATTTGAAGAAATCCGTATGCCGCGACAGCGCTGCCGAGAGCTCCGACAAAACCGAGCAAAAGCGCTTTTGCTCCTAAGTGCCCTATCTCGGCTTCCACGGCTTTGTCTGCCCCCACGGCTGCTCCGAAGAAAAACAGAAGCAAGGAAACAATCCCCGTCAGTACCCACGAAGGAATTTTGGGCAGATTGATTTTTCTCAAAAGGAAGCCTATGGAAAGCATTCCAAGAAGAATAAACATCGGCGTCATTTCTTCTCCTCCTTCTTTTCCTGTCTTACTTTAAGATAAATGAAACCGAACGCTGCAACCATTATCAGCGGATCGATAAGACCTCTCAGCCCCTCAGGGTCGGCCGGATTACGTATTATCACCCAGCACTGCCACAGCAATAATGCTATGGCACAAAGTCCGCATATAGGCAGTATCCATCTCAGTGCCGATTTATATCCTACCTTCTTCTTTTCTTCCATAAATTCAATAGCTATATCCTTCATTAAGGAATTACGGCACTAAATTAAGGGAAAATTTCTTGAGGGCAATCTTTTTTACAGCAAAACAAAAGGATTCCCGGTTTCGCAGGAGAACTCTCATTGCGAAACCGGGAACCGGTTATTACCTTTTAATAGCTATTGAAGAGTCTTTTACTCTATTGACTTCTGAGCCTTTGCTACGGCAGCCCAGCATACCACTGCTATGACCGCACCGATTATCGGGCCCACTACCATTATCCAGAAATCGCCCCAGGCCGAAGGATCGAAAACGGCCGGGCCAAAACTGCGTGCCGGGTTGACCGAGCAGTTATCCACAGGAATACCTACTATATTTACCAGACCGAGCGCAAGGCCTATGGCCAGACCGGCAAATTTACCGAAACCTTTCTTTTCGTCAGTTGCTCCGAGCACCACAAGGACAAAAAAGAAAGTCAGAAGCACTTCAGTAAACAGAGCCATAACCGAAGTGGCGCCGGGCTGAAGAACGTTGGTGGCTAAATAGCTGCCGCTGGCGGCTGTTATTCCGCCGTAGTTGAAGCCGGCTCCCATATTGAACAGAGCATAGAGGAAACCTGCGCCTACCGTTGCGCCTATCAGCTGGGCTATTATGTAGAGAACGCATTCCTTACCGCTCATACGTCCGGCAAGGAACACGGCAATTGAAACTGCCGGATTTACATGACAGCCGGAAATATTTCCGATTGCATAACACAGGCATACAAGAACCAGGCCAAAACACAGACCAATTCCAAGGCCTCCGATAGACGGGCCGGCAAGTACCGCGCTTCCGCAGGCAAGAAGTACCAGAAACATCGTTCCGATTCCTTCAGCAAATAGTTTTTTCATATATATACTTTTAATTTTGGGTATTCAATCTTATAACAATAAAACAAGGAGTTGTATCT